>CAIKLQ010001008.1 GCA_903828255.1 uncultured Verrucomicrobiota bacterium
GGCAGTGGGCGCTGAGCATTCCCGCCGACCGAAACCCGTTGACGGACCTGACCGGCGCATTCGCTGGGGAAGACCAATGCGGGCCAGTGTGATTCGGGGCCGGCACCTTCGGCGGCTCGGCGGAACGATCCTACACGATGCTGACGGGCAAGGCCATTTTCCTGCCCGTGTTCAACAGGATCTTCGGCGCCGGCGTGTTTGATTGTAACCTCACGGTGCCGGGCGTGCCCTGTTGCGTGCCCTGTTTGCAGGCGACGGCGGCGGCCAACACCGAGGCGGCAGACATCCTGGAGGTGAGCATTGACGGCGTGTCCGTCAAAAACGTGCGGGCCTATCGCGCGGCGTCGCCAGGCGCGTTCCCGGTTACCTACCCGGAGAACTCGGTGGTCGGGGTGGCTGCGGGCAACTACTTCCCACAGGGCGCGGACGGTTACTGGCTGATGCTCGCGTCGCTGGCGAAAGGAGCCCACGAGATTCGCCTCCACATGCGCGCCCCAACTACGAGCTGCGGGTTGATTGAGTTCGAGGTTATCCACCATATTACGGTCACTCCCCCCGGCCATGATCGGCACTAAGACGGCGGCGGTGGCAGAGGCTGAGCCCGGCGCTCAAGCCATCAAAAACTCTGCCGGATAGAAAATCAGTTCCCTTGCCGGACGCAATCCCGGCGGGGGAACTTGGTCATCGGAGCTGAGGATTGCACCGCTTCGACTGAGCCGAACGCCGGCCATCTTCCGTCTTTTCATTGCCCGGTTTGCGAATATCCTGTCGTTCACTCTTAGCCCATGCCGAGCGTCTATATCAAAACTTACGGTTGCCAGATGAACGAGCGCGACAGCGAAGCCGTCGCTGCGCAGCTTGTGGCCAAGGGCTACACGCTGGCGGCGTCCGAGCACGTCGCGGACGTGGTGCTACTCAACACCTGTAGCGTGCGGGACAACGCCGAGCAAACGGCGCTTAACAAGATGTCCTCGGTCATCGGCTTGGGGCGGAAGGAGCGGCCCGGACAGATTTTTGGGTTCATGGGCTGCATGGCGCAAAGTCGCGGGAAGGAATTAGTGGATCGCCTGCCCGATCTGGACCTCGTTCTCGGCACGCAGAAATTCCATCGCGCGGCGGAATACCTGGACGAACTCCTGGCCGGCCGACGTAAGCACATCGTGGATACGGCTGCGGAAACGGGCAGCGAAGGCACGATCCGCGAACATTTGCTCAACGGCAGTGCGAAGGGGAAATCCGTGACGGCCTTTGTCAGCATCATGCAAGGCTGCAATCAATACTGCACCTTCTGTATCGTGCCCTACACACGCGGTGAGGAGCGCAGTCGCAGCATTGAGGACATCGTGACCGAGTGCCGGAAACTCGTGGCGCAGGGCGTGCGGGAAATCACATTGCTCGGCCAGATCGTTACGAGCTATGGGAGACGGCGTCCCCTCACCCCTTTCCTCTCCCCATCGGATGGGGAGAGGGTGTCGAAGCCGGGTGAGGGGTTTGTCCAAAACCTTGTTGCGCCTCCTCTCCCCAGCCCTTTCCTCCCTCCGCGGAAGGAGAAGGAGGAATCCCCCTTCGTCCAACTCCTCGAAGCCGTGCACGCGATCGACGGCCTGGAGCGCATCCGCTTTACCTCACCGCATCCGAAAGGCTATGGCGACGATCTGGTGGAGGCTTACGCGCGCTTGCCCAAGCTCGTCGCGAGCGCGCATCTGCCCGTGCAAAGCGGCAGCGACCGGGTGCTCAAGCTCATGCACCGCGGCTACACCCGCGCGCGATTTCTGCAAATTATTCACAAGCTCCGCGCAGCTCGGCCCGGCATGGGCATCACCAGCGACATTGTCGTCGGCTTTCCCGGCGAGACGGAGGCGGACTTCGAGGAAACGCTTTCGCTCTGCCGCGAAGTGGAGTTCGACAACGCCTACCTCTTCAAGTATTCGCAGCGCAAGGACACGCCCGCCGCTGCGATGCCGGATCAAATCCCCGAGGAGCTCATCGAAGGACGCCACGCGCGGCTGCTGGAAACCGTCAACGCCATCGGCAAGCGCAAATACGACGCCTTCATCGGGCAGTTGGTGCGAATCCTCGTCGAAGGCCCGAGCAAGAAAAACTCCGCGCGGTTCACCGGACGCACGCCGTGCAACAAGATCGTTTTGTTCGACGGTTCGGAGCGGCATCGCGGCCAACTCCTGGACGTGAAGATCACCCGCACCGGCTCGTTCACGCTCTATGGCGATCCGGCGATTGTCGGCTTGTAGCTGCGGAACGGAGTCCGCGATGTTCTTTCCGGGGCGGATGGGAGAAAACTTGCGCCGACGCACGTCGGCGGCAACGGCCTGCGGCTGGACTTCCGACAACGCCGCCATTCCGAAGAATATTTGGGCGCGCTTCAGTTTTGTCCGCACAACGCGTCAATGATGGACTGAGCGCTGGCGATCAGTTTCTCCGCCAGCGCCGGATCAGCAGGCGATACATACGCGGTCACTTTCTTTTGAAAGGCGCGCAATTGGGGTTCTCCGTGTGCTGAGTGTCTCTTGCCAAAGGAGTCGCCCGCCGCTTCGAGCAACGCGATGAATGGCCGCTGACGGTGGCGCGGCAAATCGGAACTTTCCATAAGCGCAACCAGCGCAGCAATAGCTTCGCAGGGGCGCGGCATCGGAGGCGTGCTGGCTTGAGGGCGGGGGCGTTCGCGCAAAACCGTACAAACCCTCCAAGGAATTGTAGCTGCGGCGGGCAGGCCATTCCGGCATACGTTGACACCGCATGAAGACATTGTTAAGAATGACTCGTTGTTGGCGGTATGGAGTTCTGGAAAGTTTGAGTTTGAACATGAAACTCTTTCGATTGATCACTATTCCGATCGTGGTGGCTTTGCTTGGGGCGAATGTCATCCCGGATTCCGCCGCCGCCGAGGACGGCGTAGCGGTTGCCATCGTCTATGACACTTCGGGCAGCATGAAGGAGTTGGTGAAAGACGACGCCGGAAAATTCACCCCGAAATACCTGATCGCCAACCGTGCGTTGGTCGCCATCGCCAATCACATTCAGACCTTCGCCACCAATAGCGTAGCGGGCAACCCGCGTAAGATTCAGGCGGGCTTGTTTGTATTCCAGAAAGGCGGGGCGCACGCGGCGCTTCCCTTCGGGCCATTCAATGCCGCGGCGCTCACGAAATGGGCGCAAAACTTTTCCACGCCCGACGGCGGCACGCCTTTGGGAAGCGCCCTGAACACCGCGGGGCACGCCGTACTCAACTCCGGCCTGACGCGCAAGCATGTGCTGGTTATCACGGATGGCATGAACACTGTCGGGCCAAGTCCGGCCCTCACGCTGCCAAAACTCCAGCAGGAGGCGGGCCAGCAGCAAGCGAGCGTGGCCGTCCACTTCGTGGCGTTTGACGTGGACGCCAAGGTTTTTGAGGGCGTGAAGAAACTGGGGGCGACGGTCGTGGGCGCGGCGAACGAGAGCCAGCTCAATACGCAATTGGAGTTCATCCTGGAAAAGAAAATTTTGTTGGAAGCAGAAGAGCCACCGCAAAAGAAGTAACCGAAAAGGAAATCACCATGTTTAGATCCATCAAACGAGTGTTCATCTGGCTCGGCCTCATGGCCGAGAAAGCCACCGAAACCGACGCCATCAACCAGGCGGTCGTCGAGCGCGGGATTCGCGACTCCAAGGTCAAGGCCGACAAGGCTCACTATGCCAACGGCCAGTTGGCGGGCCAGATCGCCCTGCTCAAAGATCAGATCAAGCGTCAGGAGCGGCAGCGCGATGACTTGCAAGGAATGTTGCAGGCTGCCGTCGCGGCCAACGACGAAGCCAACGGCGCGCATTACGCGGAGGAACTTTCGACCGTCGAACAGGACCTCGCGGAGAACAAAAGCCAGGCCGATAGCTTGGAACAACTATACCGGCAGAACACGGAGATCATCGCCCAAAGCTTGCGCGAGATTCAGAAATTCCAACGCGAGTTCGAGTCGGTCAAAGCCAAGGTCGCCATCGGTCGTTCGTTGGAGAGCCTGGCCGGCATGATGAAAAGTTCCATCACCGAGCTACAGGGCATGATGGGCGGTGAGATGGGCCAGTCCATGCAACAACTACGCCAATCCGCGGCCGGTGGCGAAGGCCAGATGCGCGCCACGCTGGACCTTGCCAAGGAAATGGGTTCTGGTATTTCGCGCCAGCAGGAGATGCGCAAGGCGCGTGGCTCGATGTTGTTTCAGGAGTACAAGAAGAAGATGGGCATGGTGCAGCCGGAAGTGGCCGCCACCGCCCAGGCCGTCGGCAAGCTGCCGGAGAAACAGAAGATTGCGGAGTAACCACCAGAACTACGAGCCACTGATTATGAATCTCAAAACTCTGAGCGAACCACAGCGTCGCGCGTTGCTCGATTTGTTGGTGTTGGGCATGTACTCGGATGCGCATTTGGCGGCGGCCGAGGACGCGGACGTGCGGCAGTTGCTCGGAGAAATGGGCTTTGAGGCGGACAGTGACCGAGACCGGGAGATTGACGCAGCCGTCACCCGCGTCCGAAAACACACAGCTTCCGTCAAGGCCGCCCGCAATTACGCCACGGATCTGGCCCAGGTATTTCAAGCCAAAGATCAGCGGCGGCAGGTTCACGAGCTACTGGACGAACTGCTGGCCAGCGACGACACGGTGGCTGAGAGTGAGAAGAATTTTGCGGCAGTGGTGGGCGAAGCGCTGCGCGTTTGAGACCGTTTTGCGCTGCCGGAATCATTGTAGGAAAAGCATTAACCAAGGAGAAATCAAACTATGACAGCACGTGGCAAAATTGTTCTGACATTCATCATCCTCGCCGTGGTGGGTTTCGGCGTTTACCGCTGGTGGGACAAAATCGCTCCCGCCGGCAGATCGGCAAGCGTCTCTATTGACACGGACAAAATCAAAAAGGACCTCGCTGCTGGCAACAAGCCCGCAGCCGCGGCCCCCGCCGGGGGCGACGTCGCCAACAAACTGCTCGCCGGCGACAAAGCAGTTTCGCTCGTGGATGGCTCGGCCATCCCGCCTGTCAGCGGCGTCAGCGATTACGACAAGCCAATGAAAGACGGCAAACTGATCGTGCAGTTTCCGATCAACGTTTGGCCGGGTTGGGCGCCAATCCTCGTCGCGAACAACGGCCTGGAGCCGAACGAAGGTAGCGTCTTTTTCAAGAAATACGGGTTCTACGTGAAGCTCTCAATCGTGGACGATCCGGTCAAGGCCCGCGACCTGTTCGCCAGCGGCCACAGCCATGTCCTGTGGGGCACGCTCGACATGATGGCGTTGTTCGCGCCGGAGCTGGTGAAGGACTCGCGCACCGTGCCGGTCATCGCCCAGCAGATTGACTGGTCGGGCGGCGGCGACGGCATCGTCGCGCGCGGAAATCTGCGTAACATCAACGATTTTCGGATGAAGGACGGGAAGCGCCGCAAGGTCGTGCTGGCGCAGAACTCGCCGAGCCATTACCTCATCATGTCGCTGCTGATTGACGCCGGAATTGACCCCGCGCAGGTGGATTTCAAATGGGCGGGCGACGCCCCGGCGGCGGCGAAGATTTTTGTGCAGGACCAATCCTTCGACGCGTTCGTGGGCTGGTCGCCGGACATTTACACCGTGACCGACAAAGTCCCCGGCACGCGGCTCGTCGTCACCACCGGCAGCGCGAACCATCTCATCGCCGACGTGTGGGCGGTGCGGAATGATTTCTATCGCGACCATCCGGACATTGTCGCCAACCTGGTACGCGGGATTTTTGAGGGCATGGACATGGTGCGAAAGGACGTGGCCGGCGCGGCGCAGACGCTTTCCAAGGCTTACGGAATTCCGGTCGAGGACTGCAAGAGCATGATCGGCAAGGACGGTGGCGTGGCCGAGGGCGACGCGCATCTGACCAACTACCGCGAGAACGCCAACTTCTTCCTCGACCCGATGAATCCGTCGAACTTCGAGGTCGTCTGGAACCGGGCTTCCACGATTTACAAATCGCTGGGCGCGATTGACGCGCCCGTTTCCGCCGCCAAGGTGAAGGCCGCGAGCATCCTCGCCAAGTTGTCCGAGGAATACAAAGAAGTGCGCGACCTCTCGCAGGCCACCTTCAAGCCCGGCGCGTTGTTCAAAACCGCCGAGGCCGAGTCGGCGGAAATTCTCACCAAGTCCGTCATCATTTCGTTCGAGCCAAACAAGACCGTGCTCAACGCCGAATACGACCCCACCATCCCGAATGTGATGGAAGAAATCGGCAAGCTGGCCGGTACGTTCGGCAATGCCTACATCGTCATCGAAGGCAACACCGACGCCAGCCGCAAAGGCGTCGTGCCCGCTGATTTGGTGCGCCAGCTTTCCTACGACCGGGCGGACTCGGTGCGCAAGGCGATCCTGATCAAATACAAGTTTGACCCGAACAAGTTCAAGGTCCTCGGCAACGGCTGGGACAATCCGGTGCCCACGATGACGGACGCCAGCAATCCGGAGCACAACAAGAAGAACCGCCGGGTTGAGGTGAAAGTCTTCCCGCTGGAGAAGGAATAGTGCTCGGATTTTTCATATTTGCCGCGGCCTTCGTAACGCTGCTCACGCTCACCGTGCGGTTTGGCGGGCTGCGGGTGCGGGCCGAATTGCCGGAAACCAAGGCGCTCGGCCTGACGCTCGGTTTCGTGGGGCTCATGCTCGCGGCGTGGTGGTTCGTCACCCAAGGGGCGACCGTCGAAGCACGCATCCTCTCGCCGATCATCCTGCCCAGCCCGATGGAAGTTTTGCAGGCGTTTCCCAAACTCCACTTCGAGCAGGGACTGGTGCGCAGCGCGCTCACTTCGTTTGGGCGGGTCACGGTGGGTTTCACGCTGGCGGCGATTGTCGCGGTGCCGCTGGGAGTTTACATGGCCACGTTCCCGCCGGTGTCGGCGTTCTTCCGGCCGCTGGCGTTGATCGGCGCTTACGTGCCGATTGTGGTTTTCGTTCCGCTGACGCTGGCGTGGTTCGGTTTGAACGAGACGCAAAAGGTCGGGTTTCTTTTCATCGGCTGTTTTGTCGCGCTACTGCCGTTGGTCATCAAAGACATCGCCAACGTGCCCGCCGCGTATCTCGAAGTGGCGATGACGAAAGGCGCGAGCCAGTGGCAACTGGTGCGCTACGTCTTGTTCCCCGTGGCGCAAGCGGACATCTGGGATCATTTACGCGGCGTGTATGGCGTCGGCTGGGGCTGGATCATTCTGGCGGAAGTCGTCAACGCCGAGCGCGGGCTGGGCTACCTGATTGACATCTCGAACCGGCGCGGCCACACCAACGCCATCTTCGCCATCATCATCGTCATCGTGGTGATCGCGGTCGCGTGCGACCAACTCTGGCGGCTGGGCGGACGCATGCTGTTTCCTTACGCGAACCGGAAGTAAAATGGACGAGCCAACTCCAGCGAAGCCTGCCGCACCGGTGCCACTGCCAGAGGTGGTCCGCTTCAACAAGGTCACGAAATCCTTCGGCGAAGGCCCGAACGCCAAAGTGGCGATTCAGGACGTTTCGTTCGTGGTCCACGATTTGCCGAACGCGGGTGAACTCATCGCCGTCGTCGGCCCATCGGGCTGTGGCAAATCCACTTTGTTGCGGATCATCGCCGGGTTGCGACCACATTTCCCGGCGACCTCCGGCGACGCGCACGTTTTCGGAAAACCCATCGAGAAGCCCGACGCCGGCCGCGGGATGGTGGACCAAAAGTACTCGCTCATGCCGCACCTGACCGTCGCGGACAACATCGCTTTCGGCCTGAAGCTGCGCGGCATCGGCGGGCGGGAACGACGCGACCGGGCGCATGAGTGGGCCAAGAAAGTCGGTCTGGACGGCTCCGAAGAGAAGTATCCATCCGAGTTGTCGGGCGGAATGCAGCAGCGCGTGTCCATCGCCGCCACGCTGATTCTGGAGCCGAAGATTTTGCTCATGGACGAACCGTTCGGCGCGCTCGACCCGAAGATCCGGATGCAGATGCAGGAATTGCTCGTGCGCCTTTGGCGGGAGCAGCAGAGCACGGTGTTTCTCGTGACCCACTCGATGGAGGAGGCGATTTACCTGGGCGACCGCGTGATGCGCATGGCCGCGAAGCCGGGTCGCCTCGTGGAGGAACTGCAACTGCCGCGCCCCGACGAACCGCCCGAAGTGATGCGGAAGCGGCCGTGGTTCAATGATCTCACGCAAGACCTGCTGAACCGGCTGGAAACGGACGCGCCGCCCGGTGGCGAGTTGCCCGGGATTGAGAAATGGCGGCGCCGGGTCTGACCAGTCCCGCCATGACCACCCGTGAATTGATCCAATGGGCGGGGCAGCACTCCGTGGCGCTGTTGCTCGCCTTCATCGCGCCGCCGGTGCTCGCATGGCTGGCGGGCCAAACGCATGGCAAGGAGCAGGGCAAACTCGCGCCGTGGAAATATCTCTACTCCGTGCTCGTTTATCTGGTGTGTGTGCCCGGCATGTTTGCCGGCGTGATCACGGCCTACACACTTTTCTTCAGTGGCGAGAACCTGCTCGACGCCAACCTGCTCGTCTATTTTCTGCCGATCGTCTCGATGGTTGCCACGCTGGTGCTCATCCGGAAAAACGTTTCGTTCGACGACGTGCCCGGGTTCGACCGGCTCTCGGGGCTGATGGTGATGGTCGGCTGCAGTTTCGGCATTGCGTTGGCGATCCAGAAGACACGAATCTTTGTCTTCTTCGGCGGTTCGATTGAGAAGTTGTTCCTCCTGGCGGCGGGAGTTTTTGCCCTGCTCAAGTGGGGCAGCTACATGCTCTTCCGCCGCCGCGACGAGCCGAAAGAGGAGCCACCAAAATTCCCCGGCGCGTGAACCCGGTTTTGCGTGCCCTCGACATGATCCTGCACTAAACTCCCCGGCGAACGGCGATGGAAGAGCAAGCACCCAACTACCACGGCGAGTTCCTGCGCAGCCCGCATCACGCGACGCTGGGCCTGCTCACGCTCGGCGTCGGCTTCCTCAGCGCCAACCTCCTCGGCTTGATCGTCGGCGGCACGCTCTACGCCCTTGGCTGGATTTACCTGCCCGACCTGCCGTTCTTCCGCCGCTGGGTGGATCGTCGCGGTGAAAGCGCCCGGCGTGCCGCCGAAATGCAGCGGGTCGCCGAGTTCGTTCAGCGCCGCGACGCGCTGCTGGACTCGCTCTCCGCGTCACGCCGCGAGCGCTACAACCGCCTAGCCGCCGTCTGCCGCGACATCGAAACCGCCAGCGCGGACAATCTTCTGGCGTCGCCCGATTCCAGCACCGACCCGCGCCTGCGCAAGCTGGACGAACTCATGTGGACTTACCTCCGCCTGCTCGGCATCGAGGAATCGCTCGAACAATTCCTCGAATCCGAGCGCCGCGAAGATTTGCCCAACGTGCTCAAGGAAGCCGAAGCCGAAGCCAAACGCCTGACGGGCGAACTCGAAACGCTTAAGAGCAAGGGCCCAAGCACCGGGCTGGAAACCAAGCAACGCTATCTCGGCTCGCGGCTCGAACGACTGGAAGTCCTGCGCAAGCGTCAGCAACGTCTGGATCAAGCCCAGGAAAACCTGGCGCTCGTGGTGTCAGAGCAAGAACGCCTGGATCAGCAAATCAAACTCATCCGCGCCGACGCCGTCGCCACGAAAAATGCCGAGGCGCTCACCGCCCGCATTGACGCCACGGTTGAGCATCTTGACCAGACCAACAAATGGCTTTCCGAGTTGGACGAGTTCAAAGACCTCGTCGCCGACATGCCGGCCACCGAACTGCGCGTGGGCTACGCGGCCAGCACGCCACCGGTGATCCCAGCGCAGGCACGCGTCGTGCGGCCAACGCTCAACCAGAGACAGTGAACACCGCATGACCGTTCCCCAAGCTTTCCAGTATCAAGGTAGCAAGCGGGCGCTGGCGCCATTGATTCTTCAATATCTTCCAGTTGGCACAATGCGGCTGGTCGAGCCGTTTTCCGGTTCGGCTGCCCTTTCCATTGCGGCGGCGGCCCGCGGACGGGCGAAGGAATTTTGGTTGAATGACTTTAACGCGCCGCTGGCCCAGTTGTTCTCCTTGATCATCAACGGCCAAAAGGAACTTGGAAAATTCTACCAAGAACTTTGGCGCGCCGACCACAGCGATGCACTGGAGCACTATTACCAAGTGCGCGAGTCGTTCAACCGCACGAAAGACCCACGGTTGCTTTTGTATCTGCTGGCCCGGTGTGTGAAAGGCGCGGTGCGGTACAACGGGGAAGGTTTTTTCAATCAAAGCCCCGACAAACGCCGGCTGGGAACGCAACCCGAAACGATGCAGGCGAACCTCAATACGATTTCGACATTGCTGCGCGGGAAGACGATCGTCACCTCGGTAAGCTATGAAGATGTCCTGGCGAATGTGCGGGAAGATGATGTGGTGTATATGGACCCACCCTATCAAGGCGTTTGCGGGGAACGTGACTCGCGGTATTTCTCCGGGATTTCCTTCGATGACTTTGTGGCTCAACTCGCGGTGTTGAACTTGAAAAATGTCCGTTACCTCGTGAGTTATGACGGGCGTTTGGGAAATCGCAGTTACGGCAAACCGCTGCCGGCCAAATTGCAATTGACGCTGGTTGAACTCGAGGCGGGGCGCTCCTCACAAGCGACATTGCTTGGCCGTGATGAAATGACGGTGGAATCGCTGTATCTTTCGCGGGCGCTGGCGGAGGAATTAGAAGTTCATCCCGCCATCCACCGCAAACATCGCCAAGAGCAAATGCAATTGATGGAAACACCCCCGCCTTATGGCAAAACAAAAATATCCAAGAGAGTTTCTTGAGCTTTGCGCATCCGTCACCGGGAAACGCCCCAAGACCGTCATTGATCATATTCTCAAGCACGGGCACATCACGACGGAACAGTTGAAGAACAAATACGGCTATGATCATCCACCACGCGCGGCGCGCGATGTCCGAGAACTCGGGATTCAGCTCGAGACCTTTCGCGTCGCTGCCGCCAACGGTCGGAAGATAGCAGCTTACCGGTTTGCGGATCCGACCAAGAAGCAATTTCGACGGTTCAGCGGGCGCACAGGTCTTTCCAAAGAAATCAAAGAACACCTCATCAAGAAATATGGCTGCCAGTGTTTCATCTATCTTGAGAAGATGGATGAACCGCATTTGCAGATTGACCATCGCATTCCTTACGAAGTTGCCGGAGACAGCAACGAACTTCACACGGACGATTTCATGCTGCTCTGCGGTTCGGCAAACCGGGCAAAATCATGGTCCTGTGAGCACTGCGAGAACTGGAAAAGCATCAAGGATAAGAACGTCTGCCTGTCGTGCTATTGGGCTTACCCCGAGAAATATGACCATGTAGCGATGCGCCAAATCCGCAGAATTGACCTTGTCTGGCAGGGCGAGGAAGTCGCGCAATTTGACAAACTGAAGGCGGACGCTCGCAAATCGGGCTTGGAGATTCCGCAGTTTGTGAAGAGGTCCTCGCAAAAGTCTTGAAATAGAGGCAGGCATCCTCAACAAACTGGAAGAACACTGGGAGCCAACCAATCAACCATTGACAGCATGAGCAAACCGACAACCTCTCCCGACGAGATCACACCCACCATTTCGCGCCTTCCCCTGCGCGGCTGGGCGCTGGAACTAGCGCGGCGCTGGAACGGCGGCAGCTATTCGTTGTTCGTCCTGCACGGGAACATTTTCGATCTCTTCCCGCTGCCGGACGGCGAGCGCCTCAGCTACGTGCCGCTCAAGACGTTCCTGTTGCGCCGCCTTTTCCCCGAGCGTTCCTGCCTGCTGTTCTACGACATTTCCGGCGGGCTGACCTTCGGTTCGCCGGAGATGCAAAAGCGGTTCTTCGAGTGGCTGGAAATCTTCGACGACGTCGAGAACACGAACTTTCACCAGCAAGGACCGCCGAAGAGTTTTCTCGCGCTGGCGCCGCTGCTCACGCGCTTTTTTCTGAAAGTGGCCGAGGACGACCGGCAGTGGAAAGGCGTCACGCTGGTCATTGATTTTCCCGAGAAGCTGATTCCCGCCACCGAACAGGCGGGCGCGAGCGTCGAGGAACGCATCAACCTGGTCACGTTTCTGAAATGGGCCTCGGCGCCGGAACTGGCGCGCATTGATGTCGGCGTCCTGCTGGTCACGGAATCCGCGACCGAGTTGCACGCCGACCTGCTGCGCAATCCGCATGTGGCGCAGGTGCGCATCGAGTTGCCGGATGTTGAAGAGCGGCAGCGCTTCCTGGAATCCGGTTGGGCCGAAAAACTGGCCGGCGGAAAGCCCTTCGCCGATTGGAGCGATTTCACGCCCGCCGAACTGGCGACGCGCACCGCCGGTTTGAATGTCTTGCGCCTCCAGCATTTCGTCGCCGAGGCCATCCGCAATGGCATCCGCATCACCAGCGATCATCTGGCAAGCAGCAAGAAGCGGCTGATCGAGGAATTTTGCCAGGGGTTGGTGCGGTTCAAAGATCCCAGGCCCGGCGTCACGCTGGACCGCGTCGCGACGCACACGGCGGCGAAGGCCAAGCTGCGCGAACTGGCCTGGCTCATCAAAAACAACAAGACCGATGTGCTCGAACGCGGCGTGCTGCTGCCGGGGCGCGTCGGGGTTGGCAAGTCTTTTCTCGTGGATTGCTTCGCCAGCGAGTGCGGCCTGCCAGTCATGGAGTTGGGCGAGTTCCGCTCAAAATGGGTGGGCGACACCGAACGACAGCAGGCTCGCATCCTCCTCACCATCCGCGCGCTGGGACCGGTGATTGTGGTCGTGGATGAAGCCGATGCCGTGTTTGGTTCGCGCGACACGGATTCCGGCGACAGCGGCGTCTCGGGCCGGATTTTCGCCGCGTTCGCCGCGCACATCGGCGATTCCACCCTGCGCGGGCGCGAGTTGTGGGTCGCGATGACCTCCCGCCCGGACCTGCTCGCCATTGACATGAAACGTCAGGGTCGCTTCGGTTTGTGCGTGCCGTTGTTTCCGGCACAGGGCCCGGACGACGTGCTGGAACTATTTTCCGTTGTCGCGAAGGTCAAAAAGATCGCGCTCGCCGATGCGATCAAAGCTTACATTCGCGAGCACCTCGGCAATCGGCCGCTGACGGGCAGCGACATTGAGGCTATTCTAACGCGCTCGAAAGAACGCGCGGTGCTCGCCAAGCGCGACGATGACGTGCAATTGACCGATCTCGAAGAGGCGGTGAATTCCTTCATTGATCCGCTCGACCCGGATTTGCTCGCCCTCCAGGAACATGCCGCCGTGCTGGCTTGCTCCGACCGGCGTTATCTCCCGGATGCCTACCGGAACGCGGATCGCGCGACGCTCATGGAGTCCTTCGACCGCTTCAAATTGCGCGCCGGGCGGCGGTGAGTTGCGGTTCTGTCTGCGACGCTATAAACCTGTCGCGAAGGTATAATTGTAGCCACAGTGCTGCAGGCTATTCTCTCGGCAAAGTTACGAACAAACTATGCAAACCATCAAAAAAGACGAACTCTTCCGCAACCTCGGCGGCTTCTTGAAGTCGAAGGGAATTGAACTGAACGAAGGCAGCTACACCAAGCGCATCCAGCAAGGTTGCAACCTGCTTTCGGACGCTATCAACGCCACCCAGAAAACCGTCAAGCAGACGAAAGCCCAGGTGGATCAGGCGGTGGACAAACTCCGGCAGTCCATTCACGAAAGCACCACTCCCGCGCCGCCACCTGCAAGCAAGAGCCGGAACAGCGCAAGACCCTCCGCGACACGACCGGTGGCGACCAAGCCGCAGCGGCCTAAAGGCAGCCGGAAGGCTTGATTCACCGCGGGCTCCGCAGTTGCCCGGGCGGGTTATCACGACTCGAATCCACCGAGGCGCAAGCCAAAGTCTGGTTAGCCCGAATTCCGGTGGTCAGCTCGCGCTCTGGACCGCTCGGCGTGCGCCGCCGGTCACCGGCGGCGGCGCAGGGCATGAACCGCCACGCCGCACACCCCCAACCCGAACAGCAGCCCCGTGCCGGGCTCCGGAATCCCGGTCAGGTTCAAAGTCCAACTGTGCAACGTCGCTTGTTGTCCGGGTACCAGGTCCTCGACATACAACGTCCACGTTCCATCCGCGGCCCCGTTCGCAAAGGAACTCAGTAATCCCGACCGCAGATCCCCCGTCACTACAGTCCCCGGATCTGTCTCCCGCCCGTCCGACGCCCACAGGCCCGTCAGCGGGCTACTCAGGTCGTGCGGCGCATAGATATGCACGTCGCCGTTCGGAGCGGTGTCGGAGAAGGTCACGTTCATGCCCGGATCAATGAATCCGCCCAGGTTGCCCGCGTCCCGGCCCACCCGGTTCAGTAACACGCAGTAGCCGGTGTCGTTGGCCAGATAGGCAAAGAGTTGCCCGTTGAATCCGCCGGTGAGGTTCAGTTCCACGGTCAGGCTGGTCAAGGTCGCCCCGGGATAGTCGCTGAAGAACGTCAGCCCGTGGATGAATTCGTTACCCAGACCGGTCCCGTCGTTGAGCGCCCGGTTTTCGGTGAAGGTTTGCGGGCGCGAGATGGCCTGGCCGGAAGCCACCGGCAGCAGCGCCAGCGACAGCGCGGTCGCCACGCCAGCGGCGACCACTCGGCCAATAGAGGGTTGGATTTGTTCTTGGTTTTTCATGGTTGGATGCAGGTTTAAGCGGTGGACTTATAGGGGGCGGATGCGGTAGAAGCGCGTTCCCGAGCCACCCGGGGGCGTGTCTTGGTAAGTAATCACCCCCGTGCGACTGGCGGTGGCGGTGCCCAAGGTTTGCCAGTTAGGCGTGACCAGGCTCTCGGTGGCTTGCACTTGATAGGTCCGCAGCGGCACGCCACGGAACGAGAGTTTCACGGTGCCGCCTTCGATAATGATGCCGCCAATGCTGCTCGGCGGGTTACCCCCACCTTCTTGCACGCTTACAGCCAAGCTGCCGACGGCGGTGCCGCCGTGACCGTCCGCAATGGTGTAGGTGAAGACATCACTCCCGACATAGTTGCTGGCTGGGGTATAGATGACATTCGTGCCAGCCAGCAAGACCGCGCCACCGTTGGTGCCGGTGTAAGTGACATTGGTAATGGTTGCGGGGTAGATGGCCGCCCAAATGTCATTGGCGGTCAGGACACTGGCCGCGACGATGGTGTTGGTATTCTGCCATGCTCCCAACGTATCGTTGACCGCAGTAGTCACCACATAGACGCTCTGGGTCCAGACACTGCTCGCGCTGGCGGTGTAAGTCGCGTCGCCACTGTATTCCGCCGTGAGTAAGTGGTCGCCGAGGCTCAGGCCATTGGTGGTGAAGGTCGCCGTGCCGCTGCTCAGCGTGCCGGTGCCCAGGGTGGAAGTGCCATCCTTGAAATTCACCGTGCCGCTGGCGGCGCTCGGGGAGACGGTGGCCGTGAAGGTGACGCTGCTCCCGAAGGTGGAAGGGTTGAGGCTGGAAGCGAGCGTGTTCACAGTGGTACCAGTAATGGTCTGCGTGCCGCCTGCCGATGTCGGTCCGCCCGTGGGAGATCCGGAGGCAAAGGTCAGATCGCTGTTGCCGATGGCGTTTACCGACAGCGTTCTGCCAGGGGTAGCACCTGGCGCAACACCGGCGGTGATGAAGAAGTAACCCGTACTGGAAGAAATGATGGTCTGGGTCAGCGCAGAAAAGGAGGGGGCGCCCACTCCGATGCCACTGCCAGTAAGCGACGAGCCAATTTGCGTGGCGCCGCTAAAGCTGCTGGAAGCGTTATACAACAGCTTGAGGTTGGATAAATCCGCCGCAGCGTAGGTTCCAGCGGTGGTGAAATTGACCGTGTTCAGGGTGGCATTGGCAACCGTCACGGCGGTTTGAAACTTCAGAAGCACATTGGCGGTGGAGCCGGCGAGGAGGCTGCCAGCGGGCACTTGCGTGCCGTTGTTCGCCAGTGCAATGGTTGGAGCGGTTGGGGCGGTCCCAACGGTGAAGGCTGCCATGCTGATGTCATTCAGGCTTTGCGCGGTCCAATCACTAGGCGCCTTCAGGTTGATGGTCATGACGGCGGACTTGCCAAAATTATTGCCGGCTGCAGCAGCAGCCTCGTAGGAGGCATACAGACCGTTATTGTACCAAACCCTGATCTGAATCGCCGCATTGCCGAGAGGGAGGGCAGTAACGATTGGGTCAAAAACATAGAACTGACCAGCCCCATCGGCAGGTAGTTTACCGGCCGCAGAAGCTCCGGTGAGGTCAAAGGCAACCAGACTGGCAGGCACCGGTACCAACGCGCCTTCGCCCGAGCCAGCCGCTCCCATGTATGCTTCTGCACTATACTCCGAACCCACGAACCAACCCGTGAGGCCATGGGCGTGGAGGGGGGCTGAGCGGGATGATTGAAGTGTGGGTTGGCTTGGTCTGTGAGAAATGTCCGACCTCGCCGCGATCTTCCACGGCTTGCAACGGCAACTTTTCCAGCCCACACCGACGAACTGGGGAGAACTCTCCGTGACTGGAATTGAACCGCGCCTTCGACCGCAGCGAGACAAACACAAAAGAGCATCCGGTCGCCCGGATGCTCTTGGTGTGATTGCTTTGCGTTGCGGGGCGCTGCGTTCAGGTCCGCGCAGCGGGTTTTGATTTCGCCGAGTCCAGAATCTTTTCCGCCACGCTGTTAGGCACTTGCTCGAACGAGAATGGCTCCATCGAGTAGGAGGCGCGCCCTTTCGAGAGCGAGCGGATGGCGGTGGCGTAACCGAACATTTCGGCCAGGGGCACATGGGCGCTGACGATGACTTGTCCCAGCTTCGAGTCAATGTTCTGAATCGCGCCGCGTCGACGGCTGATGTCGCCCACAAGGTCGCCTTGGTATTCCTCGGGGGTGGTGCATTCGACCTTCATGATAGGTTCGAGCAAAATCGGGCCGGCTTTCTTGAAGGCGTCTTTTAACGCGAAGATGCCCGCCATCTTGAACGCGAGTTCGTTCGAGTCCACTTCGTGGAACGAGCCGTCCGTGACCTGGGCTTTGATGTCAATGACTTGGAAGCCGGCATACACGCCGCCCTTAATCGCCTCCTCAATACCGGCAATGACCGCCGGGATATATTCCTTGGGAATTGATCCGCCAACGATCTTGTTTTCGACTTCCACGCCTTTGCCGCGTTCGTTCGGTTGAATTTCAATGCAGGCGTGCCCGTATTGGCCGCGGCCGCCGGATTGTCGGATGAATTTGCCCTCGCCCTCCGCCGCTTTGGTGATGGTTTCGCGATAGGCGATCTGCGGCGCTCCAGCATTGGCTTGGACCTTGAACTCGCGGAACAAGCGATCGCGAATGATCTCGAGGTGCAACTCGCCCATGCCGGCAATGATCAACTGGCCGGTTTCTTCGTTGGTGAAGCAGCGGAAGGTCGGGTCTTCTTCGGCCAGGCGCTGCAAACCTTCGGACATCTTATCGCGGTCCTGCTTGGTCTTGGGCTCGACGGCCATGCTGATGACCGGCTCGGGGAAGGTCGGCGGTTCGAGCGTCACGTCGAAATCTTCATCGCACAACGTATCGCCGGTGGTGATGTTGCGCAGGCCCACCAGCGCGGCGATATCCCCGGCGAACACCTCGTTGATGTCCTTGCGCTCGCTGCCTTGAATAATCATCAGCCGGCTGACGCGTTCGCGGCGGCGCGTGCGCGGATTGTAAATCGTGTCCCCTTTTTTCAGATGGCCGGAATAGACGCGGAAGAACACCAGCTTGCCGGCATAGGTATCGGTCCACAACTTGAAGGCGAGCGAGCAGAACTTCTCTCCGTCGTTGGTTCGGACCTGCACCACGTTGTCGGTCCCCACCTCGAGGCCGTGCGCGCCGGGCACGTCCAGCGGACTGGGCAGGTAATCCACCACGGCGTCCATCAACACCTGCACACCTTTTTTCTTGAACGCCGAACCGCACAGCACGGGCACAAATTCAATCTTGCAGGTGAGCCGGCGGATGGCGGCCTTGAGCACCTGCGGTTCGACCGGAGTTTCGTTGATCACCATTTCGGCAATCGTGTCGTCCTTGTTGGACACCGCATCAATCAATTCCGCCAGAGCTGCTTGGGCTTTTTCTTTCAGTTCATCGGGGATGTCCTTCACCTCGTACTTCAAGCCTTCATTCAAAACGTCGCCCGGCCCCCAGACGATGGCCCGCTGGTTGACGAGGTCAATGACGCCCTCGAAATTCTCCTCTGCGCCGATCGGCAGAAAGATCGGGTAGGCATACGCGCCGAGCTTTTTGCGCATGTCGCTCAGCGCATTTTCAAAATTCGCACCGATGCGGTCCATCTTGTTGACGAAGGCGATGCGCGGGACGTTGTATTTCGTCGCCTGCCGCCACACGGTTTCCGATTGCGGCTGCACGCCCGCCACGGCGCAAAACACGGCGACCGCGCCGTCGAGCACGCGCATCGAACGCTCCACCTCCGCCGTGAAATCCACATGGCCGGGAGTGTCAATGATGTTGATGCGATGGGCAATGCTGTCGAACGCCTTGTACAGGCCGGCTTCCATCTTTTGCGTCCAGTAGCAGGTTACCGCCGCGGAAGTGATGGTAATGCCGCGCTCGCGTTCCTGCTCCATCCAGTCCGTGACCGTGTTGCCGTCGTCCACGTCGCCGATCCGGTGAATCAGCCCGGTGTAAAAAAGAATGCGCTCGGTGGTCGTCGTCTTGCCCGCGTCAATGTGCGCGGCGATGCCGATGTTGCGAGTGCGTTCGAGCGTGTACTCGCGATGGGGCGAGTTCGGCGAATCCGACGGAGTGGGTTTATCAGGGACAGCATGCATAGGGTTTCAGAGAATAAAAAAGCGCCCCGGGCCGGAGTCAGCCTGCGGGGCGCGATAAAGTTGGTTCTACCAGCGGAAATGCGCGAATGCCTTGTTCGCCTGCGCCATTTTGTGAACGTCATCGCGCTTGCGGATCGCGTTGCCCTGCCCTTGATAGGCTTCCATGATTTCCAGCGCTAGGGCGTCGCTCATCGGGGCGCCCTTGCGGGCATCGGCAAAATCCACCAACCAGCGCAAGGCCAGTGCGGCCTGCCGG
Source organism: uncultured Verrucomicrobiota bacterium (assembly GCA_903828255.1). GTDB lineage: Bacteria > Verrucomicrobiota > Verrucomicrobiia > Limisphaerales > JADLHS01 > CAIKLQ01. The sequence continues at coordinate 18,984 of CAIKLQ010001008.1, forward strand.
TCGGACGGCACTTCCAGCGGCACTTGATACGTCGCGCCACCGACCCGGCGGGGCTTGGTTTCGATCCGCGGCTTGGCGTTATCCACGGCGCGCTGCAAAATTTCAATCGGGTTGCTGGCCGGATTCTTTTCGGAGATGCGGTCGAATGCGCGGTAAACGATGCGCTGGGCGGTGCTCTTATTGCCCCCGCGCATGATCGTGTTCACAAGTTTTGAAACCAAGGCGCTTTGAAACTTCGCGTCCTTGTTCACCGGTCGTCGGGTGGCCTGTCGTCTGCGAGACATTTGATTTTTTAGATTCTTAAAGGGTTGAGTGGTTAGGCGGCGGCGGCGGGAGCAGCAGCGACCTTGGCGGCTTTCGGGCGCTTCACGCCATACTTCGAGCGGCTCACGCGCCGCTTCTCCACGCCGGCAGCGTCCAAAGTGCCGCGCACGATGTGATAACGGACACCGGGCAAATCCTTTACGCGACCGCCGCGAATGAGCACAATCGAGTGTTCCTGCAAATTGTGGCCTTCGTCCGGGATGTAAGCGATCACCTCGTGGCCGTTCGTGAGGCGCACCTTGGCAACCTTACGCATGGCAGAGTTGGGCTTCTTGGGCGTGCGGGTCATCACCTGGATGCAGACGCCGCGCCGAAACGGCGAGCCAGCCAAAGCCGGGGCTTTGGATTTGAATTTCAGTTTACTGCGGCCCTTACGGACCAATTGATTGATTGTCGGCATTGCGTAAAATCGCGCTTTAGTTATGTCATCCGTCTTGCGGGTCAAGACGGGCGACGGATAGTAGCAACTGAACTGTTGAGCGCAACAAGTATTTGGGAGTTTTTTGTCGGCGCGGTGCGAAGGAAGCGCCGACCTCCGATACGGCGTGCTGAATATGGGTTGCGGGGCGATGCGGGCCGGCCCCCTTGCCAAACGGTTTCGGGCCCGCGTTGTCACCCGGCCCCGGCCCCAATTGGCTGGCAGCACTCGCGGATCTTCGCGCCGAATCTGTCCCCGATGCTCCGGGTGTCGGCGCGATTTTGTTTGCTTCCGCATTTTAACGAATTGACTTTCGCGGGGCGGTAATTAGATTGGCGGCGCTTTGGTTGGGGTCGTAGCTCAGTTGGTAGAGCGCCTGAATGGCATTCAGGAGGTCGCAAGTTCGATCCTTGTCGGCTCCACCAGCCTTAGCTCGGGAGGTGAAGGAGGCCGCGCCGAAACGCAGGGCAGACCGCTCGGGGCGTTTGGTCAGCGGCGCCAAAAAGAATGTGGTCCTCTCGCCTTTGATTTACTCCAACCTCTAGGCACAGGCCCCAAAGCCCGTCGTCACCTACGGCTGGCATTATCCGCGCGGCTCGCCAATTCAGCCACGCTACAACGGCCACGAGAAAACCTACGCCGACTACTCGCACGGCACGCGGCTCGTGCAAATGAACCTGACCGTGGACGGTGCGAACAACCCCGCCGTGAACGTGATCGGATCCCGCCCTTTTTGGAAAGTCTCGCGGAATATCCCAACACGCTGGGCGGCTACCAGGGGCACGATGACGTTGGCCGGCCGGTTCAAATCAAGATTGTCGGTGATTACGCGCTGACCTACTGGGCCGATCACCCCGTCAAGGAAGTCAAAGTCACGAGGATCGAAAAGTTGACCGGGATTGATTCCGCACGGCGCTTCTGAAAAACTCCGCGCTCGTGAAACAATCAATCGTTACTTTGGACATGGAGGGAGTGTTGACTCCCGAAATCTGGATCGCCGTCGCCGAGAAAACCAAAATCCCGGAACTCCGCCGCACCACGCGCGACGAGCCGGATTACGACAAGCTCATGCGCTACCGCATCGCGATCCTCGATCAGCACGGCATCAAGCTTTCCGACATCCAGCAAGTCATCGGCACGCTGCTGCCCTTGCCGGGCGCGAAGGAATTCCTCGACGAACTGCGCTCGCTGGTCCAGGTGGTCATTCTCTCGGACACCTTTGAGCAATTCGCCGCCCCGCTGCTGCGGCAACTGGGCTGGCCGACGCTCCTGTGTCATCGCCTCGTGGTGGAGAACGACCGGATCGTGGATTACAAGCTGCGCATCCGGGAGCAGAAGCGCGAAGCCGTGGCCGCGTTCAAGCGGATGAATTACCACGTCGTCAGCGCCGGCGATTCCTACAACGACACCGCCATGCTCGCCGAAGCCAACGTGGGTTTCTTGATCCACGCGCCGGAAAACGTGAAGCAACAATTCCCGCAATTCAAACCCGTGGAATCCCACGCGGAGTTGTTGCAGGAAATCAAAGCTGCGATCAACTCCGCTTAGCAGTGGAGTTCGCGATCAATCAAGCTGCTCAATCGGCAGGTTCGACAATCCCTCGAAGTCGTTTCGGTCCACCGTGATGATCTTCGCCGCTTGATTCTTCTCGGCGGCAACCGCGTGAAGGTAATCATGCACCCGGCCACCCCGGACACCTCTGGCGCGGGCAAATTGCAGCGCCTCCAAGACATGGGTTGCCTCCAAGTCCACGAAATCCAAATCGAGCGCCAGATTCGCCACCGTTTTGGCGGCTTGATCGGCTTCCTGCAGAATCGTGAGATTGCCACCGGTGAATACCGAGAAGATTTCCGCCAGTGTATGCGTTCGGGTGATGCCACGTTCGCGATGAAGGCGAAGGCGTAGGTCAGGATCAATCCATGCCGCGATGACCGCGGAACTATCCCAGTATGCGCTCATTGGGCATCACGGTCGGCGCGGATGGCCGCCCGGATGGTTTGCCGACTGATTCTCACAGGGGAAATCAACAGGCCATCCTTTGTGAGAACAGATTTCACAACCCGCACGTCGCCCTCTTCCAATTTCACGACCCGCACCGCGCCGTCCGGCATCCGCCGGGCGTCGAAAGTGGAACGTGGCGGAAATAGCTCTGCGCACGCCATCCGGCCCTCTTCGTCGGTTGTTACTTTCATGCTCGAATTATCTCACGCTTGCGGGTCCTTTCAAGCGAAGGTTTGCTGCCCCAACTCTTGCGCCGGAGAACGTGAAGCAACAATTCCCGAAATTCCAACCTGTGGAATCCCACGCAGAGTTGTTGCAGGAAATCAAAGCCGCGATTGTAAATTTCCCTCAATCCTCCGCCTTCGATTCGCGCGCCGTTAAATCCTGCACCGCTTTCCGCACGTCCTTGCCCGCGTAGAGCATGGCGTGAACTTGTTCGATGATCGGCGCTTGGACGCCGTGCTTGCGTGCCAGTTCGTGCGCCGAGCGCGCGTTCGGATAGCCTTCCGCCACCGCTGTCATGCTCGCGACAATCGCCTCCGCCGTCTCGCCTTTGCCGAGCCGCTCGCCAAAGCCGCGATTGCGACTCAGCTTCGAGAAACACGTCACCATCAAATCGCCCAAGCCGCTCAAGCCCGTGAACGTGTCCGCCTGCGCGCCGCACGCCACACCTAGCCGGCGCATCTCCGCCACCGCCCGCGTCACCAGCGTGGCTTTCGTGTTATCCCCGAAGCCCAGGCCGTCGCCGACGCCGGCGGCAATCGCGATGACGTTCTTCAGCGCGCCGCCCAGTTCCACCCCATGAACATCCGGGCTGGTGTAAACGCGGAACGCCGGGCCGTGAAACAGCGACTGGACGGTTTGCGCCGCCGCCGCGTCTTTGCTCGCCGCCACGATCGCGGTGGGAATTCCCTTCGCGACTTCCGTGGCGAGCGTTGGCCCGGACATGGCCACGACGCGGGCGCGGGGCGCGTTTTCGGCGAGGATGTCGGTCATCGTTTTGCCGGTTTCAAATTCAATGCCCTTGGTGACGCTGACCACGATGCCGTCAAACGTACCGAGCGCTTTTGTCACGTTGCGAAAGCCCTTCGAGACGCTGGCCACCACGACGAGTTCCGCGCCGGTCAAAGCTTGGGCAGCGTCGGCCTCGGCGCGGAGTTTGGGCGGCAGGGGCACGCCCGGCAGGTAACGCTCGTTGCAGCCGGTGCGGTGGATGATGTCCACGGTCTCGGGAAAGAAATCCCAAAGCGTGACGTCGTGGTCGCGAGTGGCGAGGAGGCGGGCGAGGGCGGTTCCCCACGCGCCCGCGCCGAGCACGGTGATTTTCATTTCGGGGTCTCCTGTTTCTTTGATCCAATCCGGCTTTCGGTGCCGGCAAGCAATCGCTGAATGTTGGCTTTGTGTTTGAAGATCGCGAGCGAACCCAGCGCCGTCGTGGCGATGCCGAGCAGAAGCGGGCAGTCCTTCCTAAACCAGACCGCGGTGGGCAGCGCGACCGCGGCGGCCAGGGACGCAATGGAAACAAACCGGGTTGCGACACAGAGAATAATCCATGTGCCGAGCGCGATGCTCACCGCCAGCGGCGCCAGCGCGAAATAAACTCCCGCCGTGGTGGCGATGCCTTTGCCGCCTTTGAAACGCAGCCAGCAGGTGTAGTTGTGCCCCAGCACCGCCGCGATTCCGGCCACGATGCGATGTGTTTCCGCGTCCGCGGTCGGCACGTTGAGCAGGTACAGCAGCCCGCTGCACAGCCACGCACTAGCCGCGTAACCCTTCAAGCCGTCGGCAATCAACACGCCCGCGCCGGCGATTTTGCCCAGCACGCGAAACGCATTCGTCGCGCCGATGTTGCCGCTGCCGACCGTGCGGATGTCAATGCCCTTGGCCCGCGCGACGAGGTAGCCCGTCGGAATCGAGCCAAGCAGATACCCCGCAACGGCGACGACCAGGTAAGCGATGAATTGCACGGCGATGATTTAGGCGGCTGGCGAGGGAACTTGAAAGCCCAAAATCATCGCGAAGCTGGAGCGCGGCCCGCCGAGTCCGCGCGTTGTTGACGATTCTTGAAACGCGCGAACTCGGCGGTTCGCGCTCCTAGCCGATGCAGGATCACTTGGCAGCGGGAAGTTCTTTTCCGCCCATGAGCCAATCGAGGGGAAAAGCCGCGAAGGCGATCCGTTCGTAGGCACTCTTCTCGCCGCGTTCGTAAAGGCAGCCAGTTTTTCCCTTCGGCAACGCCACGAGACAGGAGTAACCGGCGGGACCTTCGTGAAGCGTTCTCGCCACGGGCCAGGTTTTCCCTTCATCGCGACTCAGGCGCACCGTGAAGTTGCGCCGGCGCTTTTCATCAGCGGGATTAGAAAAAAGCAATTGGCTGACGTTCGCTTTGCCTGGCCAGGAGAGCCGGAGAAAGCTGGCCTGGCAAACTGGCTCGATCAGCGCCGGTTGATCTTGTGGTGCGGTCCACCTCAACCCGCCGTCGCGGCTGGTGGCTTCCGCGCGGCGACGGTGGCCGAAGTACGCCCGAAAATTCATGAGCAACGTGCCTTGCCCATCCGCCAGTTCCACGACCTGACACTCATTCACTTTGGGCCGAATGACGCCGCCGAGTTGCCAGTTTGCGCCGTGATCGTCGCTGAAAATCACATGCGCCCCGAACTCAATCTGAGCTTCGGTGGAACTAGTCGCCGCTGCGTCATAGCTGTGGTCGCACGGAATCACGAGCCGCCCCCGATGTGCGCCGTAATTGATTTGAATCCCTACTCCCGGCCCGGTGGCATACCAGCCCCACGTCGGGTCTTTGGCCTGGCTGGTGATTTCAACGGGCCTGCTCCAAGTCTGCCCGTCGTCGCGGCTCTGGCAAACCCAAACCGTGCGCGATTGCTCTGCCGATCTGGTTTTGATGCGAGCTTCGGTGTCCGTTCCCAGATTGTGCGTCAGCAAGAGCCAGATGTCGCCGGTTTGTTGGTCCACCACGGCGCAGGGATTGCCGCAAGTATTTGGCCCGTCATCCCAGATCACCGTTTGAGCACTCCAAGATTTGCCGCCATCGGTGGATCGCTTGAGCAAAAGGTCAATGTCGCCGGAGTCGCCGGCCCCGTTCTTCCGGCCTTCGCAAAACGCGAGCAACGCTCCCTTCGGCGTGGCGATGATCGCCGGGATGCGGTAGGTGGGGTAGCCATCCGTCCCGCTGACGAACACGTCGGTTTGCTCCAGGCGCTCACGGTCATCGGCAAGCACCCTGCCCGTCAGCACGACCATTGAAAGCGTCGTGAGCAACGCAAGGTGAATGTGTTTCCAATGTTGCACCCGCCCAAGTTCCGGCAGTTGCGGCACGGAGACAAACTCAAAAACGGAGCGCCGGCCTTCGGCGCACTGCCTAGCACAAGGAGAATTCAGGAGGATTCAGGCTTGACTTCCACGCCGTTCGTATTCACTGTGGCCTAGACTAAGTGATTTCTCATTAATCACGAAATGGAAACATCCGAACATGAAAACACGTACCATAGAAATGAAACTTGCCTTGGGCGCTTTGGTTTTTTTGGGGTGGTTGCCGGCGCAAGCGGCGGCCCCGGTCATCGCGAATATCACGGTACTCGGGGCGACCCCACAGTTCAGTATCCACAGCGACTTGGGCCTCACCAATCAAATCCAGTATTCGACCAACTTGGGTCTAGCCAACTGGACAGTGCTGACGAATGTGGTGGTGACCCAAAGTCCCTATTTGTTTGTGGATGTGAACGCGCCGCCCGCGCCCTTTCGCTTTTACCGCGTGGCCGCCCTCAATCAGACAAACAATCCCACCCCTCCCGGCATGGTGCTGATTCCGGCGGGAAGCTTTACGATGGGGGACTGGTTTAGCGAAGGTTGGGGGGATGACCTGCCGCTGCACGACGTGTCTGTCTCCGCGTTTTCCATGGACCGGTATGAGGTGACGAAAGCGCTGTGGGATGAGATTTACAACTGGGCGATTCTGAACGGCTACGACTTTGACAACACTGGTTCCGGCAAAGCAGCCACGCATCCGGTGCAGGCGGTGAGTTGGTATGACGCGGTCAAGTGGTGTAATGCGCGGAGCGAGAAGGAGGGGAAGACCCCGGCATATTACACGGATGCGGCGTTGAGTGCGAGGTATCGGCAGGGGCAGGTCAATGTGCAGAATAACTGGGTGAACTGGAGCGCTGGTTATCGGTTGCCGACGGAGGCCGAGTGGGAGAAGGCCGCGCGGGGCGGGGCCGCCGGTCATCGTTTCTCGTGGTCGGACACGAATGAAATCACGCACAGCCGGGCAAACTACTACAGCACCACGGAAGACGCATACGATACGAGTCCCACGCGGGGCAACCAACCGACATTCGCGGTGGACAGTCATCCCTACACCAGTCCGGTGGGGTATTTTGCATCGAATGATTATGGGCTTTATGACATGGTGGGAAATGTTTCGGAGTGGTGCTGGGATTGGTATGCTGAGGGTGCGTATTCGAGCGGTTCGCCGACCGATCCACGAGGGCCCTCGGCGGGCTTGTTTCGCGTGGATCGGGGCGGTAGATGGGATCGCAAAGCTTTTTTCGTCCGGACGGCGTACCGCGACTACTACTCGCCAACATTCGGGGACAATGTCATGGGATTCCGTTTGGTCCTGCCCCTAGGTCAGTGAGTTGAACCGCGAGACTGGAGCCGGCGAGAGGCGCAGCAAGCGACGAGGGCTGCGTGACTGCGGAGCGGGGAGAGCAAATGGTCAGCGCGTGGAAGCGGAGAATGGGAAACCCGAGCTACGGTCGTGGTTGTTGGGGATCGGGTCGGATGCTGGGATTGCGGCCCTGACCTGCACCTATAACACTGGATGTGCGGGTTGCTCACATTCGGCGGTTGGACCTTTAAGAGTGCTTCCGTCTCGGCGCCGCGGCCTGCCATTCGGGAAATTCAACGCTGACTATCCAGCTTTGTTTATTTAGTGTGCGTTTAGCTTCAGGGAAACCCGCAAAATACTAGCCGGAGATATGAAACGATGAAAACACGAACCCGAGGAATGAAACTTGGCTTGGGCGCTTTGGGGTGTGGGGTCTGGTTGGCGGCGCACGCGACCGCCCCGGTCATTAATCACATCTTGATGATCGGGGCGACGCCGCAGTTCAGCATCCAAAGTGACCTGGGCATCACCAATCAAATCCAGTTCTCGACCAACTTGGGACAGGCCAACTGGACGGTGCTGACGAACATTGTGGTCGCCCAAAGTCCCTATCTGTTTGTGGATGCGAGTGCGCCGCCCGTGCCCTCCCGTTTCTATCGGGTGGCGGCCCTCAGCCAGACGAACAATCCTCCTCCTTCCGGCATGGTGCCGATTCCGGCGGGCAGCTTTACGATGGGGGATGCTTTTAGCGAAGGCTTCGGCGATGACCTGCCTTTGCACCTGGTCTATGTTTCCTTGTTTTACCTGGACCGTTACGAGGTGCCGAAAGGGCTGTGGGATGAGGTCTATAACTGGGGGATTGCGAACGGCTACAGCTTTGACAACCCGGGTTCCGGTAAAGCAGCCACGCACCCGGTGCAGACGGTGAGTTGGTATGACTGTGTGAAGTGGTGCAATGCGCGGAGCGAGAAGGAGGGGCGGGTGCCGGCGTATTATACCAACGCCGCGCATACGGCGGTGTATCGTGGTGGGCAGACGGACGTGGGGAACGACTGGGTGAATTGGAGTGCGGGCTACCAGTTGCCGACGGAGGCGCAGTGGGAGAAGGCGGCGCGGGGCGGGGCCGCCGGCCGTCGTTTCTCGTGGGCGGACACGGATGAAATCACGCACAGCCGGGCAAACTACTACAGCACCACGGAATACACTTACGATACGAGTCCCACGCGGGGCAACCAACCGACGTTCGCGGTGGGCAATTTCCCCTACACCAGTCCGGCAGGGTATTTTGCCCCGAATGACTATGGGCTTTATGACATGGTGGGAAATGTTTCGGAGTGGTGCTGGGATTGGTATGATGAGAGTGCGTATTCGAGCGGTTCGCCGACCGATCCGCGAGGGCCCGCGGTGGGCTTGCGGCGCGTGGATCGGGGCGGCAGATGGGACCGCAACGCATATTTATGCCGGACGGCGTACCGCGACCACTACTCGCCAACGTTCGGGGACAATGTCATGGGATTCCGTTGCGCGCTGCCTCCGGATCAGAATTCTTCCCCTACGAACATGGTGTTGATTCCGGTTGGCAACTTTACGATGGGTGACACGTTTGGCGAAGGTGCCAGCGACGAGCGTCCCTTGCACACGAATGAGGTGAGCGCCTTTTACATAGAGGCGTTTGCGGTAACCAAGGCGTTGTGGGATGAGGTTCACAATTGGGCGACCAATCACGCCTACCGCTTTGACAATCCCGGTTCCGGCAAAGCGGTCACGCACCCGGTGCAGGCGGTGAGTTGGTATGACTGTGTGAAGTGGTGCAATGCGCGGAGCGAGAAGGAGGGGCGCGTGCCGGCATATTACACCAATGCGGCGCATACGGCGGTGTATCGCGATGGGCAGACCGACGTGGAAAACGACTGGGTGAACTGGAGTACCGGCTACCAGTTGCCAACGGAAGCGCAGTGGGAGAAGGCGGCGCGGGGCGGGCTTGGCGGGCAGCGGTTCACGTGGGGCAACACGATTTCGTGGAGTCAGGCGAACTATTACGCTTTTCCGGGGGCGGCAGGAGGGAGCACCTACGATGTGAATTCCACGAGTGGCTACCTACCGGCCTTCGCGGTGGGTGGTTATCCGTACACCAGTCCGGTGGGTTTTTTTGCGCCAAATAGCGCCGGGCTTTATGACCTGGTGGGAAACGTTTGGGGCTGGTGTTGGGATTGGTATGGGGCGTATTCAAGCGATTCGCAGACCGACCCGCGTGGCCCGGTTGCGGGTTCGTACCGCGTCGCTCGCGGGGGCAGTTGGTCCGACCTCGCCGAGAGCTGTCGGTCGGCGGCGCGCCTTAACCTCCTTCCGACCTACCCGGACGGCAGCGTGGGATTCCGGGTTGTGCTGCCAGTTCCGTGAATTGAAGCGCCCAAGCGGAGCCGATGGCGCGAAGCGCGGTGAGGAAGTTTTTGAAGTTGGAGTCGCATGTTATTTCTCGGACTTGATGGGTTACAGGATCAGTTCATTCGGTTCCGCCATCTGCCGGGTCGGTTCTTTGCAATTTGGTTGAGCGGCTTTTGGTTGGCGGTTTCCAACGCGTGGAGCAAATCTGCAGTTGGGGTAGCCGCCCCGATCTCGAAATCGCGCAGCGGGGCCAGGAGCCGGAATAACTGGTTGGGCGGGCGCTTCCGTAGTGGCACGGGCGTCGTGCCAGTGCGAACCGAAACATACCGGCGAGACACCCGTGCCACTACCCGGTTTATGGGAAGAGACATCAGACGGCAACAAGTCGACTCTTCGTTACAAGGCAAGTCAGGATTTTTTGCACGGCCAAGCCACGGTCGGCTTCTGGCAAGATTGGAGAAGTCCGCGCATTGTGGCGCGAACAAACAGGACGCGTCGTCCGAATTCGTGGTGCGCCAGGGGGAATTCGTGTGGTCACGGGCGAGGCAGAAATTGCGGTTTGGTGATCTGAATCGCAGCGCAGGCGGGTTCCGGTCGCGGAACGGAAGGGTTCCAATTACGGAACAGGCGTGTTCCAATCGCGGAATAGGCGGTGGCCAATTTTGAGCGACGACGAGACAGTCTGTGGATGCTTTTGGTATCTGGATGGGGCGTCAATCCGCAGGTTTAGTGGCCTTAAGGTGATTGGGCGCAGTGAGATGGCAAGGGCATGGTTAATTTGTTAAGAGAAGCTTGCGTTACTGGCTCACTGACTGCTAATATCGGAAGCGAAACAAAAAACTCGAAATGACGCCCAACCAGTTAGAGCAGCATGCGCCAGTTGGCAGCAAGATGACCAACCGGAGTTCACGATTTGCAATTTTCGGATTCGCGTAGTCAAAACAAACAAAAATACAACAAACGGAAAACAGAATCCTATGAAAGAAATGATGAAAAATAGTTCAAGCAAGTTCTCCGGGAGGCGCTGGACCGCCATCCTGCTCGTAACCGCAACGCTCGCGGGTGGGGGGCGAATGGCCAGTGGGGCTTCGATTACCGGAACGCCGCATGATTTGTCGGGCAAGGGGTGGGGGACCACCGAACTGTGCAAGTTCTGTCACACGCCGCACTTGGCGCAGGCCGTGGCCACGGCGCCGCTCTGGAACCATCAAACCACCGCGATAGCTAATTATGCTTTGTACACCAGTGCGACGTTTCAAGGGGCTTCAACAGTGACACAGCCGGGTCCGACGTCGAAACTTTGCTTGAGTTGTCACGATGGTACGGTGGCGTCCGACTCGTTTGCCACCGCCGGCGTGTTGCAAAATGGAACACACTTTATGACCGCAACTGCAACCAACTTGGTGGGGGCCGCCTCCCTCGGCGGCTTGTCCCGGGATCACCCGATTTCGTTCACTTACGACGCGGCGCTGGCCACGGCGGATCAACACCTCGTGACACCCGCCTCGACCAATTACGTGGACGCGGCCCGGCTGATTCCGTTGTTCAACGGCAAGATGGAATGTGCTTCGTGCCACGCCACGCACGACAATCAATATGGCAAGTTCCTGCGCACCAGCAACGCGGGGAGCGCCCTCTGCAAGGCGTGCCACACGCAATAGCGAACTGTCAGGCATAGATCACCGTCTGCCCTAGGAACCACTGACGTCGGCGTCGGCGATTCCTCGGGGTGGCAGTTTGGTTGCGATGGGGGCCACGCGCTCATATTCTCGTTCGCTGTCTTCGGCCGGCCTCGTGCTTGTGGCAGGCTGGCTGGTTTTGGGCGCCGGTTGTGCGAGCGGGCCAAACGCAACCGGGGTGAAGAAGGGCGCGGCCGCCAGATTTGTTTTTTACCCGCCGCCGCCGGAGCAACCGCGGTTACAGTTTCTGGTGAGCTTGTCCGACGAGCGGGACCTGGGTCGACAGGTGAGCAAATTCTCCGCGTTCATCACCGGCGAACAACCCTCCTCGCAGCCCATTATCAAACCGTACGGCATCTGGCTGGCGGGCAATGAACTTAATGTGTGCGACACCGGCACGCGGTCGGTGGACATCCTGGATCTCGTCCAGAAAACCATGCGCCGGTTCACACCGGCCGGCATGGGCAAGCTGGCCGTCCCGGTTAACGTGGTCGTGGATGCCGATGGCTCCCGGTACGTGGCGGATACCGGTCGCAACCAAGTGTTGATCTTCGGCGCCGACGACTCCTTTCAAGGGGCCATCGGCGATGGCGACAAACTGCGGCCCTCGGGCGTGGCGCTCACGGCTGATCGAGTTTATCTCACGGATTTGAACGGACATTGCGTCCGGGTTTATTCAAAGAAGACCCGTGAACCTCTGTTCACCATTCCGCCAGACCCGGAAGCCGCGGAGGAAAAGGAGCCGGGCAAACTCTACATGCCAGTCAACCTAGCGGTGGATTCCCAGGGCCAATTGTACGTTTCCGACATGGCCGCGTGCCGGGTTCAAATCTACGGTGCCGATGGCAAGTACCTGAAAACGCTCGGTGGCCGGGGCGACATGCCTGGCCAGTTCGCCCGGCCCAAGGGCGTGACGGTGGATCGCGAAGGGCGGATTTACGTGATTGATGCGGCGGCGCAAGTCTGCCAGATATTCAACCCGGAGGGGAAGCTGCTGGTGTATTTCGGGGAACCGGACGGCAGCACAGTGCCCTTGAACCTGCCCGCCGCCGTGGCGGTGGATTACGACCACCTCAAGTTGTTCGAGCAATATGTATCGCCAGATTTCGTGGTCGAACATCTGGTGCTCATTACGAATCAACTCGGCGAGCGAAAAGTCAACGTGTACGGCCTTGGCCACAAGCGGTGACGTTGAAGCAGCCCATGAGGCCACCAAGGACATGGACCTGTTGGGCGGCGGCTGGGTTGGCGGGTGGCCTTTTGATTGTCGGTTGCAGCACCGAGACAAAGCAACGTTGGTTGCACGTTTTCTTCACCGGTGTGGACGGGACAAACGCCCTGTCGGCCAGTCTGCCGACCGCGGTGGTTACCAATGTCGTTGCGGTTACTGCGGCGGTTCCCGCGGCCCCGGTGGTGTACATGCATCCACTCTACGCGGAACGGAAGTGTGATGCCTGTCATCTCACGGGCCAGTCGGAACAGTTGCGCGCCACCGGCAGCGCCCTTTGCCTGGAGTGCCATCAAAAGCTAATTGCGAACGCCAAATTCATTCACGCGCCCATTCGCGACGGCCGGTGTGACCAGTGCCATGAGGCGCATAAGTCCACCGAGCGTTTCCATCTGACGCACCGGGCCCAGGAGCTGTGCCTGAGCTGTCACACGCAGGTGGAAATGGCAAAAGTGAACGCCCATGCCAGCTTGGGAACCGCCGAATGTCTGAGCTGTCATGACGCGCATCGCTCAGATCAAAAAGGCTTGGTCAAAAGCGTAAAATGACATGCCGCGCCATCATTTTCCGCTGGATCTGGTTGCTGATACTGGGGCTGGCAACTTGGAGCGCGCAACCCCAGGTGGGTGGATTGATTCTCCTGGAAGCGCCGCGGCAATACAGCCTGCGGCTGACCGACATATACCTGCAAACTGATGCTCAATTTGATCGCCAACTCCAGGAAAATCGCACCACCGGCGCGACGGACTTGCACCAGCGGCTTGTCCTCGAACAGGTGGTCGGGGTGGGGGCGGCCGGCTGGGTGTATCATCCCAATCTCTTGGAATATGTCTCCAACATCGAATTGGGCGGCGGCTACCAAGACGCCCGGGTGGACCCTGGCAAAACCGCTTCCGACCTGGAACCGCTCCTGCGTTACCATTTTGCGATGGATCTCCTGAAACAAAAGCCCTACTACACATCAGTCTTCGCGGACAAGGACCTGACTTATCGCGATTACGATTTTTTTTCGCATGTCCGGGTGGACAGCCAGCGCTTCGGGGCGCATAGCGGTTACGCCGCGGGGGCGGTGCCACTTTCGATTTCCTTTCAGCACTATGACGAGGATGTCCAGGACCCGACCCGGCCGGCGCAACTCACCGAAGACACGCTCAACTTCAATAGCAACAACCTGCGACGTTCGGGCAAAGCCACCACGCAGTTGAGCTATTACCTCGACCGCTTTTCGCGCCGGGATGACGGGTTCAGCTACCAGCGGGGTTTGAACCAGAATCTGAGCGTGGTGGACACCGAGAGCTTTGGGGACCGCGACTGGATTCACCTGTCCTCCCTCCTCAACTACAGCTCGGTGACCGAATCCCCGACGCCTTCCGACAAGCTGCTGCTTCAGGAGCAGTTGCAACTCGAGCACACCTCCCGGCTACGGAGCTTTTATGATTACTCCTTTGATAACTCGTCGTCCAGCGGCTCGGACGCCAGCACCCACCAGGGCCGCGTCGGACTGGGTTATCAACTATTCGACAATCTCAGCTCCACGCTCGATGCGCATGGGAACCTCACGCAGGCCAGCGCCCCCGGCAGTTTCTTGGACACCACCCGCTATGGCCTCTCCCTCAACGAAACGTACACGAGAGCGCTCGGCGACTGGGGGAATATCAGCCTCGGCTACATGGGAACGGTGGACCATGAGGAACGCAACGCCAGCGGTGCGGTGTTGCCGATCTCGCAAGAAGCGCACACGCTTATCGGTTACGATTGGGTCCAGCTCAACAAGCTCTCGGTGGTCGAGGTTCTCAGTGTCAATGCCACCAACGGCATCGCCTACCAACTGGATTCCGACTACCTCGTTCGCACCCGGGGTGTCATCACGGAAATCCGCCGCAAAGAAGGCGGCAACATCCTCGATAAAAGCGTCGTGCTCGTGGATTACACCATCGCCTTGGACCCTTCGGGGCAATACAACTCGTACGCCAACGGTGCCAATTTCCGCCTGGATTTCTGGAAGGGCCTCTTCGCCATCTATGGCCGTTGGACCACCCTCGATTACAGTGGCGGTGAGGAACTCACTTTGCGTCGGCTCGACGACAAGATCATCGGTGCCGACAGCGCCTGGCGCTGGCTGCGAGTCGGTGCGGAATACGAGGTCGCCGATTCCAATTTCTTGCCCTACGATCGCTCTCACTGCTTCCAATCCGTCGTGTTTCGCGCTTCGGACTCCACCACTTTCGGCGTGGATCTGGACGAAAGTTGGACGACGTGGCGCGACACGAACACCCGCCAGACCGCCTACGGCATGATCGCCCGCTATCAGCAACGCTTGACCGCCACCCTGGCGTTAAACGCCGAAGGCGGCATGCGCCGCGAACGCGGCGACAGTTTCGACGGCGATTATGCCAGCGCGCGAACCGAGTTGATCTGGGCGGTCGCCAAACTGAACGTCAAATTGGGCTACGAATACGGTAACGAAAGCCACCCCAATGATCGGCGGGACCGGCAGTACTTTTACCTGCGACTGCGGAGGTCCTTCTAATGAACTCGCGCAAGCCCTCCTCTGCCTGGCACTGGCAGTCTGATGACCGGCGGCAGAATTGCCTGCCCCACCGGGGTCGCGGGCTTGGCGGGCCGCCGCGGGCGATCACGGTAGCTAAGCGCACGGCCCTGCGTTACGGCCTTCTTCTTACCGTCGGGTTCTTGTGCGCTAACGCTCATGGAGAGCCGGGGATTCGCCAGTCAAAGCACAATCTCTCGATCAGCGGCTTGGGCGTCTTAACCGCCCAACCCGCCGCCGGCAGCGCCAACTCGGAATTGTGCATCTTCTGTCACACGCCACACTCCGCCGCGAAACCAGCGCTGTGGAACCGGTATGACTCCGCCGCGACCTACACGCCGTACCGGAGTTCGACGCTCAAGGCAACTCTCGGCCAGCCCACTGGAGCGTCGAAACTCTGCCTGAGTTGCCACGACGGCACCGTCGCCCTCGGGAAAATTCGCAGTCGCGCGACTCCGATCATGATGAAAAGCGCCGTCACGATGATCCCGAAAGGACCTAATAATCTGGGCACGGATTTGTCCGACGACCACCCGGTGTCTTTCAAATACGACGCCACGCTGACCAGCGCCAACGGCCAACTCGCCAGCCCCGCTGGCTCCAGCAAAATGCACCTGGACCCCAATGGCGAGTTGCAATGCACTTCCTGCCACGACCCGCACAGCGACCAATATGGTAAGTTCCTAATCATGAACAATACCGCCTCGGCCCTCTGCGTGACGTGCCATAAAATCAAGAGTTGGAGCCTGAGTAGCCACAGCCTTTCTGGAAAACTCTGGAACGGCAACCCACCGAACCCCTGGCCGCATACCTTGGAAAAAACTGTGGCGGCCAACGCCTGTGAGAACTGCCACGACCCGCACGGCGCCGGCGGCAAGCAACGCCTGATGAACTACGCCGAGGAGGAGCAGAATTGCTACGCCTGCCACAACGGCAACGTCGCGGCGAAAAATGTGCAGGCAGAGTTCAGCAAAGTAAGCGTCCACCCGGTCATTAACACGTTGGGGGCCCATGACCCGATGGAACTCCCGCTGGTGCCGAGTGGCGCGAACCGCCACGTCGAATGTGAGGACTGCCACAATCCGCACGCCACCACCGCGACGGTCAGCAAGGCGCCGGGCGGCCTGAGCGGCGCCTTGACTGGCGTGCGGGGGATTAACCCCGGCGGGGTCAGCCTCGCCCAAGTCACCCACGAGTATGAAATCTGCTTCCGCTGTCATGCGGACACAGCCAAAGGTCCCGCGCGGGTCAATCGCCAGTTCCCCCAACTCAACACGCGTCTGGAATTTCAGAATAGCGGCGCCACCGCTTCGTTTCATCCTGTGATCCTGACGGGCCGCAACGCCAGCGTACCGAGCCTGAGAGCCCCGCTTACGGTGGCCAGCCTGATCTCGTGCGGCGACTGCCACAACAGCGACAGCGGCCCCAACAACGGCGGCAGCGGACCGAGCGGGCCGCACGGCTCCGCCTACATCCCCCTGCTGGAACGGTCCTTAAGCCTGACGGACACCGGTGCCAACACCGGCAACTCCGCGCTTTGTTTCAAGTGTCACGACTTCCTCAACGCCACCTGGTCCGGCCACCTGCAACATATCGCCATGACTTCCTGCATGACCTGCCACGACCCGCATGGCTCGCCGAACCCGCACCTTATCAATTTCAATCCCAGCATCGTCACTGGCGCCCGCAGCTACCAGGCCTTCGGCGTCAACCACGGCACTTGCGCGGTTTCGTGCCACGGCCGGGATTGCAATTCCAGCTATTGATTATGAAGCCGTGGATTTCAATGCTACCCTGTCGCGGGCTTCCACCGCCTGACCTGGCGGAAGCAACCCGGTGGTGCCGCAACGAACTTGAGCCGATTTCCGCCGAACAAAAAGCAACGACTAGAAAACAACAAAAACGAAGCGAAGGAGCATCAACCATGATCTCATTCCCTACCAAGAAAGTGCTGCGGGGCACCGACCCGGGCGGAGCGCCGGTCTGTGACCGGCTTTTGACAGTCCAAGCTCCCAACGCCGCTCACAGACCGGTGCTCCGTTCCGTGAACCTCTGGGTTCAACTATTGCTTGTCGCCGCCGGTGGGTTGGGGGTTTCCGTGTTTGCCATTGACCCACCGCACGACACGGCCGCCTATTGCGCCTCCTGCCATGTCCCGCATACCAGCCTTGGCGGAGATTTAACCTCGGTGGCCGGTAACGCGAACCTCTGTATCAGTTGCCACCAACCCGGCGGCCCGGCCTCCACGACGCCCTTTGCCAACGGCGACCAAGCCTTGCCCTGGTCCGGTTTGCCCGCAGGTGCGGTGGCCGCTGGCAATTCACATCGCTGGGACGCCAGCGCGGCGGGACATGTGGCCTTCCTCGGCGGTGCCGCAACGCCCTCCACCGGCAACTTGATCCCCGTTGGCGTTTTCACTGGAAACTACGCGAAGACCTACACCATCACCATCGCCACTTCCGGCGGCGTCGGCACGGCGTCGTTTAACTGGACCGCCACCGCGCCGGGCGGAGGCGCTGGAAACAATCTGCTCACCTCCGGCAATGTGCTGCTCGATCAAGGCGTTTCGGTGACGTTTCAGGGAGCGGACAGCGGGGCCTTTCAAACCGGTGATCAGTGGAACCTCTATGCGCTTTCCGGGCTTCGCAATGCCACCAATCCAACCAACGCCTTGCATACTACTAACGGCGTAGCCAGTTGTTCCGCGTGTCATGATGAGCATAGCCAGGCCATGACGCCCTTCGATCCATCCGCGCCGGCCTTTGGTGGCGGCGGCTCCGGAAGTGGTCGGCACTTCATGCGGGTGAACAACGATGCCAACCAAATGTGCATGGACTGCCACGTCGCTCATAACGTGACCAGTTCGCTGGCGGGCTCGCATCCGGTGGGAATTCCCGTGCCGATTGATGCGACCCACAAATCGCCGACCCTACTCCCGCTCGAAACGGGCGGCACCAACTTCGGTTGCCTGACATGCCACCAAGTGCATTTCAGTCCGCTGGGCGACGCCAAGCTGCTGCGTTTGACCGACAGCACTTCAGTTTGCACGGACTGCCACTTGCTATCCAACGCCGCCTCTCTCGGGGGACACTTCTCTATTACCAACGACGCCACGCTCTGGCCCGGCGGACGGCTCGGCTCGTTGATGCCGGCCCGCACCCTGGCCTCGGATCGTGGCACTTGCCTGAACTGTCATGCGGTGCATGGTTGGCCCGACGCCGCCAACCCCAGCACCCGTTATCCGAAGCTGTTGGCCGATGTTGAAGAGAACCTCTGCTATACCTGCCACGGCACGAACGGACCGGCCGCGAAGCGGGTGCAAGCGGACTTCGCCAAAGCTTTTAACCACCCGGTGGCCAATGCCGAACAAGCTCCTGGACGCCGGGTCGAGTGTAGTGATTGCCACAACGTGCATCGGGCGTTACCCGGCTCCCACGTTTATACGAACACCGCAACCCTCTCGCGCAACGGCGTGACGAATACCCCGGCACTCTTTGGCGCGGACGGCGTCTCGGTGGACTTCTCCGGCCTGGGCAACTTCGCCGTGCCGGCGCCATGAGATGAGCACGAGAATTTCACTATACCGGAAGGAATCCTGGTCATGAATGTTGAAAGAATAATGATGCATTCTTCGGATAGGCGACAAAGTCGGGGAGAAGTCTCCAGCGTTACGGAGCGCTTCTCCCTCGCTCCCGCCGAGGGGGAGCGGGCCGGGGTGAGGGGGCAAGGCTGTGCGGCATGGCTCCGCATCCTGCTGTGCCTCGCCCTCTTCATCGCCACGGTCCCGGCCCCGGCGGCTACGAATGTCTGGAGCGGCCTCGGCACTAACAACACTTGGATTAACCCGGGCAACTGGTTTGGCGCTTACGCCGCCGCCAATACCAACCAGTTCACCAACGTCACTACCACTATTAACTTCAGCGTCAATGCAAACACCGCTGGCATTGTGCTTAACGGCCCGGCCAGCAACGTCACGATCACCAACGCCGCGAATATCATGACCCTCACGGGTGGCCACGGCCTGAACATTCAGACCGGCACGCTCACGCTCAGCCCCCGCATCGTCCTGTCGGGCGCCGCGCAAACGTGGACCGTCGCCAGTGGCGCCGCGCTGACGGTCAGTTCCAACATCAGCAAGGCCGCACTCCTACTGACGATTACCAACGCCGGCACTGCCGCCATCGGGGGCATCATCTCCGGCTCCGGCGGCCTCACCAAGTCCGGCGCGGGCACTCTCACGCTCAGTGGCACCAACAGTTACACCGGAACCACGATCATCAATGGCGGCACCCTCACGGTGGTCGGTTCGATCAACGGCGGCGGGACCGTCACGATCGCCAGCGGCGCCACCTTCGATGCGGAAGCGGACAACGTCACCAGCGCGAAGAACTGGACCAATTCGGGGACGGTCTTCTGCGGTAGCGGCTTCTACCAGACCCTCGGCAACTTGACCCTCACCAACGGCACGCTGACCGGCACCGGCACGGACGATCCGCAGTTTGGCTCTTACACAATCCGAACCACCAACTCCGTCACGGCTACGGGTAATTCCCAGATCATCGCCCCCGGTCATTTCACGTTTCAGGGTAGCGGCAGCGTCACTTGCAACGTCGTGACCGCGTTGGATACCCTGACCATTACCAGCCCGATCACCAACGCGAGCGGCACCGCCGGGCTCACTAAAACCGGCACCGGCCTCCTGTCCCTTTCCGGCACCAACACCTACGTCGGTCCTACCACGATCAGCGCCGGCACTCTGGCGTTGGTGACCAACGGGGCATTGGCGGCGGGGTCCAGCCTGAGCCTTGCGGCGGGCGCTACGTTTGATGTGTCCGGGTTGGACGCTTCTCCCACCTACACCCTCGGCAGCGGCGCGACGCTAACGGCCAGCGGCACCGGCACGGTGGTTGGAACCTCTGCCGCCGCCATTCGCGGCGGCGTGGCCGGCACGATCAGCCTGGGCTCCCAACCAATCACCTTGACCTACAATGGCTCTCAGCCGGCGCTCTATGTTTCCCAAGGCACGTTGGCGTTGAATGGCAACGCGATCACCGTCAATAGGGCGACGCCACTGGCCGCCGGGACATACGCTATTGTCCAGCAAGCCAGCGGCAGCATCAGCACCAACGGCCCGATCACTGTTTCCGGAACGGCCATCGGCCCGGACATGATCGCAACCCTCCAAGTAAGTGGCGGCAGTCTTAACCTGGTCCTCCTCGTCCGTCCGCCGTATCTAACGATCTCCTCTGTGAACGCCGGAGCGAATCCCATCGCCGGGACGCCCTTCAACGTCGTGGTGCAAGTGTTGTTTGGCAACGCGACGTCAGCCAACGTCGTGGCGAATACCACGGTGACTCTCAGCCTCACGACCGGCACCGGGACGCTGGGAGGGACCCTCAACGGTACCATCCTTGCTGGAACCAGCTCCGTGACGTTTAGTGGTATTACCTATAACAAGGCGGATAGTGGCGTAAGCCTTACTGCCACGCGAACCAGCGGCGACATCCTGCCCGCCGCAAATAGTGCCGCCTTCACAGTCAATCCGGGAGCCGCGGCCACGCTGACGTTGACTTCTGGTGGCAACCAGACTGGAGTGGCGACGCTACCTTTGGCGAGTCCCTTCGTGGTGACCGTCACTGATGCCAACACGAATTGGGTCGGCGGAGTCAGTGTGACTTTTGCAATAACTTCGGTGCCTGGCGGCGCGACAATTCAATCGTTAAGCAGCTCCAATACGACAACGGCAGCCAACGGCCAAGCCTCTACCCTTCTGACTCTGGGCGACGCGTTTGGCAACTACACGGTGACGGCGACTTCCGGCACGCTGAACGGCAGTCCGGTGACCTTCATCGCCACCGTTCCCGCGCCGGGCACAAACGTCTGGAGCGGTGCCGGAAGTGACAACACCTGGACCAATGCGGGCAACTGGTATGGCACTTACACCCCCGATAACATCAATCAGTTCACCAACAACGCCACCAATGTTAACTTCAATGTCGCCACCGACAGCGCCGGCATTCTTCTCACCGGCACGGCTACTAATGTCACTGTGACCAACGTCGCCAACACCCTGACCCTGAACAGCAGTTATGGTTTGAACCTCCAAACCGGCACGCTCAACCTCAACCTCGGTGCCGTCACGCTGGGGGCCGCGCAAACGTGGACCGTCGCCAGTGGGGCCACCCTCACTGTCAGTTCCAACGTCAATCAAGCCACCTTCTTGCTGACGACTACCAACAACGGCGCCGCGGCCATCAATGGCATCATCTCCGGCACTGGTGGCCTCGCTAAGTCTGGCACGGGTATCCTTACCCTTGGCGGCCTCAACACTTACAGCGGCAACACGATCGTCAACAGCGGTACCCTCCGGATAAGCGGCTCGATCAACGGTGGCGGGGCGGTCACGGTCGCCAGCGGTGCGACGTTGGATGCCCAGCGAATCAATGTCACCAGCGGGAAAGCCTGGAACATTTCGGGCACCGTAACCGCCGGCAGCGGGTTTTATCAAACGCTTGGAAACCTGACGCTGGCTGGCGGGACGTTGACTAGCACCGGCACCGGTAATGCGCAGTTTGGTTTTTACACGATCACCGCTCCCAGTTCAGTCACCGCCACGGGAAATTCACAGATTATCGCCCCCGGTCGTTTCACGTTTCAGGGAACGGGCAGCGTCACCTGCAACGTGGTGAATTTGGGCGACACGCTGAGCATCTCCAGCGTGGTTAGCAATGCCGCCAGCACCGCCGGTCTGACCAAAACCGGCAGCGGGCTACTGACGCTTAATGCCACCAACGCCTACGTCGGCGCTACCACGATCAGCGCGGGCACGCTGGCGCTGGGCACCACCGGTCTGTTGGCGGCGGCTTCCAGTCTCAATATCGCGGCGGGCGCCACCTTCGACGTTTCTGGCCGTGGCGCCACCTACACTCTGGGCACTGGCGCGACGCTCACCGCCAGCGGTACTGGCACTGTGGTTGGAACTTCCGCCGCGACGATTCGCGGCGGCGTGACGGGCACGGTCAGCCTAGGCGCGCGGCCAATCACTTTGAACTACGATGGTGTAAATCCGGCGCTCTACATTTCCCAGGGAACTCTGGCACTCAATGGCAACGCCTTCACCGTCAA
>CAIKLQ010001009.1 GCA_903828255.1 uncultured Verrucomicrobiota bacterium
AACGAAGTTGAACTGGCCCATTTGGATCTGCGTTACGAGAGCTTCTGGCTAAAACCGGTCGCTCTGGAGGAGCGGCTTTTGGCCGCGATTGCCCAGCGGGGCATCGAGGCGCCGTTGGAAGGGGTGGAGGTCCAGGCGGTCCGCGTCTTGCTCAACGGGTGCAAGCGGTATCGGTGCGCGCGCAAACTGCGCTTGGCGACGGGGCCCTATAGCTCACTGGGGCCGGACGAGGCGGTGGGCCTCTTGAGTTCGCTGCGGACTTCCAATAACCGGGCGCTGAGCCTCCTGGAACCAGCGGCCTTTATTGCCGAACTCAAAAACACCCGGGCCATGAACATGGCGCAGATCGCCGCCGAACTTTGCCGGAGCAAAGCCTGGGTCAGTGTGCGCCTGGGCCTCTTCGCCGAGAGGAGCGCGAAGGTGCGGCGGCAATTCTTCGCCGGGGCCTTTCGGGTTTATTCCTACAGGGGCCTGTTGCGCCAGTTTATGCGTATGAACGGCGTAAGCCGGGAGCAGATCGAGGAGTTTGTGCTGGCCCTCAGCGGCAAAGGTTTGAGCGGGCGCGAAGTGGAGCCGCTCGCCCACGGCGGCTTTCGCGGGCCGGAGTCCTTTCGCCAGGAAATCCTCAAGGGCAACGTGGCCCGTTCCTTGGAGCGGCTGCGGCAAGGGCCCCAAAGTCCCGCCGGGGGCAACGAGTTTGCTCGGGTTTTGCTGGGCGACCTGGAACGGACGCAGAAGTATATGCAACGGGTGATGGGCAAAAGTCAGGACCCGCGGCTGACCAGCCGGGCCGTTCCTGCGCAGTCCCATTTGTTGACCGCCGGGATCCTGAGCCGGTCCGCGGCTTTTTCCCATACTTTGAGGCAACTCCATGATCGCAACGGACAAGCGTAAGGCCATCTTCCTGTTGCCTCAGGAAGGCATGGAAGTGCGGGCGATCGTCCGCCGGCTGGGGGTCAGCCGCAACCCGGTGCGGGGGATCATCCGGCAAGCGGGGGTGTTGCCGCCACGGGTGCGCACGGACAAACAGCGGCTGGATGAGGAGTTGCTGCGCCGGCTTTACCAACAGTGCCAGGGCCGGATGGTACGCCGGCACGAAAAGCTGGTGGAAAAGGAAGGCCTCCAGGGGTGCTATCCCACGCTGACCCGGAGGCTCCGGGACCTGGGCATCAGCACCCCGCAAACGACCCGCTGCCCGCGCGTGCCCGAGGAGCCGGGGTTGGAGATGCAGCCCGACCCCAGCCGCTATCAGGTGGAACTGGCCGGCCGGCGGGTCAAGCTCATCGCCAGCCTCATTTACCTGCGTTACAGCAACCGGCGTTACCGCACGTTTTACCGCGCCTTCGACCGCTTCAAAATGAAGGGCTTCTTGCACGAGGCGCGCACGTTTTGGGGTGGCGCCGCCCGCCAGTGCATTATTGACAACCCCAACCTGGCGCGGCTGCGCGGCAGTGGCGCCAACGCCCTGATCGTGCCGGAAATGGAGGCCTTCGCCAAGGAACATGGTTTTGGGCTCCGCTGTCATGAAATCGGTCATTGCAATCGCAAGGCGGGGGCAGAGCGCAGTTTTTGGACGGGGGAAACCAACTTCCTGCCGGGGCGCACTTTCCAGAGTCTGGAGGATCTCAATGCGCAGGCTTTGGCGTGGGCCACGGTGCGAATGGATAACAAGCCGCAAGGCAAGGTGGGGTTGATCCCGGCCAAAGCCTTCGCGCATGAACGACAATACCTCGTGGAGTTGCCCGCCCATCTGCCCGCCCCTTATCGCCTACATGGCCGGGGCACGGACCATTACGGCTACCTGACCTTCGGGGTGAATCATTATAGGGGTCCCGGAACCAAGCGCGCGGACGTCAAGGTGTTGGAATATGGCGCCCGGCTAAAAATCTACCAGGCCGGCCAATGTCTGGCCGAATATCCCTTGCCGCCCGAGGGTGTCAAAAACAAACATTTCAGCCCGCCGGGGCAACCGGCGCCACTCCATCCGGCCAAAAACCGCCGACCGCGCACGGAGGCAGAGGAAAAACCCCTGCGCGCCCTGGCGCCCGCCGTCCAGGCCTATCTGGATTTTGCCCTGCCCATCAAAGGCATCCAGCGGCACGAGTTCATTCGCCGGCTCCTGGCGTTGAGCCGCAAGATGAGCGTCGCGTTGTTGACCCGCAGTTTGGAGCGCGCCCGCAAATATCACATCACCAGCCTGGAAACGGTGGCGCGCAGCGCCGGGATCTACTTGCAACAAGTCGCCGGCGCGCTTCCTTTGGCCGCGGTGGATGCCGCGTTCACCCACCGGCAGGCTTACCAGGAAGGTTCGCTGACCGAACCGCCCGATCGGTCCCTCTACCAAGACCCACCCTGAATAAGGAACTGATCGAAAATCTGAAATATCTCCGCCTGGGCGGACTGCTGGCCCACTGGGACGAATATCTGAAACTGGCCGCCGAGACCGGTTGGTCCCATACGCGGCTGCCTGTGTCGCCTACTGCGATCCGACGGTTGCCGGCTTCGCCAGTTTCCCCGCCCAACGCGGGCCAAGGCACGTAAAAGTTTCCCCGCCCAAGCTCAGCTAAGAATTTCCCACCGGCTCAGCTTCGCGGGAACTTCACCCGCTCGGACGCTTCGCGCTCGTGCCAGCTTCCCGCTACCAAATCTTTTTTAGCCCAGCCAGAGAAAGCTGGGTACATTCCATCGGCGTCTTGCCGTCGGGATAAGCTTCTTGCTCGATGGTGATCCATTCCGTGCCGCCCACTTCCCGACAGGCCTTCAACACCGGCGGCCAGTTCACTGAATCCTCACCGAAGATTGCTTTCTTGCCCGCTTCGTTGTCCACGACGGTGGGTTTGAAGTGCGTGATCTTGGTGCGACCGGGATAGCGCCGGACCAACTCCTCCGGCTTGTAGCCCGCCGCGGCGGACCAGCCGCAATCTTGCTGCAACACCACGTCCTTGCTCGTGCGCTCGGCGAACAGGTCCCAAAACGTTTTGTCGCCGTCCTTCTTGAACTCGTTCTTGTGATTGTGATAGCCGCAATACATGTCGAGCGGCTTGAGGGCTTCGGCAGTCTTGTTGAAAGTCTCGGCCAGCGCTTTGCTCTTCTCGGGATCGGTGAAATCGCGATCGCCAGGCACGATCAAGAATTTGCACCCCAGCGCTTGGTGGAACTCGATAGTGCGTTTCAATTCGTCGCCCCGAAAACTGGCGGTGCCCATGTGCGTGCCCGCAGTCACCAGCTTCAAGTCGTCTAGTTTCTTGCGCAGTTCCGCCGCCTTGCCGGTGTAAGTGTGGTAACCGGCGAACTCCACGCCGGCAAAACCCATCTTGGCCACGGCTGCCAGGGCGGCGTCGAAGTCTTTGGCGCAATCGTCCCGCACGGAATAAAGCTGCACCGAAATTCGTGGGTGGGCCGCGCCTTGCGCCCAAAGGTTTGGATTTGTTCCGAGCGCCGTGGCGCCCAAGATGGAGGCTTTGACAAAGTCACGCCGAGAGATTGAAGATTTCATATCGGGGATAACGTATAGCAGGGATGGGCCGAGAATGTCCAGCCTTCCATTTTCGGCGCTCACGCCACGCCACCGCGGCGCGATTCCGCTGAAACTTTGCGGGAGCGATTGAGTTTCCTATCAAACCCCCCGCCCGCTCAGGGCGGCGGGCCTACAAATACGGGTTTTGGGGCGAAGTCCGGTAGGCCGCGGGCCCTCACGCGGCGTTTGGGTGGGTTTTGAAAAAGCCTGGATTGACTCGGGAAAGGCAAGATGAGCCGGAAATTTTCGCCGCCGCTGGCACAGAGGGTTTGCTCGTGCA
>CAIKLQ010001010.1 GCA_903828255.1 uncultured Verrucomicrobiota bacterium
CACGGATAATCGCCGCTGGTGAAGGGATTGGTTTTGCCCGCCCAATTCGCCAGCGTGCCGTCGGCATTCGTATCGCTGCCCCACGGGAACATGCCGTAGGGACTGTAGAGGCCGCCGCGGGCGGCGTATTCCCACTCCGCTTCGGTCGGCAATCGGTAGCCACTGTTCGTGAGGATGCAATCACCGGTCACGAGATTGTAGCAAGCCGTGAAACCATCGCGCGCGCTGGCCCAGTTGCAATAGGCGATCGCACCAAACCAGCGCACACCCGTAATCGGATGCACCTCCCGGTTGTCGCGGATGGTGAAGGCGCTGCCGCTCCACTGGACGCGGCTGTTGGTATCCGAGCCGTAGGTGTCACAATAGAGGTTCGTGCCGCCGACGCCATAAATGTAGTTGGAGCGGACCTCGATCAAGCCTTGCGCGAGAGCTGAGTTCAGGAAGTCGCGATATTCGCCGCAGGTCAGCAGCGTGCTTTCCATGAAGAACGAACTCACCGAGACGGTGTGGACGGGAATTTCGTCGCTCGGATGGGCCGAATCAACGAAACCGAAGTGATCGCCCATCTGGTATTGCCCCGCAGGAATCTGCACGAACTGCGGCGTGAAACTGTTGGTTAGCGATGACGAGTTGGTAACGCCGCCGCGGAGGCAACGGACAAAGTAGTTGGTGAGTTTGTCTTCGTAGGTGACCAGGCCGAGTTGGAAGTTCACATACCACGCACGATTGGTCAGATTCATCACTGTGGTGGAAGACCAATGACTGGAGGAGTTCGCCCCGGTGAAAAAGCTAGTGTCCACCGACGGATTGGACCGCAACTCGTCGTTGATGGATTGCAGTTCCTTGACGTTCGGCAACCGCCAGTCGGTTTGCCCGCCCAAGGAAAGCCCTTCCGCGTATTGCAGCGCGGATTCCCAGTTCATTGCCGACGCTTCCGCCTGTTGCCACGTCAGGCCCGTATCGAGGTCGGTGATGGTGCCGTTCAAGCTATTTGTGAAGTGATGCTGCGGTGGTCCTGACAGAGTCACCCCACGCACACAGCGGACGTGATAGCGGTTCGTACCGCCGGCGCTGAGGGTCTCATCCTGCCGATGCGCGCCAATGCCGCCGCCGGCGTTGATGGACCAGACGCGCGTGGCGTCGCTGACTTGGGTGTCAGCGCTCCACCAATACTTCGCCGCCGAAAGCGTGAAGAAGTTCGTATCCAGCGCCGGGTTGACCGTTCCGTGGTTCAGGATGCTGAACGCTTCGTGGCTCGTGGGCAATCGCCAGTCGCTCTGGCTGCCGACACGGTTGGTCTGCGCATAGAGCACGGCGTTCGACCACGTCATCTCGCCGCCATCGGCTTTTTGCCAGATCAGCCCCGTCACATTGTCTTTCACCGTGCCGTCGCCGTTGTCAGTAAACGAAGGTGGGTGGATCGTGTAATCGGCGTCCTGACCGAACGTGGCGGTGTAGCGATTCGTCTGGCCGGTATCGGGGAAGTTCAACATGCTCCATATCCCAACCGCCTGGGTTTGGACCGTGTAAGAATAGTTCACGCTGGGGGCGGTGGCGGGATCGGTCGAGGTTAGGCCGTAGTCGTCCTGGGCCGAAATGTAATAACCCACATTCGTACCCGCGGCGAAGGCTGGAATCAGTCCACCATAAACCCCATCCCCTGCCGCGCCATCCTGATGCGCGCCGTCGTCGAGCATCGTGACAACGTTGGTGGAAGTTCCCACGATGTAGGTCAGCGTGGCCGACGCGACTCCGCTGCTGTTGGTGATGAGCGAGGTCACCCACACACTGCTGGTCGCGGTGGGGATCGCGGGCGTGATCGTCGTGCCGCTGATGGTGGGCGCGGAGATGTAGGACGGCGATTCACCGGTGATGGTGCTCTGCGGTGTCAACGTGCGGCCCGCGAACGCTGGATGATTCGTCGCGAAGCGATACGCGCGGAACAGGGCGTTGCGCATCGGGTAGCTGTCGCGCTTGTAGGTGATGATGCCCTCGTCGCTGACCGGGTTGATGTATTCCCACACGGCGTCCCCCGTGGCCGTGACTTCGAAGATGTGTCCCTCGGTGGAGTCGCAGATGAGCGTGTTGCCGTTGGGCAAGCGCTGCACGCTGGAGTCGAGGTGGCTGAACATGCCCTGGTTCGCCATCGAGTAATACATCCACGTGATCTGGCGCGACATGGACTTGGTGCGCTTGTCGGTGTCGTGCCCGGGCGCGGCCCAGTTGAAATAGCCAGCGCTGGGCGGATTGACATACGTGCCGGTGTCGTTGGTGCTCGCGTTCAAATATCCGTTGATTTGGAAAAGGTAAGACTGCGGCGTGGTCTCGAAGAGGTCGCCGCCGTTGTTGTAAACGAAGAATTGCCCCGCGCCAGGCAAGCCGGCGGAAATCCACTGGGCGTGACTTGATCCGCCGATTTGTTTGTTGCCCGTGGTGGAGGTCGCCCAGTTCTGCTGGATGGAAGGCGGATTCCCCTGGCTGTAACGCGCCGGATCGCCAAAGCGGTACAGGAAGTCACCGTTCGTGCTGGCGGCCAACGCGATGCTCGCGGCGGGGTTGCCAGCGAGGAACGTGTTGCCGTGGTCCACCACGTAGAACTCGCCGCCCGCCGCAGTAATGACGATCTGGTCGAGGGTCTGGTTGTAGTCAATCGAGTTGCAGTGCAGCCAGTCGTTCGTCACAGGGCGACCGGGTAGATTCAGGTTCAAACGTCCGACGTAGTTCGAAATGCTCTTGCCCGAACCGACGTAGTTGGACTTGCTGGCGTCAAAATCCTGGATGCCGTGATCGAAGAACCACCATTCCCAGACGATGTTCCCCGCCAGGTCCACCTCCACGATGGCGTCCATCTGCGCGTTGGTGTAGTTGCGTCCGAACGCCGGATTGCAGCCGGCAGCGATGCACTGGTTGGAACTGACCGTCTTGTTCGCGATGTAAAGCGTCGTGAAAGCGTTGAGCTTCGGATTGAAGATGCGCAGAAAGTCATGATGCGGCACGTAGTTGGTCCGCGTCTCCGTGTAGGACCAGACCGTCGTACCGTTCCAGTTCACTTCCGTCGGCCCGCCAAAGCCGCTGGGATCGTCCTTGGAGGCATCGAGCACGTTGCCATTGGTCATGACGTGCGGGTTCGTGCCGATGGGCCAGGTGTGAACCACGCGGCCTTCCATATCGAGCAGGTAAGTCGTCCCACGCACGCCGAACCAGGTGTAGCCGGGGTAGGCGTTCGTCTTGTCCCAATACAGCAGTTCCGTCGGCCCTTGCATCGCCTCGTAGGCGTGGAGCGAAGTTGCCGCCACGAGCGCAAGCCAGCCCACCACCAAAGGCCAAAGCACCCAGTTCCGCGCTCCCGCCGCTCGCGCCGCCCGGCGTTCGCCCGGCGACCGTTTGCCCAAGTTCATCCACCCGACGCGCACGACGCCCGCCGGCATTGCCCAATTCGTTTTCGTTTTCATGTCAAGGGGAGGAACGGAAAGCCGTGGCGGGTTTCTACAGGTGGACCGAGGAAATTATTTTGAGCACCCACCCCTTTCCAAAATCCCGAGCAGGCGTATTTTGCCGCCATGACGATCACGCCGTCTCTCTTCGAAGCGTTCCTGAAATGCCCGACCAAATGCTGGCTCCGGGCCATCAACGAAACACCCAGCGGCAACCCCTACGCGGAATGGGTGCAATCGCAAAACGAGTCCTTCCGCGCCGCCGAAACCGAACGCTTGCTGGCGGCGACGCCGCCCGGCGAGTCCGTGCGCTCGCCGGCCCCGGAGGATCTGAAGGCTGCCAAGTGGCGGCTGGCGGTGGAGGTGGTGGCGCGGGCGTCCGCGCTCGCTCTCCCTGCCCTCTCCCC
>CAIKLQ010001011.1 GCA_903828255.1 uncultured Verrucomicrobiota bacterium
CCGCTGCCCACACCGAACATCACCAAGCTCCCGATGCTCCAGGACGTGCGCACCAACGCCATGACCTTGATCTGGGAAACCGACGGCAACCTTGCGCGGCATTACGTGGATTGGGGCCGCAGCAATGTCAACGAGCACACGATCGGCCTGATCGAGACGTTGCAGATTGACACCACGCATTTCGTACAGCGCGCGACGATTCCGGGACTTGAGGCGGAGACGAGTTACGTCTATCGCGTTCGCAGCGGCCCGAACGCGACGGCGGTTTACACGTTTCAGACGGCGCCGAAGCGTTCGAGTCCGTTTGTGACCGCGTGGTGGGGCGACAATCACGCCGGCACTGTCACCCTCGCGAAGCATGTGACCAATCTGCTGGCGCACGCGCCGAACATGATTTGCGTCGCGGGCGACATGGTGAACAGCGGCAACGCCATTTCTGAATGGCATGACTACTGGTTCAAGCCGCTCGAAACGCTTAACGCGGCGCAGACTACGCCGGTGGTTTACGCGCGCGGCAATCACGACGGCGAACACGCGCTTTCCTACGCCTACAGCACGTTGCCCGGCAACGAGGCGTGGTTCGCTTTCGATTACGGCAACAGCCGGTTCATCTTTCTCGACAGTGAAACCAGCACCAGCAGTTCGCCGGAACAATACAATTGGCTGCAAGCCGAACTCAGCCGCCCCGAAACCCAGCAAGCCGCCTTCCGCATCGTGTGCTTTCACCGCCCGCCCTACGTGAACGTGTGGAACGGCGGCGGGTACACGGGCGAGCCCTTTGCCCGCACCGACTGGGTGCCACTCTTCACCCAAAAGAACGTGGACATCGTCATCAGCGGCCATCAGCACTCGTATCAACGCGGCACGACGAATGGAGTCGTTTACATCGTCAGCGGCGGTGGCGGCGGCGCGCTGGACACGCAGGTGGTGGCGGCTTGGCCCTTCACGGGATTGGTGGAATGGAGCAAATACCATTTCGACATCATGGAAGTGAACGGCCCGACACTGTCGTGGGAAACGTTTGATGACAACAATCTGCCGCTGGACATGTTAACGCTCCAGAGCCGCGTGCCGGTGCTGAGTTGGCAAACTCCCGCGCCCGCTGGCGGCGTGATGAAGCTGGGCGTCGCCGGAAAACCCGGCACGAGCTACGTGCTGGAACACTCGACCAACCTGGTCAACTGGTCCGCCCTCGCCACCAACACCATTCCCCTCACTGGCGCTCCGATGGTCACCAACTCGGTGGCGGTGAATCCTCCGGGGCGGTTCTATCGCGCGCGGGCTAATCCGTAAGCTTCACCGGTCGTGAAATCTCGAAATCCGAAGTAGAACTTAGCCCGAACTCCGAGGTTGGTAGGGGCATCGCGCTGCGAGTCCCCCGCGCCGGATCAGGCGCGGAAGGGACTTTTGCGGGCGTCCGCTACTTGAATTGTCGCGGTGAAAACCCGTCGTTTTTTGCCACCCAACCAGTTTTCCCGGAACTCGGCCCGGCCGGAGCAAAGCCGCCACACCTGGCCGCGCCAACCGGTGGGCTTGTCGGGTTTCCGCACCTTGCAACGGGCCTGCTTGCGGCTGGTGGGAGTGCAAGGTCCGCGTCGGATGGTCGGTGACTACCCCCGCTGCATGTCGCGCAAGCCGGCTTTGTCCAGGCAACCCAACCGCTCCGCAATCGTCAGGTTGCGGAGCATCGCGTCCGCCGTGAGCTTCGCGGCCTCGCCTTTCATCCCGGCCAGCGCCACGGCTTGAGCGACCACGGTGTTAACCGGAACGGGTTGCTGCTGCGCCTCGGCCAGTTGCGCCACGTATTTCTGGACGCGCGGGTTCGCGCCCCGCTCGCCGAGTTTCGCCAGCTTGGCCGGGTCAATCAGGAGGGCAATGCGGGGTGCGAAGCTTGCGGTGGCGGCGGCGGCAAGGGCGATCAGCTTTCCGTGGATCACATCATCCCGCGCGCCGTGGTGCCGGAGTTGGACAACGTGATTGCCAACCTGGAGTTGATGCCGCTGCGGATGAATGAGGGGAAGAACGCGAAGATCGGCGAGCGGCAACGGGCACTGGCAAAGCAGTTGCACGCGGCGGGGTTGCTGAGTGAGCCTGGCTACCGGGCGGCGCTGAACCACAAAGAGCGATGGTTGCGCCCACGAACCCGCACGATCATCGGCACCTCGAAGCAGCGCGGGGCTGGCTCGGCCTGGGGGACTGGCAGAGCGCGAGTGACGAGTTGGAGGAGATCACGCCCGCGGTGCGCGCTACGTCCGGGGTGTTGCTGGTGCGCGTGGAGAATTACTTGCGGGCGGGAAGGCCAGAAATGGCGCAACCCGTGGCGCAAACGCTGGCGCGGGCTTGCAGTGCGGATTGGCGGGCACATTACGCGCTGGCCCAAACGGAGACGCAGCTTCGGAATTTCACGGCGGCGCGGACGGCATTGGAGCGGGCGTTTGCACTGCGCGACATCCGCCACCGGGCGCTTGCCGACCCGCTGCGGCAAACGCTGTGGGGGAATTTGAATTGACGGGTGGCCGCCCTGTGTGAACACGGCGCTCAGGTGCGGCCCCCGGCGGTCGGGTTTGGGCCGGAAAGCTGGCGGTCGCGGGGCTTGCGACGAGGAAAACGGAGCGCTGGTTCAGCGGGGCTTAAAAAGCTGCGGAAACTCCTTGCCTTGCGCCCCGAAAGGCATATAACCGGAGGCAGATGATTCTGGCGCAAAAGCAATTCTCCCTAAACCGCGAAGCGCCCAGAAACCAAAGTCCTGTCAATCTTCCCCTTCGCATAGTGGAGACGGCCGTGCGCTGGCTTGCGAAAGACAAACATTAAAATCAATGAAGGTGGTCTTACTTTTAATTGTCAACACCACTCTGGTATTGACTTCGGGGTTCGTGCAAAGCGTTTCGGCCTCCGAGCGACAACTGGAGCGAGTTATCCTGGAGATCCATCCCAGAGTCTTGACTCCGAACCAAGGATCCAACACCACGGGCCGATTGAGTTTAATGGGCATTTACACCGATGGCAGCAGTAACAAGATACCCTCGAAGTCGGGCGTGTTCAGTTCCAGAACGAAAACAGCGAGTGGAAATGTCCCGGTGGTTGCCGTTGCCCTGAAGGGTGCCAAAGTGCTTCCGATGGAAGGCGGCATCGCCACAATTGAAGCCAGCCTTACGCGCGGCGGCAAAACCTTCACTGCCAGCACTGACGCAATCGTTGCCCCTTATTACCGGGATTATTCCCAAACCCTCGTTCTAAAACTTTTTCTCGGCATGGAGGGGGAACCAGTGGAACGCCTTGCCCATGATCCCACTTTTCGTCAAGGACACGAAGTGTTTTGCACTTTTGAGGAGGCACTCGGGGTCATTCGCAAAACCGATAACCTGACGCGCGGAATCCCGAAGATCATTTACCTCGTCGGTTGGCAGAAAGGCGGACACGACCATGGCTATCCCGCATGGTCGGAAGTGAATCCAAAATTGAAACGAAAGCAGGACGCCACGGCGCTTGACAGTTTGCGCTGGCTCATTCGCGAAGGCTGGAAGCTCAACACAACAGTAAGCCTGCATATCAACATGGTGGATGCCTACCAGCAAAGTCCATTGTGGGATGAGTATGTCGCCAAGGACTGTTTCGCCAAGGATGAAAGCGGAAAGCTGTTGGTTGCCGGAATCCAGGTGAAAGGCGAGGACATGTACAACGTGGTCTATCCCAAGGAATTGGCAGCGGGCCTGGCGCAACGGCGTATTGATGGACTGATCAAGATGATTCCCGAACTGAAAGCGGGACACACCATTCATATCGATGTTTTCATTGCAAATCGCGACAACGGCAAACCGATCAGCCCCTGGCACGCGAAACCCGAGAACGGTGGGCTGACCCCGGACAAATACGTCGAAACCCAGCGCAAGATTTTCCATTACTGGCGCGACCGCGGTTTCGACGTGACCGGCGAAGGCACTGGTTGGGCTCATCCTCCCGGCGAACACTTCATCGGATTGCAGCCGATGTCGTGGTGGTATTCCTGGAATCCAATGGCGATCGCGGAATGCCTGGGGGCGCGTGGCCGCACCGATCGCGGCGGCGATGGCGATTTTCGCTTCGGCTCCAGCATGCACGGAGAAGAAATCTTCAAGGAAGACAAGGAAAACCTACCCGGCTTCCTCGGCATGTTCTGTCGCACGACCCTGCCGTGGTATTATCTGAGTCGGCTGGAGCGAGTGAAGTTTGAAAATGAGGCGCTGTTCTACAGCGATGGGGTTGTCGCCCGGAACGAATCTGGAAAACGCATCATCCGCAAAGGCGAGTTCGTATTGCGCGAGGACGATGATCTTTGTACTCCAGCCTTGTGGAACAAGCGGGAGATCATCGCCTACAGCAAAGCCGGTTATACGGGCAAGTCTTGGCAGCTCCCCGACGACTGGCGCAAGGTCAAAAACGTTGACCTTTATCGCATCACTTCGAACGGCTGCGAGCCTCTGAAAAAGCGCGTTCCGGTCTCAGATGGCAAGTTGCTCCTAGCTTTGGAAAAAGGTGAGGCTGTTTCCATTTTGCCCGCTGGAGCAAAGCTGTCCGACCGGAAATGAGACGCCAATGCAACCAGTGAAACCACGAATCCTTGCCGACAACTTTTTACAGTCATTTATTCTGACATTTGTCTAAACCGCGAAGCGCCCAGAAACCAAAGTCCTATCAATAATATTTCAATGAATTACCCGTGGCTCGCCGCTGTCGTTTGCGCCTTGGTTTGGGTGCCGACCGTTCAAGCCGTGACCACCGTATTCTTCAACAGTTCGCAAACGACCAACCTGGTGGCTACGAACACCACCTCGGACACCATCAGCAGCGAAGGCTATCGGTTCACCTTCACCCGGGACAAATTCTTCACCGGCGGCACCACCAATCCCCCGGGACGCTACGTGAGGATATTCTGGCCGGATGGTTTGGAGGCACAGTATGTCACAGCTGGCCCGACCCCCGGCAAGGCCAAGATCACCATCCGGCGGGAGGATGGCGCCGTCTTTGACCTGACAGCGTTCACCGCCAAGTTGCTGGGTAATGCGGGTGCCGGCCGCGCGATCGAGATCGTTCCGCTCCGGAACGGCCAAGAGCCGCTGAACGATCCGCTCTATTTCGACGTCTCCGGGAATTACGGGCAGGAATTCTCCTATGACACCTCGCCGAACTACCTCGGCACGACGGCCGCCCTCACCAACTATGACGCCTACGTGATCAACCTGACCCTGGACTACGCGTTGATGAGCCTCACCGTGGTGGATGCCAGTCTCCCGCCTCCGCCGCTGCCCACGTTGCAGATTGCGACGACCGGCTTGAATTCAATCCAACTTTCCTGGCCGACCAATTCCCCGGGATTCACGCTGCAACAGAATTCCAACCTCGGCACGACGAACTGGGTGAACGCAACCAACTCTGTAAGCATCGTGGACACGAACAACGAGGTGACAATCACCCCGTTGCTCGGCAACGGCTTTTTCCGGTTGGTCTATCCCTGAAGCATGAGTTCAAACAACTCCAAGGACGTTCGATGCTACCTTCCTTTCCGCGCACTTGGCTGCGCGCCGCACGACAACTCCGGGAGGAGGGCAGCGGGTATTCTGAATCCTCCTCCAACTTCAGTTGGCAATATCTGCGAAAGTGTTTTCAAAGTTTGAATGGACGATTGCCGACTTAGTGATAATATTTTTTCCGATCAAAGATTCAACCAACACATACCCATAACCAACCTATAACCAACTCGCAAGGAGTTGCTGGCGCAGATGACGGAGCGAAGGGGCGCGGAGCCCTACGGGGACGAAAGGTTGGAAACCGACGTGGCAAGGCGGAGCGAAGCCTGCGTGAGGATTTGAAGGCGCGGCGGTGGCCGGAAGCGGCCTGGGGAAGCGCGCCAAAGGCGACCTCGGCAAGGTGCAGATCGCGGGCCGCTTGCGGGAGGAGACGCTGGTGACGGTGGCGTGGATCGCCGCGCGGTTGGGGATGGGCACGGCGGGTTATGTGAACAAGCGATTGTATCGGTGGCGCAAGGGAATGCTGGCATGAGAGCGCAAGAGTGAACAATACCAAGAACTGTAGAGCATTAAGCGTGAGCTGGCGCTTGAACGAAATGTGGTTATCCGGCAGGCGGGTGAATAGCTTGAGGTGTGTTAGCAAACTCAAACGCCAACCCTCAACCACCGGAGAACCACAATGAAGATTAGGGTCGGAATTGATCTGCACAGCAACAACGCC
This sequence comes from uncultured Verrucomicrobiota bacterium, assembly GCA_903828255.1. GTDB lineage: Bacteria > Verrucomicrobiota > Verrucomicrobiia > Limisphaerales > JADLHS01 > CAIKLQ01. Next base: position 6,226 of record CAIKLQ010001011.1, read on the forward strand.
CTCTGCGGCCTCAGGGACGAAAGCGGGCC
>CAIKLQ010001012.1 GCA_903828255.1 uncultured Verrucomicrobiota bacterium
CGAGAGTCAGGCCAACCATGATTAAAAAGAGACTAACACCGGATAGGTTTTTCATAAGAGGCGAAGGTTGAGGGAGGAGAGGTTGAATAACGGACGGGTAAAATGAGGGGCGGTGCTGCACGGGTGGATGTCAGAGGGCGCGGGCTTAAACCCGAATAAGGTGCCCAAGCTTTGCATGGTCGGTTCCAGGGTGGTCGGCGCCATGAACCCCCGCGCCCTCCGCAGGCAGGGCGGCGCCAGTCGGCGGCTCGCCGGCGAGCAGGAAGTCGTTCCAGTATTCCACCTGATCCACAAAGTCGCGCAGGACGATTTCGAGTCCCGCCTCGTTGAGGCCCGTGAGAGGGTGCCGGCTGAGCACGACGAGTTCATCGCGGCCGGTGTCGAGGGCGACAAAGGCGTCGTTGAGGCGGCGGGCAAAAAGATTGGCGCCGAGACAGTGGCGCAGCACGGCCGGGCTGGCGGTGGCCGAAATAGGTCCGACCACGCAGCTGAGGATGCAGCAGGGGCTTTTTTCGTGTTGATCCTGAATATCGACCGACCAGCGACCGTCGAAAACGAGCCGATACAGACCGGTCCCATCGGAGACCAGAGGGCCGAGCCCGTTGTGTTTGCAGAACGTACCGAGCAATTTTGTCAGATTCATGAAGGCAAGATCCCCGGTCGGGCCAAGATTTCGCGGCCCGCTGCCAGCTGGCCGCTGGCCGGGTTGAGCACATTGAGTGCGACCACTTGAGCAGCCTTGAGGCCCATGCCGCCCGGAGGCGCGGCGGTCACCATCTCGCCGTTCATCGCCTGCACCATTTGTGCCGCGGTCGGGCGGCCGTTGGGCTCGGGATGTAAACAGTGCAGAATCAGGTCTCGAACCCCCGGCGGTTGTGCCAGCCAGGTCGGATCATCTAACTCAAAGGGCAAGGCCCCCTGGCTGATTGCATTAATAAGTTCCACGTTCACATCGCCGCCTTCCGTGACCACTCTGTCTATGACGTTTTGGAACAAAGGTATGCCAAGGTTTTGGACCAAACTAACGCCCATCGACCAGATGTCGCTACCCGTGTGCACTGCTGCCACTTGATCTTCGGCCCGCGTTATTTCCGGCGCCATATAGGCAGCTGTTCCAATTACTTTGGTGGGCTGGTCGGACGGGGGCCTTGCTGATCCAAAATCGATCAGGCGGGCTTCGAGCGTGTTGCGGTCGATCATCGTATTTGCCGGTTTGAGGTCGAGATGGACCATGTCATGCCCATGCATTGTCTCCAAGGCTCGGGTGACACCTCCAAACAAATGGAGCGCCACTTGCATTCGTTCATTGGGCGGTAACGAGTGGCCCCCTCCGAGATCGGAATCGAAAAATGTACTTTGAGGAGGTCCGGGCACTTTTTCCATCACGATGAAGCGATCGCCGTGGCGCTCGAATATACCGATCACTTTCGGAATATTAGGGTCAGCTTGCAGGCGACCCTGGAGTGCCGTTTCTTGGATCGCGTCTAACTCAGCGCCATCGTCCCCCAGCACGGTAGCAAAGGTTTGTTTAGCTACAACTTCTGCCCCGTTAAACGTTGCGGCAAAAAGGATGCCGCCGCCGCCCGCGGTGATTTTAGCTCCAATCTTGACGGTTTCGGCAGAAGGCAAACTGGCGTTGAGCGCGTCCTCCAGTAGGTCTCGGACGGTCGCGCGTTCCCCGGGTCCCAAGGCCAACTGGGCGACGAAGCCATTCAGGAACGCTTCGCGGGGATTGCTGACTTGGGCCGGAACCGGCCCGGCATCTGTGCGCCCTGTCAACCGGCGAAACGCTTCGCTGATTTTGTCCAGGAAAGTCTTTGGTTGGTCAGGTGGGCGGGCCACAAGATCAACCCCGCTCCCAATCAGCATCCCCACGTCGGGGTCGTTGCGCAGCATGTCCTTGAACCCCCAGACCAGCTGGTTGATCTCTTTTGCCGCCTCGGGCCCACGCGGATTGCGGTTTCCGTCGCTCGCCAGTAGGCCGTGGGGAATCAGGCTCGTTACGTGCGCATGAAACTTGTTTACGGCGGTGTCGAGGGTGTGGCTTGAATCTCCCTGAGAAAACAACCGCACCTGCGTTCCTCCCTGATAGCCTCCCGCGACGCCCGCGCCTTGGCTTCTGGGGGTCGTCTCGACCGCTTGGTTCAGGACTCGCAGGTTCGCTGAAACCAAGTCGGTCAATTCCATGGCCAGCGCGCGATCAGCCGGGCTGATGCGCAGGTCGAGCTTGCTGGTCAGGTTGGCCAGATCGCCGTCCCGGGTCTCGCCGAGGGCCTGCCGGACCTGGTCAGCCCCGCCAAGGCCGGCGCCTTCGGTAAAGAGCCGGTTGATGTTTTGCCGTGCGACCGTGACTTGGTTGAGCAGTTGGTTCGCCTGCTGCGGTGTCGGGGGCACCCCTCCCGCCGCGAGGCCGGTCCGGAGCGCGCGGGCGCCGGTCATCAAGGCCGCCACGTTCAGGTCTCGCAGGACTCGCGTGTTAGCTGAAACCAGTTCGGTCAAATTATTAGTCAGCTCGCGAACAGCCGGGCTGAGGGTGCTCTGGTCGAGCTTGCTGAGCCGGTTGAGGTTTTGCTGTGCGAGCGTGACTTGGTTGAGGAGCTGGTTCGCCTGCTGCGGTGTTGGGCGCACCCCTGCCGCCGTGAGGCCTGTCCGGAGCGCGCGGGCGTCGGTTTCCAAGTTTGCCAGTACGGACCCAGAGTCGTTGCGTTGTGGGTCCTCATTGCGGAGGGCTCGGTTGGCTCCTTGGGGGCCTTCTTGGCGAACATTCTGGGGTGGCTGGGCCGGCGTTCCCTGGGCGACGGTGCGTCCTTCTGTCAGGGCGACCGGGTTGCTGCCAGCCGGTAGGAGCGGTTCGGTGGAGACAGGCTGCACCGGTTGCAGTGGGGAGGCGGCGTTGGTAATTGGCATTGGAGTGCTGGTGATGCGCTAGCTGCGCGGGTGGAGCTGTAGCCGCACCAGGGTTTGGCCGCGTGCGCTCTGAACGGCGCCACTGTTCCGAGGAAACAGCGCCATTACGCGGAATATTAAGGTCGGGTCTTTCAGTTGTTTCCTGCCTGCGCCGCC
>CAIKLQ010001013.1 GCA_903828255.1 uncultured Verrucomicrobiota bacterium
CCTCCGGCGCGCAGTTGGAGCGAAGGAGGCAGCCAACGTGGCCAGGCGTCCACGGAGTGCGGCGGAAAAAGTCCGGGTTTGAAAACTCCAGGTGTCCGGGTTTGCTAACTACAACTGTCCGGGTTTGCTCGCACCACGACACAACAATCCAAATAGACACGCACGCGGCCTGCGAAGTTGCGGCAATTTGTGCGTGACCTATGTTCGAAGCCACCTCATTTTTCGCGTGTGTTCCGAAAGCTAGGGCTTCTGCTGGTGATCGTCGCGCTCGTGGTTGCGCCGGGCGGGCATTGGGCCGTCCTCCAGACGGTGGCGTGGACGAACATGCTGGCCACCAACCTTCGCATATGTCCTTTCGGAGAGGCGCTCACAAGAACTTTCGATGGCAAACATCCGTGATCCCTTTGCAAAGCCATCAAGGAAGGGCACGACCAGGAACGCAAAGAACATCAGCAGAAGCCGAACAGTGGCGTGAGGTTTGACCTCTATCTTCCAGTGCTCGCGGAGGAACTATCAGGCTTGAGGATTTCGTTTCCGAGCGAGTCACCGACATAGAGCCGGTACGTCGCTGAGAACAATTGTCCGGGCGACGCGATATTGGCCAGCCTGACCGCGTAGGTGTTGTGGTCCATCATGCCGTCCCATTGCCATTTGGTGGAACTGCCGGCGGTGCCGAAGATGCCGGAGTAGGGGTTCGGGGAGTTCGTGCCATACATGCCGACGGCCAGATAACAGTCGAAGCCGGGGCTTCTGGAGAGGCAGTCAATCCACAGACTCACGCCAGCACCATCCTCCCCGCACCGACCTCTGGAATCCGTCACTCGCAAGTTAGCCCTCTAATCACACGATCCAACCGACCCGTCAAGGGGTCAGGTCCGAATGGCCCTTAGATAAGCCGTAAATCTATGCAAACGAGCAACTTGAAAAGAGGTCAAGTTTGCTCGGATTGTAGGCGATTCCGGCGGGCAGCCGCACCGGCACCAAGCGAATTCCGCGATATAGCAGGGGATTTGCGGGCCCGCCTTGAAGAGCGCGCCACGACCCCGTAATTGCCAATGAAAACAGGTCTTTTTGCTGGGGCTTAACTAACGGCCATTCGGACCTGACCCCTTGGCGGGGTTGGAACATGAGGGAGGGGGCGAGAGGTTAACGCCATCCGCTTCCCACGCCGGCAGCCATTGTCGCGAAGTCGGTCAGCGGTACCGCCGAACGGGGCGAACCGGAGTGTCCGAGCTGCTGGTGGAACGGCTGGAAAACGGTTCGAAATCTATGCCAAAGATAAAGAAGGCTTCCACGGAAGGCGCGTCGTGCGTCAGGCCGAACAGTGTCACCAGGCCCAGGTGCGTGTTGCGCGTCGGCTTGTACAAAATTGTCGGCCCTAACATCGCGCTGGTGGCGTAGGTGCGATCCACCCCATCGTCCTCGCGCTCCGCGGCGGTTTCATATTCGACGAGAAACTCCGCGCCGACGGTCAGTTTGGAATCAATCGCCACATAGCTGAGAGCGGCGTTCAGTTCATAGACCGTCTCCAGGTCGCCGCTGATTTGGCGCTCGAACGACAGGTTCGCGCCGAAGTGCAACCACTTGCTGAACTCCCAGCAGCAACCGGAAAAAATACGCGTCCGCGGATTCGGTGTTGAAGCGCCAACCGGCATCCACCGTCGGGTTGAGCGGAATCTTGCCCCAGTCGGCGAGCGCGTGGGGAATTTCCACCAGCATCGCATCGTGCTGAAGGTTGCCGTTTTGCAGGCTGTAGTTCACTTCCACGTCCACCTGCGAACGCCACGGCAGGCCGAATTCAAACTCGGATTCAAACA
>CAIKLQ010001014.1 GCA_903828255.1 uncultured Verrucomicrobiota bacterium
CCGCGGTAGCGAACGTAGGTGCGGCGCACTTGCTGGAGCGACTCGGGTTCGTTCATGCCGGGCGAAAGCTTGCCCGGTGGCACGCGGCGGCGCGAGCAAAGTTTAGTGGCGCAAGCGTCCTCGCTTGCGGCCGTGTCGCCGAGCCCCTGGCTTGGCGTTTCTCCTTCGCATGGTCAGAATCGGCAATCCGGAGGATTGCCGACACAGCCGCAAGCCAGAAGGCTTGCGCCACTACCTCGCGCTTGGGTTTGCCGGAGGAGTTCGTTAGATTGCGCCGCGTGAGCGACAACTTGCAGACAAGTCTGGAAAAACTCTTTGCCACGCCCGAGCCACCGGAACTGGGCCCGGGGCCGCGGCCCGGTGTGCGTCCGCAGTCCGAACTGGACGCGGAGTTGAAAACCATTTTCCGCCAAACCCAATTGGCGGAAGGATCGCGCGAACTGATCCGCTCATTGGTTTTGCTCTGGCACGATCATCTCGACACCTCGCACACCATCTCCCAAGGCATTGAGAATGCGGACGGCAGTTTGCTGCACGCGATCATGCACCGACGCGAGCCGGATTACTGGAACTCGAAATACTGGTGGCGACGCGTGGGCCAGCATCCGTGCTTTGGTGAACTCGGCAAGCGCGTCACGGCCTTCCTCGCGTCAAGCGGCGAACAAGAACTCGGCTCGAAGCTCGTCCCCCGCGGCACGTGGGATGGCGGCGCCTTCGTGGACGCTTGTGAAGCGGCGGCGGGTCAGGCGGCGGCCTCCGGTCGGGTTCAAATCCTGCGTGAAGTTCAACGCGTCGAACTGGAAGTGGCGCTCGCCCATTTTCTCCGGGATGAAGCTCGTTGAATCGTCCGGTTAAATTCAGCTTGAACGAGCCGCCTTCACCTCGAATTCTTGGCGCATGAAATTTTCGACATTGTTCCTCCAAGCGGTCGTCACTGTTTGTGCGCTCTTTACCCTGAGCGGCTTGTGTCAGACGAACCCAGCGCCCGAGGTTAATCGCTGCATCAATCCCATGCCGCGAAAAGAGGAAGCGGCAAGGAAACGCTTCGAGGATTTCAACGAGCGGGTCAAAGCGGCCGCCGGCCGGGCGGACGTGATTTTCATCGGTGATTCCATCACGCAGGGTTGGGAGGGGAGCGGTAAGGAAGTGTGGGCCAAGTATTATGCGCCGCGCCACGCCATCAATCTCGGCATCGGCAGCGACCACACGCAGCATGTCTTGTGGCGGCTGGAACACGGCAATGTGGACGGACTCAAACCCAAGGTCGCAGTGGTGTTGATTGGGGTGAACAACATCCCCGACGAAACCAACACACCGCGCATGGTCCTCGATGGCGTGACGGCGGTGGTGCAGAAGTTGCGCGAGAAATTGCCGATGGCGAAGGTGCTGTTGCTTGGCATTTTTCCATTCCGCGAGGATTTTGATCCGCAGCGTGGGCGGGCGCTGCTGGTAAATCAGGCGCTGCACAAACTCGACGACGGTCAGTGGATTCACTTCCTCGACTTCGGCCATCTTTTCATCCAGCCCGACGGCAAGATTTCCAAATCCATGATGCCGGACTTCGTCCACCTGACGCCGCCGGGTTATCGTTTGTGGGCGGAGGCGATGGAGCCGATGCTGGCGGAGTTGATGGGCGAAAGCCCCGTGAAGCCGTAGTTCGCGCGGCGGAACGCAAGCGGCTCAGTGCGCCGGGTGTGGCGACGCTTTCGTCACCTTCAGGAGTGCGCGGGTGAGGCCTTCGATGGTGTGCTCCTTCGCTTCAAGGGCGGGCTTAATTTTCAGATCGGCGAGGGCCTTGCTGGTTTCCGGGCCGATCGAGGCAAGTTGCGTTTGTGGGAATTTCTTCAGCAGCGCGGGCAAATCGAATCGGGCATGAAAGTGTTCAACGGTTGAGGCGCTGGTGAACGTGAGCCAATCCGCCCCGGCCTCGAGAAGTTTCGCGCCCGCGCCGGTGGAATCCTCTGTCTCGGCCAGGGTTTTGTAAACGGCGATGTCGTCCACGATGGCACCGAGCGCTTCGAGCGCTTTCGGCAACTCCGGGTTCGCGACTTCCGCGCGCAGGAGGCAGATTTTCAGGTTCTCGATGGTCTCGAATTTCTTGAACGCCGCCGCGACTTTCGCCGCCAGCGCCTCTTCCGGCATCAAGTCCACCTGCAAATGGAGTTCGCGGAGCTTCGCCGCCGTGCCCGGGCCCACCGCTGCGATGCGCGCCCCGCCGAGGTCGCGCATGTCCTTGAAGGCTTTGAAAAAATAATCAAAAAACGTCGCTACGCCATTCGGGCTGGTGAAGACGAGCCAGTCGTAGGAGTTCAATTCGAGCATCGCGTCGGCCACGAGTTGCAGTTGGGTGGGCAGGCCGAGCTTGATGCAAGGAATCTCCCAGACCTCTGCGCCCAACTCCGTGAGCCGATGCGCAAAGTCGCTCGCCTGTTCCCGCGAGCGCGTCACGACGATGCGCTGACCGAACAGGGGGCGGTGCTCAAACCAGTTGAGCTGCCGCCGCAAATTTACCACATCGCCGATGATGGTGATGGCCGGTGGCTGAAGGTTTTGTTCCCGCGCGAGTTGCGCAATGGTGCCGAGCGTGCCCGCGATGGATTTCTGCGCGCCCGTGGTGCCGCGTTGCACAATGGCGACCGGAGTTGTTTCCGCCATGCCGCGCGCGCGCAATGCCTGCGTCAGTTCCGGCAGATGCGTGACGCCCATCAAAATCACTTTCGTGCCCGAGATGCGCGCGATCTGGTCGAAATCGAGACTGCTCCCGGCTTTGTCGTCGCCCTCGTGACCGGTGAAGACGGTGAAGTTCGAGCAGTGGTCGCGGTGTGTGAGAGGAATGCCGGCGTAGTTTGACGCCGCGGAAATTGACGAAACGCCCGGCACGACTTCGAACGGAATTTTCGCCTGTGCCAGCGCTTCCGCCTCCTCCGCGCCGCGCCCAAAGATGTAAGGATCACCGCCCTTGAGCCGGACCACGCATTTCCCGGCGCGGGCCTTCGTGATCATCAACTCGTTGAGCTGCTCCAACGAAACTTTCTGGCGTTTGCCGCGCGGGATCAACTCTGCCGTGCGGGGCGCGTGGCGGAGCAACTCCGGATTCACGAGTCCGTCGTAAATGACTACGTCGGCCCGGCGGAGCAACTCCGCGCCGCGGAGCGTGAGTAAACCCGCATCGCCCGGCCCGGCGCCGACGAGATAGACTGTGGCTGTTTTGTTCATTAGTGGATGCGAGGTGGATTCATTCTAACTTTGGTCGTCGGTGGGCAGGAAATCAGCTCGCGAAACTCCCGACTGAGTGCAGATGGTGCGGAGCGTGGTCGACTTCGGATGGGGCTGGTTTGGCAGGGTGAATGGCGTGCTCGGGCCGCCGGGATTCTGCCGCAGTAAGGGCGATGTGTTCGCGCTCGTTGACGAGTTGAAAACCCAAGGTGGCAAGGGGGCGTACAACCCGGCGGTTGGGGGCATCAACGGGGAACTTAGGCATGGGCCTCAGCGATGATGGCGTCGAGCACTTCTGGCCCGAAAGTTTGGACGGGGAAGCGAATGGCGGACTGGCAATCGGCGAGGGTGGCTTCGTAACTGGCGACTTCTCCTACCATCACGCCTTTCAGGCCGAGAGGATAGGCGACGAAGCCATCAGCGTGGCGTTCAACGACAATCTCGAGCGTTCTCATGCCGATGAATTTAAGCCTGCGCCGACACGCGGTAAAGCGTGCAATTCCATCTGCCCCTGCGCGGCGGCAGCAAATCCGCGACGCCCGGCGCGACGCTCCGGCCCCGATTTTGATGCGTCTGCCCTGCGCGTGGCATGGAAGGCGTCGAGTCTCAGCAATTCTCATTTTGACGGAGCACCGGCTTGCAGCCGGCTTTGGACGCACTGAAGGTGCGGCTGGACAACAATAGAAACGACGGAACGCATCCGTCCGTCTGGCTCAAGCCGGTCGCAGACCGGCGCTCTGGCGATAATGAGAATTGCTGCTCGAGTCTTTGGCGTGGTTGACGAGCGGCTGGGTGATTCTCCAAGATGTGAGTTCCGGGCCAGAGATGTCTGGACCTGGCAAAAGCGCGGGCGGTAGCTCACGCAGCAATTGAAAGCAAAAAGTTATCTATGTTACACATTGACCGAATCGTTACGAAGCTGGCGCTCACAACCCTTGCGGTTTTGCTGGCTCAATCCCTCACCGTTTCCCTTTGCGCGGCGGACAAGCCCGCCGCCAACACCAAGGCGGTGGAGTTGAAGTTGGACAACGGTAACGCCGTGTCGCTCGACACGAGCCGCAACGGCTTCCCCGGCAAGACCAAGCTCATCGCCACCGCGCCGTTTCCCGACTACTCCCTCACGCCGGTGGTGGATGGCATCAAGCAGCGCAAGGACCTCAGTCCGCAGGAAGCCGCTTGGGCCTCGGAGGAGGAGGAGACCCCGCACGGCATCGAGATTCAGTTGAGCCAACCGCAGCGCGGTGGTCGTTTTCAGGTGACTTGGGCGTACGACACCAACGGCTCGGAAAGTGTTCGTTGGTGGGTTTCGCGCGAGTTCGTCATCCAAGTCAAAGACAAGTCGGGCGACGAATGGAAGACAGTGGTCGAGGTGAAGCACAACCAGTCCATCGTCGGCTGCTACCCCTTGCCGGAATCCTCCTTCAGTTTTGTGCGGATCTTCCAAAGCGCCGGCGGCGGCCATCCGCAGCGGCCCAATCTCATGTGGGTGGGCCAACTCGAATTGCTCAAAGATTAGATTTCGGCCTAGACTGGGGTGTCGCGGATTGGCGATCCGCAGGGGGCGTTGGCGGGGGGGGGGCGGTTTGCCGACTGCCAGTCAGCGATACGACGGGTGCCAACCTGCGCTACGTGATGGGGCATGGGCAGCCGCCACGATTTTGCCAGCGCGGCTCGGGACCATTAACCCGCTGTCGGCAGGAGCGCCGGTCTCCGACGCGGCGCGTTTCCTGTCTGGTATCAACGCGCCGGATCGGAGATCGGCGCTCCAGTTCATGGACCGGGCGAGTGGCGGCCATCCGCCGTTATCATTTTTCCACGCCGACCACGAAGACTTGATTGAACAACAACCGGCCTGAATCCGCTGCGGGACGCAGGTAGGCCAGCTTTTTTCCGTCAGGCGAAAACACACACGCCTCGGACTTGGGCGCTCGGGCGTCATCGGTGCGGGGCGTCAGGCGTTGGGTTTCGCCCGTGGCGGCAGACGCGACACAGACGCTGTTGTCCGCCACAAATGCCACGCGCTTGCCGTCCGGACTCCAGGTGAAGGCGGAAGCGATGCTCCACGGATTGTGCGTGACCTGCCGCGGCGCGCCGCCGTTCGGCGAGATGATCCAGAGTTGCACGATGCCGGCGTCGTCCTTCATGAGAAACGCGATCTGCGATCCGTCCGGCGAACTGCGCAGCCAGTGGCGCGGGCCTTGGAGGCCGGGGAATTTGCGCTCCGCCGTGAACGTGAGCCGCCGTTGCCCACAGCCTTTCGGGGGAAACGGCGCGCGGGTTTCCGTGCCGGCCAGTGGGCCACTGCCCGGTTGCGTCAGGTCGGCGGGCAGATCGGCGAGGAAAACTTCCGCGATGGTTTCGCCCTGCGTGGTGACGACGTGACCTTGAAAAGCCAGCGCCCGCCGCTGCCGTTTTCCATCGGCACGCACGTAGCCCTTCGCGCCCACCCAGCCTTCCTCGAAGGCTTTCTTGATTTCATCCGAGCCGGGTTTGGGATTCGCGGTCGTGCGGGCGATGAGGACGGTGAAATAGTCGGCGTCGTGATTGCGCGGGTGATCCTTGCTGACGCGAACGGCACGAACCGGCGCGCTCACGCCGATGTTGCGGAGGTTGATGTCGTTGGTTGCGGTTGGCTCCTTGAACTGCGCCAGCAAATGGTCTTCGTAGGTGAAGCTGACCCAATCACCGGCGGCGTCCCACACATGCACGTGCGAGCCGCCGCGCAATGCGCCTGGCGTGAACGGCGGAGTGATGTCGCGGGCGTCGAGGTTCACGGCCTTGGTGGTCGCGGCGGGTTGGTCCGTCGGCACGATCACGCCCTGGCGATGGAACATGCCGTATTGCCAGTCGGACGTCGGGTTTTCCGGTCCGAGGATGAAGACGACTTTGTTTTCGTGCGGGTGAAACGTCACCACGCCGCAATGCGCGCCGTTCTTGGCGCGATAAACTTCCCGCACCTCGCCGGTTTTGACGTTGACCATCTCGATGGTGTCGCCGTCGAAATCCACCTGGCGCGTGTCGTAAACAATCCACTCGCCGTCGGGCGACCAGACGCCGGTGTTGGTGAGGACGCGTCCGCTGGGGCCGCGGGTGAGTTTTTTTTCGGGGTGGGTGGCGGCGGCGGATTCACCGGCCTGGCAAGGGGAGGGGTTCATGGTTAAGGCGGCGAGGAGGCAAGCAGTGAGTCGGACTGCGGTGGCGAAGAGGCGCATCTCAATTTCTCGCAAGTTTGGCGGCGCGAAAGGTGTGGATTCGGGAGCGACTGGAGTGCGGATGGCTCTCCCTCACCCCTGCCCTCTCCCGCTGGGAGAGGGAGCTTCTTCCGCCGGCTCCCGTGCCACCGAGAGTCGGAGCGAGGCGCGAAGGCTTAGAAATAGTCAGAGGGAAACCAAGGTCGTTCCCTCTCCCAGCGGGAGAGGGCAGGGGTGAGGGAGAATCACCCGGACTGAATTTAGGCCAGAATCCGGCACGAGACTGAACAAGAAGTTCAAGCATGACCATGGCTGGCCGAAGCGGCGCCAGAGGACTTCCTCCTCGTCCGCGTAATGCTCCGCACCCTCGAAAGCATTTCAAATTCGAGGACAAGGACGAGGAAGAAACGCCAAGCATGGATCATTGCACCGGCAGGTTGAGTTTCTCCATGCGCTTGCGGGCCTTGTCGAGCACTTGCTCCGACTTGGCGGCTTTCAGCACCTGGTTCAACGCTTTCCCGATGTCCGCGGATTCTTTTGCGTCGAGTTTCTCGGCGATTTTCACGGCGGCGGCGCCGGCTTCATCCGCCACGGCTGCGTCCGCCAGATGCGGCGTTACCAGACGGAGCGACTCGACCGAGAGAATGTCGCCCAACCCGGCGAGCACGAGCATCTTCTCCTGCGGGCTGGTGGCCACGCCGGCGGCTTCGCTCAAGGATTTGAGTTTCTCGGGGGCCGCGGCGCTGGACTCGCGGGCCAGCCGCACGAATCCACGAAACGCCACTTCACGCTGACTGCCGCTCGCTGAACGCACGATTTGCAGCAGGTCCGGCGCGGCGGCGGCATCGGGCCAATCCGCGAGCGCCCGCACGGCGGCGTCATGCACCTCCGCATTCGAATCGCTCAGCGCGGTGCGCACTGCGGCGAGCGCTTTCTCTCCGCCGACCGCGCCAAGCACTGCGAGCAACGCTCCCTTTTGCGCGGGCTGCGCGCCCGACAAGACGCCGCCGACTTGTTCGGTGGCCGCCGCTGGCGAACCCGCGCTCGTGCAAATTGAACTGATCGCTTCGGCCAGTCCGCTGAGGTCCTGCGCGTCCGTCGAGCGGGACAGCAGTTTCAGCATGGCGGGTACTTCGGCGGGCGCGGCGAGTTTGCCCAACCGTTGGTAGGCGCTGGATCGGACTTTCGCGTCGGAGTCGGTTGCGGCGGTCAGCAAAGCTGGAACGGCGGTCACCATCCGACGCCGGCCAACCAGGTCAATGCCGGTGATGCGCCGGTCTGCCTTCGGACTCCCTAGCATTTGGAGCACGGCGATGTAAGCTTCCCGGCGAGGAATCCCCGCCAACCCATCCACGGCGGCCTGCGAAATTTCGCCGTCTGAATCTTCGATCAATTGGACCATCACCGGTACGGAGGCAGCAGCCCCAATGGCTGCCACGGCGCGAATGGCCGCGATGCGGGTGGACTTTGCGCCGCTCTTGGCTTGGGTGGCAAGCGCCGCCACCGCCGATTCGTCGCCGCGAGCGCCGAGGGCCTGCATGACGACGATTTGATTGTCGGGTGAAATTTGCGTCAAGCTGACCGCCAATACGCGAGTCACTTCCGCGCCGGTCGTTTCCAGCGCCGCGCGCACGGCGGCGTTGAACAACACGCGATCGTTGGACGCGAGCGATTCCTTGAGCAAGCTGTAGCCGGCCGGGCCGCGGGCCAGGATCGCACCCCGGAGAGCGCCCGTGCGAACTTGATGCGGCACGTCACTCAACTTGCGCATCCGGTCGTAAAGCGCGATGGCGTCTTTGGTTTTGCCTTTCGCGACGAAGGTTTCGGCGCAACGGAACAAGCCTTCACAGAACGCGAGCCGGTTGGCGGACGCGGTGGCGGGGAGGGCTTTCTCAATGGCTTTGGCGGCATCAGCAGTGCCGATCTGGCCGAGCGCGCGGGCGGCGGCTTGCGCGACCAGCGGATCCGAATCCGCGAGCAGCGCCGCGATGGGCTTCACGGCTTTGGTGTCTTTGCGCACGCCGAGGCTGCCGATGACGCCGACGAGCGGTCGGCCTTTGAGCCGGGGCAACTCGCTGCGCAACGCCGGTTCGACGCTCGGGCCGGGAATGGTTTCGAGCGCGTAACGAGCCATGTGATTAAGCTCTTCATCGGCGAGCAAAGCGACGAGTACGGGCACGGCTTTGCTGGTGCCGATAACCGCGAGTTCGCGACAGGCATCGGCCTTGTCCTTGCGGCTGCCGCCGGACTGGAGCACGCCGATGAGTTGGTCAGCGGAACGCGTGAGGAGCGGGGTGGGGTCGGTGGCGGACGCGGCTGATACCACGCCGGAGGTGGCGCACATCAGTGCGGCAATCAGGAGACTGTTTATTGTTTTCATGGTTATTGAGATCAGTTGCTGGTGAATCAGATGATGAATGGTTCGCGCATGGCCCGGGAACGAAGCCGGTTGGCTTCGACGTCGTTGACGAATTCCTCCTTTACCGGGTCGTAAGTCAGGTCACGTTTGAGCCACATGCAGATGTTGGCTGCGTGAACGGTGCTCATGGAGCGGTGCATGACTTCGGCGTTGGCGACGGGCAACTGGCGCGACTTCACGCAGTCGAGGAAATTGCGGGTGTGGCTCATGGCGCGTTGGGTGCGCTCCTGGTATTCGTGAACCACCTTGTTGAAATCCGCCAGCAACTTGGGGGAGGACGCTTCGGTCTTCAGGTAGCCGTCGGCGGCACCGATCCAGCCTTCGGGGCCGTCGAAGCGTTCCCCACACGAGCCATGCCAGTGTTTGTCGCCGCGCGAGAGGATGAGCTTCTGGCCGTTGGCGAACTTCGTCACCATGCCGTCGCCGCTGATGTTGTCCACGTATTCGTAGCGCACCGGGCAGGTGTGCAACATGCCGAGGCCGGCTTGCGCCTGGGCGAAGGTGTGCGCGCCCCATTCGCCAATGCAACTGGTGTGGAAATCGTAGTGACCGCGCCAGCCGCCGCGGGTGTATTCGGGATTGTAAGGCCGCCAGGGACACGGACCGAGCCAGTGATCCCAACTCGTTTCGTCCTTGGGCGGCTCGGGCTGGCCGGGCAACCAGTCGTGCCGCATCGCAGCCGCATCCCAGGGCGCGATGTGCGCGTAAGCCGTGTGAATCGGCCCGAGTTTTCCGAGGCGCGCCATTTCGATGGCATAGACGTGATTCGCCTCGCTCAACCGCTGCGTGCCGGTTTGATAAACGCGCCCGTAGCGCTTGGCCGTTTCCAACACCGCGCGACCCTCGGCGATGGTCATGGAAGAAGGCTTCTCGGAATAAATGTCTTTGCCCGCGCGCATCGCCCAGATGGCGGCCAACGCGTGCCAGCGATCTCCAGTCGCGCTCAGGACCGCATCAATGTCCGTGCGCTCGGCGAGAAACTCCCGGAGGTCGGGATAGACTTTACAATCGGTGTTGCCGTAATGCTCGTCCACGAGCTTCTTTACGATCTCCCGCCGCGACTTCTGCGGATCGCAAGTGGCCACGAACACCACGTCCTTCTCGGGCAACATGGCGCGCAAATCGTCCCGCCCCCGGCCGCCGATGCCGATGCCGCCGAGCACAATGCGCTCGCTCGGGGCGACCGCGCCGTTAAGCCCCAACGCGGAGGAGGGAATGATGGTAGGCGCGACCACCACACCCGTGGCGGCGGCGAGCGTGGATTTGAGAAATGTTCTACGTTGAATTCTTTTCATATCTGGTGAGTAATTTGTGTCTGGCGTTTTCGCTTCCCGTGGAACTAGCTTTTCAATCAAGCCGCTTGATCGTCTAACGCAGCCGCGAGTGAGTCAAGAAATTCGCTGTCGAGAATTCGAGCTTCGTGCCAGCGATGAGCGGACTCAGATCTTTCGCCTCACTGGATCCTGAATCACGGAACCGATTGCTTCTTGGAGTCGCTCGTTACGAGAGAATGTCCTTGATGGTCTTGCCCGAGATTCCCGTCAGGCGCACGTCGAGGCCCTGGAATTTTACCGAGAGCTTCGTGTGTTCGATGCCGAGGAGATAAAGCATCGTGGCGTGGAGGTCGTGAACATCCACCGGATTCTCGATGGCGGCGTAGCCCAGATCGTCGGTGCCGCCATAGATCAATCCGGGTTTGATGCCGCCGCCGCAGAGCCAGACGCTGAAGCCCGCGTTGTGATGATCGCGGCCGTCGCCGCCCTGGCTCATCGGGGTGCGGCCGAATTCGCCGGCCCAGACGATCAGCGTTTCGTTCAGCATCCCGCGCTGTTTGAGGTCGGTGATCAGCGCCATGCACGCGCGGTCAACCTCCTGGGCTTTGAACTTGATGCCTTCCTTCACGCCGCCGTGATGATCCCAATCCTTGTGGTAAAGCTGAATGAACCGCACGCCCCGTTCCGCGAGCCGGCGGGCGAGCAGGCAATTGGAGGCAAACGAACCATCGCCGGGCTGGCAGCCGTAGAGGTCGAGCGTTCCGGGCGGTTCGGGCTTGATGTCCATCAACTCCGGCACGCTGGCCTGCATCTTGAACGCCATTTCGTACTGCGCGATGCGGGTCGAGATTTCCGGATCGTCCACGATCTTGTCGTGCTTGGCGTTGAGTGTGTTGATCGCCTGCACGACGTCGTGTTGCTGCTCGCGCGAAACGCCGGCGGGCGTGCCGAGGTAAAGCACCGGATCGCCTTTGCCACGCAAATGCACGCCTTGAAAGCGGCTGGACAACAAGCCGGCAGCCCATTGACGGGCGGCGATCGGCTGGTTTTGTCCGCCCTTGCCCAGCGAGGTCAGCACCACGAAACCAGGCAGGTCTTCGGCTTCCGAGCCCAAGCCATACGTCGCCCACGCGCCCATGCTGGGCCGGCCGGCGATCTGCGAGCCGGTGTTCATGAACATGTGCGCCGGATCGTGGTTGATCGCATCGGTGGTCATCGAGCGGACCAGACAAATCTCATCCATCACGGAGCCGATGTGGGGAAACAATTCACAAATCTCTGTGCCGTTGTGGCCAAACTTCTTGAAACCGTGCTGCGGGCCAAAGCAAAGGAGCTTCGCGCCTTGCAATTGCGCGATCTGTTTGCCCTTGGTGAATGACTCGGGCATTGGCTCGCCGTGCATCTGGGCGAGCTTCGGTTTGTAATCGAAAGTCTCCAAATGCGACGGGCCGCCCGCCATTGTCAGCCAGATGACACGTTTGACTTTCTGCGGATAATCCAGCGGCTTGACCACGCCGGTCCATTTGTCTTTGCGCGCCGTGGTTGCGGTGGCGGCGGAAAGGAGGGCGGGGTTTAGGAGCGAAGCCAGCCCCAGCGCGCCAACGCCTTGGGCGGTGCGGCCTAGGAAAGCCCGTCGCGTTTGCTGCTGGGCGAGGAATTGGCGGAGTTCAGAGGGCTGATTCATTCAAAGATGGAATTGGTGAAGTTGACTTGTGCAACCAGCGGCGCGACGAGCGTTGTCGAGGAACAACTGGAAACGCGCTCTGCGCTTTGGAGTGCGGTGACTTGTCACCGCTTTTGGCGCTTGGGCGACTTGTCGCCCAAGGAGCGCCGCGCAGAGCGGCGTGCCGAATCACCCGAACCGGCCGTCTTGCCAATCCCGCCCGCTCCACCACATTCGACGGCGACAAGTCACCGCACTCCAAAGGCTTCGCCGTGCGACCCAACGCTCTACGAGCGAGTAATGGTTTCATGCAAATTGAGGATGATGCGGGCGATATTGGTCCAGGCCGCCAACTCCGCCGGATCAGCATTGGATGGCAGTGGGGTTTGGCCGATCTTGAGCAGGGCCTCGGCGGCGGACGGATTGGTCCGGTATTCCGCGAGATGCTTGGCGAGCAGCCGCTCAAGGGTCTTGAGTTCATCGGCGCGTGGGTTGCGGTCGAGCACCTGACGCCAGGCCCAAGTGAGCCGCGCCTTCGTGCTGTGGCCATCCTCCTGC
The DNA here is from genome assembly GCA_903828255.1 of uncultured Verrucomicrobiota bacterium. Taxonomy (GTDB): domain Bacteria; phylum Verrucomicrobiota; class Verrucomicrobiia; order Limisphaerales; family JADLHS01; genus CAIKLQ01. The sequence goes on from CAIKLQ010001014.1 coordinate 12,322, forward strand.
AACACGCGGGCGGCGAAGGCGCGCGACGCTTCAACGTAGGTCGGGTCGTTCAAGAGCACGAGTGCCTGCTGTGGAATGTTCGAGCGGTTGCGATCCGCAGCGCATTCCTCCCGAGTTGGCGCGTCGAACGCCACCAAGCTCGGATGCAAATACGAGCGCTGCCACCAGGTGTAGAGTCCGCGCCGGTACTGATCCGAGCCCAATGTAGCGTCGTAACTGCGCACCGGGAAATTCAAGTTTTCCCAATAACCGTCCGGCTGATA
>CAIKLQ010001015.1 GCA_903828255.1 uncultured Verrucomicrobiota bacterium
CCGTCGAAATACGCCGAGCACTCGGCCACGTCCGCGTACGCGTTCGCGTCCCCCTTGCCGGTGCCGTCTTCGCGGATGAGTGTCAGGGTTCCCATGGGATCGGGCCGGGGGTTCGGGGTTCGCAGTTCATAAAGTCAGCGCTCCATCAATTCGTCGTTACGGTGGCACCCCGCGCTTGCAGCGTAGCCTTGTCCGTGATTCCCTGGCCACTGGGGGCTGCGGAAGTTCCTCCGCCAATGCTTAACGTCTTACCTGTTCCCCAAAGGGTGGTGCCGTTGCTGCCGTCCAGGGACACCAGTAGCGCCAGCAGATAATTCACGGTTGATTGGTCGAGCGCCGTGCCTGGCAGAGTCATGTTACCGCTGCTTTTCAAGCTGCCAATGCTCCCCACCGCCAGGGATGTCAAGTTGCTACACCCCGTCAGGGTGACGCCCCCGGATGAAATCATCGCCGGGCAGGAGCTGTTGGTGAGTTTCGATAAAAGCGAAAAATTGAACGAGCCGTTGGTGAGGGCCGGTAAAGTTATAGAGAGAAGGTTGGTGCCGGAATTCACGACTAATCCGCCTCCGGAATCTCGCAGTTTCGGCGCGTTAAAATTCGTGAGAGACCAGCAGTTATAGAACCCCGCTGAGTTCGGAATCATTTCAAGGGACGGGAGGTCAATCCTACCAACATTAACTCCATTAAACGAGAAGGACGCGGCGATGAGCGCGGGCAATGAAAAGTCGCGAAGCCCCGGAGGCGAAAGCGTAATTGCAGAGGCGGCAGTCCCGATCACGACTTCGAGGTTTGAAAGTTCTAGTTTCGTGAGGGAAGAGGGAAGAGTCCACGCCGGCCCAGCGACGGAGACGAACCGTAGCTTAGGGCAAGAAAAGTTGGTGATCACCGCACTGGATATACTAGGCATCCCCCCGAATGCCACCAGTTCGGGAAATTCCAAACTATACAGGTTTGGCGAGGTGAAACTCAGGGTGCTGAGGGTGCTGACCAGGTTAGAAAATACCAAGGAGGTAAAAACGGAGCCCAGCGTATCCGCGAGGGTGTAAGCGGTAGCCAACGTAAAGCCATTGGGATTATTCGGACTGAGGTAACTGTCCCCGGAGTTGGTAACAAACCCAAAGCGGGCGGCTGGGATTGTAATCATCCCCTGCAAGAACCGGCCAAAGCCCGATAGCGTCGTATAGCCCACCGATAGTCCGCCCACACTCGACAACACGTTGCTGGAAAGCCTGGCATCAGGTATGGTGCCCGTGGCAATGCTGGCTGCTAATAAGTTGGTCAACCCAGCACCATTCCCGGTGAGGGTTCCGGTGACGATCAGGTTGGTGGCAATCGTCACCGAGTTTGTTCGCAGGTCAATGACCGCCACGCCCCCCTCGTAAAACACGGTGTTGGCCGCAGAGTTGGATAGCACCAGCGACGCGGACCCGAGATGCAGCACCCCGTTGGTGATGAACACATTGGTCGCGAAATAGGCCGTGCCGTCGGCGGTGATGACCTCTGCGAGCGTCCCGTTGGGGGCGTAGATCGCGGTGGTATTGGCGGCGACTTCCAGACGGGGCACAGAGTTCGAGTCGAGCAGGGTAATCAGGTTGCTGACCCTCAAACAGGGCAACTGCCGCGGCTTACTGGACCAGAGGATAATGTGTATTATGGGCTTAGCCGCTCGCGCCGTCGTCCACCATCGCTTTCGGAGCTTCCGGCCATTCCACGATGCGCCCCAGGAACTCGGCGGCGGGTCTTGTGTCCGGGACCTGATGATCCACCGCCAGGCAAACCCGAAGGGTCGCACGGATTTCCTGAGCCTCGATGGTGCGCCCGCTGCAGCCACTGCCCGCAAGCGGGTCGCATTCACTCCACGAGCCGAGGCCTGGCGACGTGGACGCGGGGTGATAAAGACTGCATTCGCACTTTCTTGCCGGACGCTCGCACTTGGACAGGAGTGGAACGGCAAGAGCCATTACTGAACTACCTTCCCACCTTGAGGGCAGATGCTTTCGCGCCGGCTTTCGGCTCCAGGATCAAAATCCAGTCGTGATCCTGGCCAACGGGCGAGGAACAAGTCCATGACCCATCGTCGCCGGCGTGGATTGGTGGCAACACCGTCTTCCCGCCGTTCACGGGGTCGAAATACGTCGCGGTCCACGCGGCGCGCGAGCCGAGGTTGCGTACGAGGATCGGCTCGCTGCGCGGCACCCAGACGATGCGCACCGAGCCGGCGATGCCCGCGGCTTGCGGCCCGTCAAATTCACTTTGACCACCGATCTTGTCCCACGGCGGGCCGCCATAGCTCGCGATCGTCTGCGCCGGCGACCACCCCGAGTCGTCGTAGCTCGTTGTCTCCCAGCCCACCTCGGAATCCTTCGCCGACCGCCAGGTGGCATCGGACATCAGCCTCAACGTTTCGCCATCGGCAAAGCGGACTTCGAGACAGGCGATCAGTCCGGCGGGATTCGCCGGCACGTCCGCGGGCTTGTTCTGGGCGACGACGGCAAGAATGTTGGAGCCTGGCTTTAGTCGGCGCGCGAGGTCATTAAACTGTTTGCCAATCTGCCAATTGCTCTCAACACCGAGTTTCTCGCCATTCAGCCGCGCAGTGAACCAGTCGTCCGCCGAGACAAAGAGTCGGGCACGGCTGATTGCCCGGCCTTCGGGCAGAGGCCGGGTGCCGAGGCGCTCAACCCGCCAAAGGCATCGAAGGATTCATAATACCCCCCGCCGTCCGCCCAACGCACCGAGAGGTTGGTCGGATAATCCACCGCGGACTGATACAGGTAAGGCGAGTCCGCGTACCAGATTTCCCAGGGGTCGAGGTCGCGCGGCCGGCTGCGGCTCTGCATGATATTGGTGATACCGAATGGCGCGAGGAGGTTTTGCTGCAAGTAGTTGACGTAAGATTTGCCGCTGGCTTTCTCCACCACCCGGCCCAGCATTTGGTAACCGAAATTGGAATACACGTTGGACGTGCCGGGGGCGAAATCCAGCGGTTGGGAGAGCACCCAACTGATGACATTCGTGGCGGCGGCAGGGTAGCTCAACCCCAGGGTCGAAGAAATCTGGACCGTGCTGAACACCGGGTCGCCAATCGGCGAGATGTTCCGGTTCCAGCCCCCGGCATGGTCGATCAGGTTTTGCACCGTGATATTGGTAATCCGGGAATCCACCAAAGAACCGCCCCAGGGCTGAATGCCGAGGTAGGAATACACTTTGGTGCCGGCAGTGATGGCGGCGGCGTTTTCCAGTTTGGTGATGGCGCAACCGGTGATCGGCTTGCACACGCTGGCCAGGCGAAACAGGTTGTCCGGATGCGCCGCGGTCACGAGATTGGTGTCCCGCCAGCCGTAACCCTGACGAAACACGAGCTTGCTGTCCTTCATCAGCGCGAGGGTGCCGGCCTCGAAGGCGTGTCCCGCCAGATAATTGGTCATCGCCTGGTCCAGCGCCGCGAGTTCGGGGACCACCGGGCCCGTGGCTGTGATGCCGTTTTGGAACGTAAATCGCGTGATCAGACCAAACGACTGGACCGTGCCGGAGGCACCACTGGTCGAGTTGTCCAGGAAATTGAGCCGGACGCCTGGGGTTGCGGAGGCGTCTGAGTTGCCGTCGAAAAAGCCGCTGGAACCAGTGCTGAAGTTGCGGATGTCCAGCAGCAAGTTGCCGGCGCTGGGATCATACACGAAGGGCGTCGTGAGATTCACCACCAGGTCAAAGGCCTTGGCATTGCCCCACACGATGGCGTTGGCCGTTGTGAACGTCAGCGGGCCGCTGTAAACCACCGTGTCGTCGGGGCCGACATTGCTGGCGAAGGTGGGGCTCAACCCGCTGACGGGGGTGGGGGTGGTCGAGAGATTGAATTGAATGTTCGTGAAGGTATGGGTGAACGGCGCCGCCTGCGTTGCATCGACCCGAAAAGCGATCTGAGTGATGAGCCGAGGACCATGCAGCGGGGTAAATTCCGAGGCGGCATATATCTGCTGATAGCGGCTGACATTGTTGAACGGAGCGGAGTTCAGCCGCCCGTTCCCTTCCACCGTGGCGACACTGCCGGGGGACACAAAGACCTGGGAATGTCCACTGAGCACCGCGCCAGCGAGCATCAGCGCCGGGAGGCGGAACGAACCCAAAGTACAGAGTTCCAAACAAGTCTTGCGGGGCTGCATGGGTGAAACGTGAGCATACCGGAGGAGAATTTTCAACCGGGAATTTCTCACTGCCGGGTGGCCGAGTCTCAGAGCCTCCAGTCGACCGGGAAGAACTGGTGTGGCAATTTGGAATTGATGGTGACACGGCGGCGAGCGGGACGGTGGCACAGTGGTGACATTGTCGGCGCCGAGTGCTCACAGCGCTGGATGTGTGAACTGCCGTTCCGGGTTGGGCCGGGTGTTTCATGCGGATCGGATCGTGCGGCTGGGGCTTGTCAGCGTCACAGTCCGCGCGGCGTCAGGAGAAGAATTCGCGACCGCGCCAGAGTTCGAACCAGCCTGTCTCCGAGTTCATTTCGGGGAAAAGGAATTCCTGGGCGGTCTTGCCGGCGCCGATATCGACGTCGCGCCAGTAATCCCAGTACTCCACCTTCAAGCCGGTGGTCTGCTTTGAAGAGTCACTGCCGTCGGCGGAGGTTTCAGCCACTACCAGGACGGCGGCTTCAAAGGAGTCGAGCAGGTCGTTGATTCGCGTGAAAGTCTCGCGGGCGCCGGAGGCGTCGTCGGTCACCTCAAAGACCCGCGTGGTGTCCTTCAGCACGGCCAAGAAGTCTTCGGCAAAGGCGAATTCGTCGTAGCGCCGGAGCAGGAGCGAATCGTGGCTGCCGGCTGCGTTCGGGACGATCCGCAGGCGGACGGCCAGGGTGTCGGCGGTGTCGAACGACCGGGTGCTGACGCCGCGCAGTAGATAATCGGTGAAACGAAAATTTTGCCCGCCGATCCGCCGCGTGTATTCGCGGATTTCCTGGACCGTGAAGTCGTGACCGGCGAATTCGGGTCCGTTGGCGAAGGGAACCAGCACCGGGGAACCGACGGCGAGCGCCAGCGGGTTCCAAAAGGCGATGCCCGCGACGTTACCGGTTCCGTGCAGCCGTTCCTGAAACATCTCCCACAGGGTCTTGCCCTGGCTGGCGGGGTTCATCAAGGGCCTCCGAGGATGGACGACACCACTCGGCCGATGACGTAGCAGAGACCCAGGATTAAGCTGCCCATGACAATCGCCAGGGCCACATTCCCTTTGTTGAGGAGATCGTTGAAGTCCAGCTTCGGCGTCAGCTTGTCGAAGACGATATAGCCGAGGACGATGAGGAAGATCGCGACGATGCCGAACGCGACCGTGGCCACGAGGTCGCCTGCGAAGTATTCAGGCAGATGGAATTGCATTAGTTTACGGGGTTTTGTTTAGGTTGCGGTTTGCCAGCGTTTGAACCAAATCAGCCAGATGAAAAGTCCTGAGAGACCAACGGCGGCGGGCACTCCCAAGGCCCAGAAAGCCACTCGGCCGGCCACGGTCGGTCGGTTGCTGTAGGTGCGCTCCACGTATTGGTCGGAGTACATCAAATCACGGTCGAGGCCGGTGGGAGTGAAGCTCGGATCGCGCTGGGCCTGCTGGGCTTCGAGCTGCTCGACGCGGGCCTGCAGCTGCTGGTCCTGGGCCATCAGCGCCTGGTAGCGTGCCGGGTCCATGTCGTAGCGGTGATGATAAGCGCACCCGGCGCGGTCCTCGAGCGACCGGTCCAGAGCGTTTTGGCGACGGGGCGATCCTTCTCCAGTTGGAACATCCATCCGCTGACCAGCAAGTAACCGTTCTCAAAAACTGGAGTTGATACGCCCGCGGTGCCGGGAGATCCGCCGGTGCTGGTCGCCTCCCGCCAATACACTTTTCCGTTGGTCGGATTCAGCGAGCTCACGGATTGTTGCGTCCAGACGATCAATTGCCTCACTCCTCCCGAAGCGATGACAATAGGTGAACTCCATGTGACCGCTTCATCCAGCGCCCGCCAGACTTCGCGGCCAGTGTTCCGATCGAGCGCCACAATTCCCGCTCCCGGCTTGCCGCCGAGCATCAGAATCAAAAGATCTCCTTCGATCAGCGGGGACGCGTCCACCGACGTCTCCTTCATCTGGAATTCCTCTTTGAGGTTTTTCTTCCAGGCCAGATTCCCTTGGAGGGTGTCGAGACAAACCAGGTTTCCAAATAAATCGAGGGCATAGAGTTTTCCCTTCCGCACGATGGGAGTGGCGCCCGGCCTGCGCGCTTGCTCTTCCGTGAAAAACCAGTCTGGGACCGGGTGAACGTAGGAGTAGGTCCAAAGCGCTTTTCCGGAACCGCCCGCCAGGCAATGAACCCGTTCGCGAACGAGCGGCTTTTTCAATTCCGCGTCGCTGAGATAAATCTTACCCCCACAATCACCGGACTGGAATATCCCATGGCGATGGGGGCCCGCCAGCGGATCTTTAGCCCGTTAGTGGGAAGCCTTTCGACGATCCCCGACTCGCTCCAATTGGCGTTGCGATCGGGTCCGCGCCACTGCGGCCAGTCGGTGGCGAAAAGCTGACTGGCCCAGGACAGGGCGAAGCATAACCAAAACGCCGCGGATGGCGTCCCTGCCGGTCTGAATCTCGTTTGAACAGGAGTGGTCACGGGCGCAGTGAAGTTTGCCAAGCGATAAATGTAGTGCAAGACCCCCTGGCTCCAAGCCCGAATTGCCGCTGCCATAGCCCAGAAGAAAGAGTCTTCATTCCGCTCACGACTGGCGCGACCGGAGATGGCTGGTAGTTCGGCACGGCGCGCAACCAGCGCCAGCGGCTGGCCAGTTCTCCCGATGCCAACCCGGAACAAATATTGAACGCCTCAATGATCATCGCCCGCGGAGATGACCCGGTCTTTCGGAAACGGTGGGAGGGCGGTGACGCGCCGCGCCACAGCGCCGGACGGCGGACAAATCACCATCGCCACCCCGCCTTTGGTCTGCATCCAGACGGTCTCGAAATCGCTCTGCAACCACTGGCAGAGATGCCCCCGGCCACTCTTGCCGAGCGCGGAGTCCGTCACCACCACCCGGCCATCCTCCGTTGCGCCGCAGAGCACCACGATATGATTGCCCATCGAGACATAGGGCGGCGATTTGACTTCGCCCTCCTTCAAGCGGATGGAGCAGAGAATGATTTTGTTTTCCGCCAGTGTCCGACGAACTGCGGTCCAGTCCCGGAAACGTTCGATGTAACCCTCGTAGCCGAATTCGCGCGCCGCGCCGATCACCCGCGGCCAAATCCCCGCGTAATTGTATTCTGGATCGTTGGTCAGCCGGACGATCTCTTCCAGCGGCACGGATTTCCCGAAATACTCCATGACCGAAGCGAGGGCGGCGGATTGGCAGCGGTCTTTCATCCACCGGCCCTGCGAATCCAACTGGCGGCGCAAAGGAATATCCAGCACCGGTGCGTCCACTCGCTCCGGTTCGACACGCGGAGCGGCGGTGGTCGCATGATTGTCCGTGACGACGACCGTCAACGCGGGCGGCGCGGCTAGCGCATTCGAACCCGTCGCCCGAACCTGAAAGCGGAAGCCGGTTGCCTTGGTCGTCAGCTTGAGAAAATCCATGTCCAAAACGCCGCGATCGAAGGTGGGGCATTGGCGGTTGGTGACGGCTTCTGTCACGGCACCCCAATATCCGGCGTAAAGCCAATCAGTTTGGTCGGACGGACCGAAGACCGCCTGAAGGTAGAGGCGGAAAGTGTCGCCCGGTTTTTGGATATGCCAGGAATAAATCAACTCCTCAAAAGCGAAGGCGGGCTGCACGAGCGGCGACGTCCATTCGGCGACCGCTGTCTTCTGAAACGCAGAGGACGGAATCCGGTGCCGCCAGTCGCGAGGGGCATTGGCGGCGGGTGCGGCGGACGTGCCGACAATCAGGCTGCCAACGAACAGACAAAGGCAAAACAAACCGAGCGGATTTCTGAGGTAATCCGGGAGATCGGAGTTGGCGGCGACTTCGGATTCATATCTCCGCGAGTCTAATCTGGAGGCGGGGAAATGCGAAGTGTGATTGTCAGAATTGCATCGGCTTCACCCAGCCAACACCGCGCCTATTCATGCTGCGTGCGGCAGGTTGGCGGATGTCACGAGTTGAGGCCGTTCAGCCGCGCCCGCGGAAAGCAATCGAGTGTCATTGAAAATTCGTTGTTCCTCCTTGACCGGTCCTGCTAAAGCGCGACCCTGCTGGCGTTGACACGGCACACTTAATTACAATGAACACCACGATCCTCCGGCTGGCGACGGTTTGGCTTTTGGCGGCAACGGGCGGCTTGATGGCCGCGCCCCGCAACCCCAACACCGACTGGCTTCAGCAGGCGCGCTACGGCGTCTTCATGCATCTTCTCCCCGGCGATGCCCGCCAACTCGACCAAGTGAAAGACTTCGATGTCGCGGCCCTGGCCGGACAACTGGAGGCGGTTGGAGCGAAGTATTTCGTGGTCACGCTGGGCCAAAACTCCGGCTATTTCAATTCACCCAACGCGACGTATGACCGCGTCACCGGTTATGCCGCGGGCGAACGCTGTTCGCGCCGCGATCTCCCGCTCGACTTGCACCGCGCTCTGCAATCCCGCGGCATCCGGTTGATGCTCTACCTGCCGTGTCAGGTGCCGAACCAGGATGCTCGCGCCCAGAAAGCCTTCGGCCTGCCCGAGGGTAAAAAAGATCAACCGCTTGATCTCACGTTCGCTCGCAAATGGGCCGCTGTGATCCAGGAATGGTCGGATCGCTACGGCGACAAGGTGGCCGGCTGGTGGTTCGATGGTGGTTACGACCACATTCATTTCAACGAAGCCATTGCCCAGGTCTATGCGGCGGCGGTCAGCCGTCGATCTTCGTGGAATTACGCCGGGTGAGCGTTTCTTCAGGGATAACGGGTATGGGGGCACGGTGCTCTCGGGTGGCGCAACGACTGCGGGTCATTCAGTTCACACGATTACCTGGACCGCCGCGACCCCCTACAACCTTTTAAGCCTCAGTGGATCCAGTTCTACCGCAGCATTAAGTTTTGTGGTCAATTTTGTATCCGCCAGTTCGACCCAGCCTTTCGGAATCACGGTGTGGGAAGGCGCCACCTGGGCAACCTACGGGGCCACTGTGAGCGGGGCGGGTGCCGCGTCCTTCACTTACACTGGGTCGAGCCCGACCCAGCCTGGTTTAACTGCCGTGGATAAAATCTCGTTTTGGGCGGATCTTCCATCGGGAGCTGCTCCATCGTTTGAGTTTAGCGCAGTGACCGCCGTGCCGGAACCAACGACTGTTGCGCTGGGCGTATTCGGTGGGCTGGCGCTGGCGGTGGGCGGTGTCCGCATGGGGCGGAGGCTGGTGATCGCTCGGCGAACCGCCTGAGCTGGTCCGGGTTTTGACAGGAAGGGGCCAGTCCCGAATGGCGGTTAGTTAAGGCCTCGAGTTTTTGAGTGCTTGATCTTTGCGATAGCGCCTGCGATGGCGACGAATCAACCGCGGCGAAATTGCTCGCATGGCGAAACGCGGTCCGGCTTTCGCCGGAGCTGGAACATTTCAGTGAAGGAAGTTGATGAAGACGGAGCCCGGCGCGCCGCCGATCCGGCGTAAACTCACGCCGCCGCCGCTACGCCTTTGAGAATCCAGTCGTAACCCTTGGCTTCGAGTTCGAGCGCGAGATCCTTGCCGCCGGTTTTCACGATACGACCGTCCACCAAGACGTGAACGAAATCCGGCACGATGAAATTCAGCAGCCGCTGGTAATGCGTGATGACGAGTTGGGCGTTGTCGGCGCGCTTGAGTTTGTTCACGCCGTTGCTGACGACTTTGAGCGCGTCAATATCCAGGCCGGAATCGGTTTCGTCGAGGATGGCGAGCTTGGGTTCGAGCACGGCCATCTGGAAAATCTCAGCGCGCTTCTTTTCACCGCCGGAGAAGCCTTCGTTCACCGAGCGCTTGAGCAAATCGTCCTTCAACTCCAGCAACTTCATCCGCTCCTTTACGAGGGCGAGGAATTCGATGGCGTCGAGTTCTGACTCGCCCCGGTGCTTGCGAACTTCGTTCAGTGCGGCCTTAAGAAAGTAGGTGCTGTTCACGCCGGGAATTTCGACTGGATACTGGAACGCGAGGAACAAGCCCTCGCGCGCGCGCTCCTCGGGATCGAGGTCGAGCAGGTCTTTGCCGAAGTACAGCACTTTGCCGCCGGTGATGTCGTAGCCGTCGCGGCCCGCCAGCACTGCGGCCAGCGTGCTCTTGCCGCTGCCGTTCGGGCCCATGACGGCGTGGACTTCGCCGGGATTGATGGTCAGGCTGACGCCCTTGAGGATTTGTTTGCCCTCAACACCGGCGCTGAGGTTTTTGATTTCGAGGATGGGTTGGCTCATTTTTAATTCTTTAGATTCAAATCAACAGAACTCGGGTTCCCCTCGAGTTCCATGCCAGATGCGCAGAACGTGAACGCGCTTCGGCTGGTCCATGACTTCATAAAATATCCGGTAATTTCGATAAACAATCTCGCGGATGGTGCCGCGGGAACGTGGCGGATACGCCGGGCCGATCAACGGAAACGTTTCCAGGATTCGCACATGATCCAGAATCCCCCGACCGACCTTTCCCGCCGCCAATGGGTTATCCCGGGCAATGTAATCGCAGGCCTCCTTCAGGTCAGCGATGGCCGAGTCGGTCCAGATTACTTTGAAATCCATGCCTCAAACATTTTCTCAACCTGGGCATGAGGCTTCACGCGTCCGGCTTTCACATCGGCCTTGCCCTTCCGGATCGCCGCCATGATCTGCAATTCCTCGGCGATCTCGTCCATCGAAGCGTTTTCGGGGAGTTGGCTGATCGTCTGCATCGCCATTTGTTTATCTTTCATACGCGTTCATCCTACACTTCCTTCCAGACTAACGCCCAGCAGCTTTTGTGCTTCCACCGCGAACTCCATCGGCAATTCCTTGAAGACTTCCTTGCAAAAGCCGTTCACGATCATGTTCACGGCGTCCTGCGTGGCAATGCCGCGCGCGTTGCAATAGAAAATCTGGTCCTCCCCGATCTTCGAGGTCGAAGCCTCGTGCTCGACGCTGGCCGTGGTGTTCTTCACCTCGATGTAGGGAAACGTGTGCGCGCCGCACTTCGAGCCGATCAGCATGGAGTCGCACTGCGAGAAGTTGCGCGCGTTCGTGGCGCTCTTCTGAATCTTCACCAGGCCGCGATAGCTGTTCTGCCCGTGGCCGGCCGAGATACCCTTGGAAATGATCGTGCTGCTCGTGTTCTTGCCGATGTGAACCATCTTCGTTCCGGTGTCGGCTTGCTGGTAATTGTTCGTAACGGCGACCGAATAGAATTCACCGACGGAATTGTCCCCCTGCAAAATGCAGCTCGGGTATTTCCAGGTGATGGCCGAGCCGGTTTCGACCTGCGTCCAGGAAATTTTTGAGTTCCGCCCTTTGCACAGGCCGCGTTTGGTCACGAAATTGTAGATGCCCCCCTTGCCGTTCTCGTCACCGGGATACCAGTTCTGCACCGTGCTGTATTTGATTTCGCCTCGCTCAAGCGCGACAAGTTCCACGACGGCGGCGTGCAATTGGTTTTCATCCCGCATCGGCGCGGTGCAGCCTTCGAGGTAACTGACGTGCGCGCCTTCGTCCGCTACGATGAGCGTGCGCTCGAACTGGCCGGTGTTCGCGGCATTGATGCGGAAGTAGGTGGAAAGCTCCATCGGACAGCGCACGCCCTTGGGAATGTAACAGAACGAACCATCGGTGAAGACGGCGGAGTTGAGCGCGGCGTAAAAATTGTCCGTGTAGGGCACGACCGAGCCGAGATACTTCTTCACCAGCTCGGGATGGTCATGCACCGCCTCGGTGAAGGAGCAGAAGATGACGCCCTTCTCCGCGAGCTGTTTGCGGAACGTCGTGCCGACCGACACGCTGTCAAAGATCGCGTCCACCGCCACGCCCGCCAGCCGGCCACGCTCACGCAACGGGATGCCGAGTTTTTCGTAGGTTTCCAGCAGCTTCGGATCAACTTCGTCGAGGCTCTTCGGCGCGTCCTTCTTGGGCTTGGGCTGCGAGAAGTAAACAATGTCCTGATAATTGATCTTCTCGTGATGCACCTTCGGCCAAGTCGGCTCCGACAGCGTCAGCCAGTGGCGATAAGCCTTGAGCCGCCAATCCGTCAGCCACTCGGGCTCGTTCTTCTTGCGCGAGATCATGCGGATCGTGTCCTCGCTCAAACCCGGCGGCGCGGACTCGGTTTCCACGTCGGTGTAGAAACCGTATTTGTATTCCGTCTTTACCAAATCCTCGATGGTTTCTGTGGCGGTGCTCATGTGAAATTATTTCTGCTTCGCGCACGCGGCGCAGACGCCGTGGACGGCGATCTCGTAGTGATCAACTTTGAAGCCCTTGGGCGGTGGCATGAAAGTCGAATCCGCCGTCAGCGCCACGTCAAACACCGCGCCGCAAGCATCGCAGTAATAGTGGCAATGCTCCTCCATGTTCGGGCAAAACCGCGCCGCGCCGCGCTGAAGCTGCACCTGCCGGACCACGCCGCTCTCCACCAGCGCATCGAGACAGTTATAGACGGTCGCCAGCGAAATTTCCGGCATCACGCGTTTGGCCCGCACGAAAACATCGTCCGCCGTGGGATGATCCAGGGTTTGGAGCAACACGTCATAGACGCACCGCCGCTGCGACGTGAAGCGGAAACCGCTCGTCGCTAGCCGCTCGCCCAACTCGCTCTCAAAGGTTCGATTCTCGACCAGACTCATCGGAGGCGACAGGTTAGCCGCCGGGCAACCGGAGTCAATAATTGGAATTGTTCTAAACAAGCGTTACGGCGGCGGGCGGGTAGTGGTGCCAGCCTCCGGCTTGCAACCGTGTCGGCAACTTTTCAGGTTGCAGCCTCGAACCACCGCCGCTTCGCCGCCAAGCCAGAGGCTCGCGACACGATCGCAAGCGAGGACGCTTGCGCCACTCCCTCTGCCGATTTTGCAAAACCGTGACAACTGCGGCTGGCCGCCCGCGTAGTCTCGTGGGCATAAAGAACAGATTGAACATGAGCGGGACGCGCAAACCAAGGAGGCCAACTTTTCTCTGGCAGGCGCTGCTGATTTTGTTGCCGGTCATCGCGCTGACTGCGGTGAGCTTCTGGGTGTTGCGCCAGGATCGCGCCGCCGTGGAACGCGAGGCTCGGGACCGGGCAGGGGAGCTGGTTAAGGGGCTGGCTCGCGAACTTGTGACTCGCGCCGGCGTCCGCGTAGCCTGGGCTCAACTGCGAGCCACTCACGAGCAAAAATGGTTGTCTGCCGTCTCCCAATGGCGGCTGGCTCAGGATGCAAAGCTCCTGTTCCCGATGACGGAGGACGGCCCAGCCGTAATGGAGGATTCCGGCGGAACGCAAATGATCAGCCCAAAAGAGGGGCCATTGCCCGATCTCGTTTTTGGATCGGATGGGGAACTTGCGGAACCGGGCGCGCGCTTCCTGCATCCGCAACCACCTCGATGGCTGGTCGAATTGAACGGCGAGCAGCGGCTGGCTTGGGACGAGCTTCCCTCGCGGCTAATCAACCGAGCCGATTCTGGCGAGGTAGAGAATGTGGTTGCGCGCTTCCAAAAGACGTCGCCGCCGCCTCACGCGCAGGCGGCGGCCGAGTTTCTGCGGCTGCGCACCACTCTCGCCGACGCGCCGCCCGCGAGCGCCCTGACGCAATGGGTGCACTTTGCCGAGACTTGCGGCGGCGTCCTCCCAATTGCCGGCGCGTATCAACCCGCCACCAACGCCTGGCGAGGCGCCGCGAGCGAAGCCGGACTGCCCTTGTCCACCTTGGCAACGCTCGAATCCGTCCGGGTCCGGACGTCCCGGCGCTTTTCGCCCGAACAATGGCAGGGTGTCGTCCGCGAGGTTTGGTTGTATCCCAGTCTGATGACGAGTCCACTTCTCGATTGCGTGGATGCGCGCGCCGAGGGCAACGATCCCTACCGCACCTACGTGCAGCGCATGCGCGAACACTTCGAGCACATGAAGGAGAAGTGGGCGCTGGCACAACTCATTCAGCGCAGCGGCCAATTCGGATCGAATGCGACCAATAGCTTCTGGATTGGAGAACCGGGAGAAGCACATTGGCTTTCCGTCCTGCTACCGGGTTCGAAGAGCTTCGGCAGCGCGGCAACGGTTGGTTCATCGAGCGACGGGGGATCATCGGTCCACGCTTTCCTGTATTCCAAGGATGCCGTTGTGAACGCATTTTCCAACGCGCTGCAATCCATCAAAGGAATCAAACCCGTCCCTTACCTGACTTTGAGCATTGAATTGGAGGGGGAGTCCATTCCTGTGCCGCAGCCGTGGGGGGCATCGTTGAACCCTACGTCGCCCACAGCGTGCTTCGCTTCCGCCGAAGGCCGCTTAAGCAGCCCAGCCTACACTAGGGATGCGCTCCGGCGCGGCCCCGGGTTCGGTTTGGGATTTGAAGCCCTGCCGGCCCAACCGCGCTTCAAGCTCGCCTTGCGACTGGTTGATCCTGGATTGATGTATGCCGCGCAACGCCGGCGGGCGGTTCTCTCCATGAGCCTCGTCGCCACCGCGGCGGCGGCGGCGCTGTTTGGCCTGATGGTCGCCTGGCGCTCCTTTCACCGGCAACTCGCGCTCAACGACCTGAAATCCAACTTCGTCTCCAGCGTCTCGCACGAACTGCGGGCGCCCATCGCGTCGGTGCGGTTGCTGGCGGAGAGCTTGGAGCGTGGGAAGATTTCCGAGCCGGCGAAGCAAAACGAGTATTTCCGCTTCATCGTGCAGGAGTGTCGCCGGCTCTCGTCGCTGATCGAAAACGTGCTGGATTTCTCGCGCATCGAGCAAGGCCGGAAGCAATACGAGTTCGAGCCGACGAACGTCACCGCCCTGGTGGAGCAAACGGTCAAACTCCTGGAGCCGTATGCGGCGGAACGCGGAGTGCAGCTGAAATCCAAAATCCAAAATCCAAAATCCGAAATGGAGGTTGATGGACGGGCGATTCAGCAGGCGCTGGTCAACCTGATTGACAACGCCATCAAGCACTCGCCCAAAGGTGAACCCGTGCTCGTCGAGCTGCTTGACGCAACACGCAACACGGAACACGCCGCCCGGATCGAGGACGAAGGACGAGAACAAGAACGAGGAGGCGCTGGAACTCCACGCATCACGCATCACGCATCACGCATCACGCTCTCCGTCACGGACCACGGCCCGGGCATTCCCGCCTCAGAGCGCGAGAGAATATTCGAGCGTTTCCACCGGCTCGGCTCGGAGTTGCGGCGCGAAACCCAGGGCGTCGGCATCGGATTAAGCATTGTGAAACACATCGTCGCGGCGCACGGTGGCCGCGTGCGGGTTGAAAGCAAAGTTGGCAAAGGTAGTCGGTTCACAATCGAGTTGCCTGAAATTAACGCAAAGGCGCAAAGACGCGAAGACGCAAAGAACACCTGATTTGCCTTGCGCCTTTGCGCCTTGGCGTCTTTGCGGTGAAATGAAGCCATGTCACGAGTGTTGATCATCGAAGACGAAACCCCGATGCGCACCGCCCTGGCGGACGTGCTGGAGGGCGAAGGCTACCGCCCGCTCACCGCCGAGGACGGCGAGGTCGGCCTGCGCAAAGCCGTGGAGGAAAAGCCCGACCTCATCCTGCTCGACATCATGATGCCCAAGCTCGACGGCTTCGCGGTCTGCGCGGAGTTGCGCCGGCTCGGCCATGCTATGCCCGTGCTCATGCTCACGGCCAAGGGCCAGGTGGAGGATCGCGTCACCGGGCTGGATGCGGGCGCGGATGATTATCTCGTCAAGCCGTTCAGCACGGAGGAACTGCTGGCGCGCGTGCGGGCGTTGCTGCGGCGCACCCATCGCCAGGGCAAAGCGGTGACGAAGCTCAAGCTGGGCGAGGTGGAGATTGACCTGGCCCGGCAGACGGCGGTGCGCGTGAAAACTTCAGATGTCGTAGCCGTGGGCATTAGTCCGCGCAAACTGGAGGGAAATCAGCGCCGACTCACGCCGGCGGCTACACGCGGAGGAAAAGAGATTCATCTCACGGCGAAGGAGTTTTCCATGTTGCGGCTGATGGCCGAAGCGGCGGGCGAACCGGTGTCGCGCGAACGGTTTCTCGATGCCGTCTGGGGCTACACCGCCTTCCCAACGACGCGCACGGTGGACAACCACATCGCCAGCCTGCGTGCCAAGCTGGAGAAGAATCCCGACGCCCCGCGCTGGCTCAAAACCGTGCATGGCGTCGGCTACAAGCTGGAGTTGTGAACCACGAAATACACCAAACACACGAAATGCAGCACGGAAGGAACTCCAGCTGCGCTCTTCGTCCGGACTTTCGTGTAGTTCGTGTGTTTCGTGGTTTGCCTGGTCTGATTTTGCAAAACCGTGACAACTCGAAACGCTCAAGCGCGCCATGATGCCAACCATGAAAACTGAATCCGCTGACTTCGGAGCGAACGCCGTGGCTCGGGGAGTTTTATCAACGCAAAGGCGCAAAGCCGCAACGGCGCAGAGGAGGTGGGGCGACCCAGCCGCTTTTGGACGGCGGCGGAAAGCGCCGCGCCACGCCGCCGTCGTTGTCTCTGCGTCTTTGCTCCTTTGCGTCTTTGCGTTAATTCCCCCAGCTTCGCACGCGGCGACCAACGATCTCACGTCCGCTCTTCAACGCGGGTTGTTCGAGGAGGAGGCCAATCACAACCTCGAAGCGGCGGCGCAGGCGTATCAGGCCGTGAGCGCGCGCTTCGATCAGGACCGCAAGCTGGCGGCCACGGCGATTTTCCGGCTGGGCGAAGTCTATCGCAAGCAGGGCAAGACCAACGAAGCCTCGGCGCAATACGAGCGCATCGTGCGGGAGTTTTCTGATCAGCAAACGCTTGTCACGTTGAGTCGGCAGAATCTGGCGGGCTTGGACTCGACCGTCACCACCACCGGTCTGCAAAAGACCCTCGCAGAGGAGCAGGAAGTTGGGCGCCTGGGTGCGCAACTTGGGGGCATCGAAAAACTCAAAGATAAGGCTGAAGAGCAGGCCCGGGCGGTGCTTGCCTTTTTCCCCGACGAAACCCTTAAGAAGATGTTGCTGAACCTGCCGAGGCTAAAGGAGCAGGAAGCAATTCTGCGCGCCAATCCAAGTGCGGATCGAACTATGCAATTTGCAATTCTAGGCACCAAACTTGGCGGATATCTCACTTCCTTCGGTCCCGACGGGCCGGTGCCGGAAGCGCATTACACCACCAACCTTGTCGCGGATACGCAATTGGAACTAAGAAACCAACTTTCCATGATTAAGGAACGGGTGGACTTTAACGTCGGCGTCCAAAAAGCCCGGTTGCATGTTTTGCAAACCGCAGCCGCAATCACACCGGCTCGTGAGGTTGCAGCAGCCGGTCAACCTGCCTCCACCACCGATGACGAGGACGCCGAAATCCGCCGGATCAAAGCCATGATCCAGAACAGCCCCGATCTCATCAACGCCCCGCGCGGTGAGGCCGGCACACCTTTGTTTTTAGCCGTCTTCAACGGACAGTTGCGGGTGGCCACGTTTCTTCTGGATCACGGGGCCACGGTCAATACGCCGGCCGGCAGACGTGGAAAGATCGAGGAACAATGGACGCCCCTGATCACCGCCGCCAATGGCGGGCACAAAGCGATGGCGGAACTGTTGCTCCAGCGCGGCGCAGACGTGCAAGCCACGGATGGCCCGCAAGGCTCGACGCCGCTCCACTTCGCGGCCAAGAATGGTTTCGCTGGCGTGGCAGAAGTGCTCGTAGCCCACAAGGCCAAGGTCAACGCCACCGGCAAAGAC
>CAIKLQ010001016.1 GCA_903828255.1 uncultured Verrucomicrobiota bacterium
AAGGCGACCGGCCTGACCCAGCCCACGGCGCTCACGCTGGACGGCTATGGCAACCTCTTCGTGGCGGAGCAGGGCGGCGCGGTGAAGGTGTTTGGTTCGGGCCTCTCCAACGCGATCGTGACGGTCACCAATGCCGGCGTCAACCTGCAGGGCATTGCGCTGTTCGACGACGGGGCCATTGCCGTGAGTGACGCGGGCAACCATGTGGTCTGGCAGATTCACCCAATCACCAAGGCTGTCACCTTGCTGACGGGCACGCCGGGGGTTTCGGGTAACACGCTGGGGGACTCGAATTTCGCCAAGCTCTACCAACCACGCCAACTGGCCCGGGCGGCGGGCAACAAACTGGTGGCAGCCGATTTCGGTAACGACCGGCTGGTCGTGGTGGAACGTTCCGGGACCATTACCAACGTGTTGAATTCCGCCAATGCCAACGTGTGGTTTGGCCAGCTTGACGATCCGGCTGGCGCCAGCAGCACGCGCTGGGTATCTATGGTGTCACCGGTGGGGGTGGCGGTTAGTGCCGCCGGCACGGTTTACACCTCCGAGACTGCTTACCGCGACATTCGGGGACTGCTGGCCACCGGTCTGGCCCAGCCGCCTCCCGGACCTTTCAACGTGCTGCCTTACTTCAACGGCCCGATGGGGATCGCGCTGGACAGCAGCGGTGGCAACCTCTACATCGCCGACCAGACTAACAACGTGGTGCAAGTGTTGAACTTTGGGGATAACTCGACGACGGCTTTTGTCAGCACAGGCGATGGCATCAACCGGCCAGTGGCGGTGGTGGTGGACGCGACCAACAACATCTTCGTCCTGAATCAGGGCACGGGTACCAACGGTTCGATCTTGGAATTCGACTCCTTTGGCAACGCCCTTGCCACCAAGGCGACCGGCCTGACCCAGCCCACGGCGCTCACGCTGGACGGCTATGGCAACCTCTTCGTGGCGGAGCAGAGCGGCACCGTCAAAGTGTTTGGCTCGGGCCTCTCCAACGCGATCGTGACGGTCACCAATGCCGGCGTCAATCTACAGGGCATCGCTTTGTTCGACGACGGCGCCATTGCCGTGAGTGACGCGGGTAACCATGTGATCTGGCAGATTCATCCGATCACCAAGGCCGTCACCTTGCTGACGGGCACGCTGGGGATTTCGGGCAGCAACCTCGGGGCTTCGAATTTCGCCAGACTATATCAACCGCGCCAACTGGCCCGGGCGGGCGGCAACAAACTGGTGACGGCGGATTCCGCCAACAACCGGCTCGTTGTCGTGGAACGTTCCGGGGCCATCACCAACGTGCTGACCTCTACCAATGCTAATGTGTGGTTCGGCCGGCCCGGCGATCCCGTCGGCAACAGTAGCACCCGCTGGGTATCAATGAGATTGCCGGTTGGGGTGGCGGTTAGTGCCGCCGGCACGGTCTATACCTCGGAGACTCTCTACCGGGATATTCGCGGGGTGTTGGCCACCGGCCTCGCGCAACCGCCTCCCGGACCTTTCAACGTGCTGCCCTACTTCAACGGCCCGATGGGGATCGCGCTGGACAGCAGCGGCGGCAACCTCTACATCGCCGACCAGACCAACAACGTAGTGCGGGTGTTAGCTTTTGGAGACAACTCGACGACGGCTTTTGTCGGCGCAAGTGATGGCATTAACCAGCCCGTGGCGGTTGCGGTGGACGCGACCAATAACATCTTCGTGCTGAACCAAGGTACTGGCAGCAACGGCTCCGTTCTGGAATTTGACTCGTTTGGCAACCTCCTCGCCACCAAAACGACCGGTCTGACCCTGCCCACGGCGCTCACCTTGGACGGCAATGACAATATCTTCGTGGCGGAGCAGGGCGGGGCCGTCAAGGTCTTTGGCCCGGGCCTCGCCAGCGCAGTCGCGACGATCACCAATGCCGGCGTCAACTTGCAGGGCATCGCCCTGTTCGATGACGGGGCCATCGCGGTCAGCGATGCGGGCAATCATGTGATCTGGCAGATAGATCCGACCACTAGGGCGGTTACTTTGCTGACGGGCACGCCGGGGATTTCGGGCAGCACGCTCGGGGCCTCGAATTTCGCCAAACTCTACCAGCCGCGCCAACTGGCCCGGGCGGCGGGCAACAAGCTGGTGACCGCCGATTCCGGTAATAACCGGCTCGTCGTGGTGGAACGTTCCGGGGCCATCACCAACGTGTTGAATTCCGCCAATGCCAACGTGTGGTTCGGCCGGCCCGGCGATCCCGTCGGCACCAGTAGCACGCGCTGGGTAGCCATGGTGTCACCGGTCGGAGTGGCGGTTAGTGCCGCCGGCACGGTCTATACCTCGGAGACCCTCTACCGCGACATTCGCGGGGTGCTGGCCACCGGTTTGGCGCAGCCGCTTCCAGGACCTTACAACGTGTTGCCCTACTTCAACAGCCCGATGGGTGTCGCGCTGGACAGTACCGGCAACTATCTCTTCATCGCCGACGCAACCAATAACGCGGTCCAGCGACTGGGCTTCAGTGACAATGTCATGGTACCATTTGCGACCAGCAGTTTGAATCGCCCGGTGGCCATGGTGCTGGACCTAGCGGACAACGTGTATGTCTTGAACCAAGGTAATGGCAGCGATGGTTTCATCCTGAAGTTCAACAAATTCGGGAATCTCCTGGCGACAAACGCCACCACCTTGGTCAATCCGACCGCCATCACCATGGACCCAGCCACAAATTTTTTTGTTTGTGAGTTGGGGGGCAGCGTCAAGCGCTTTGGGCCCTCGGGTAATGCCACCCTAGCCACGGTTACCAATCTCGGAACCCAACTCCGCGGCATCGCGGTACTGGCTGACGGCATGATTGCTGTAAGCGATTCCGGCAACCATGCCATTCGCTTGATCAATCCTCTCAGCGGCGGAGTCAGCCTGCTGACGGGCAACAACGGGGCGGGCAGTAATATCGGCATTGCCGCTTTCGCCCAACTCAACCAACCGCATCACCTGGCCAAAGCTGGCGGCGATCTGCTCGTGGTAACCGACTCCGGCAATGATCGGCTCGTCGTGGTGAATCGGTCGGGCACGCTCACGAATCTATCCAGTGGGAATTCGCTCGTATGGTTTGGCCTGCCGGGCGACCCCGTCGCCCCGGGGGCCAGTCGCTTTGTGCCGATGCGCTTCCCGGCCGGCCTGGCCATCGCGGCCAGTGGCGACCTTTTCACCGGTGAAGTCTATTATCGCGACATTCGCAAGATTACCGGCACCGGTTTGACTGGGCCGGAAGACGTGTTTGTGCCCGCTGCGCCGACGATCTATCCCTTCACGGGTTACTTTCCGATGGGTCAGACCATCACCGTGAACAACGGGCTGCAGGATGTGTTCTACACTACCGATGGCACCGAACCCACGCCGGCCAGCCCGCGCGTGACGATGACGCCGGACAGCATTGGTTTCGTGGGTTCTATCCACTGGGTCAACCAAACCAACGACCTCACAGCGCTACGGGTAAAAGCGTTCATCGGCACCAACGCCAGTGTGACCATCTCCGGCCTGCCCGCGGCCGCCAACAACGTTGGCGTTCCGCCTGGGCCTAGTACCAACCTCCTGGCCGGCATCGGTTCGACCATCGTCGTACCCGTGGTTGCGAATCTGCGCTCCAATGACACGGTTCGCTCCTACATCTTCCGCGTCGAGGTCGCTCCCAACGGCACTACCAACAGGATCTCCAGCCAGTTCCGAACGTTGGATGTTTCCACGAATGATTTCATCAAAGTAATAACCTCTGCCCAGGCCGACACGCCAGCCTCGATCAGCGTCGTGCCATACATCAATCCCACCAACAACACTATTCGGGGCTTGGAAATCTCTGCGCTGGGCACGACCGCCGGCGTCTCCTTCACCCGCTTCGCAGTCGTGGCTCTGCTGGCGGTACCCATTCCGATCAATGCGATTCCCGGTCAAACGTATTCCATCTACCTACTCGAAAGCAGCGCCACCTCTGACGGCGTGCAGGCGGCGGTGGATTTCCCGCCCATGCTCGCCGCAACGATTCTCGTCACGAACGTGGCCTACACTGTGGGCGATTCGTCTCCCGGCGGATGGTATAACGCCGGGCAATTCGGCAATCACGACCTAGACAACGCGGACGTCAACAATGCCTTCTATGCCGCCGCCGGCCTCCGCCTTCCCTACTCGTTCTCGGATGTTTTCAACGCGATGGACGCGTACCCGGAAGATGACACTGGTTTCGTGGGCGGCGACGGGGAAATTCGCTTCCTCGACTGGGAATTGATTCGGCTGCGAGCGTTGGGATTGAACACCAACAATTGGCTCCGGGCCTGGTCTTCAGGTGGCAATCATACCAATGTTTCTACCACACTCATTCCAGGTGGCTCAACCAGTGGTGGCGGCGCCCTAGCCGCCGCCGCTCCGTGGAATCGCCAGGCCAAAGTCGCCGCGCTGCCGGTAGGCAACGTCGTGGCGGGCAATCAGGTCAGTGTGCCGGTTTATGTCACGACCGCCAACGCG
>CAIKLQ010001017.1 GCA_903828255.1 uncultured Verrucomicrobiota bacterium
CCCCCGCCCCAACCATCGCCCTCGCCGCCGCGCTCCTCATTTGCCGGGAGTTTATCGGACCAACTCAATTCCGCACGCTGCGCACCTTGCTGCGCGGCGAGGAAGGCGCGTTCTTCGCCGGGAAATTCCGCGAATTCGCCACGCGCATCGCCGCCATGCCCCAGACTTACGACCAGGACGGCAAGGGCGACGCCGCCATCGTCAGCTTGCATTACTTCGCCGGCGGTCAAGCCTCCTGGTGGATCACCGAGAAAGACCGGGGCTGCCCCGGCGACGAAGCCCAGCACCAAGCGTTCGGGCTGGCCGATCTCTTCGGCGATGGCGGCGAACTCGGCTACATCTCCATCGTGGAGATTCTCGCCGCCGGCGGCGAGTTGGACCTCTACTTCACCCCGAAAACTTTGGGCGCCGTCCGCGCCGCCCGTGGCTAATCCCGTTCCATGAAATCCAAACCCAACCCCTTCGCCTACATGCTCACGGCGGAAGCCGTCACGGAATTGCAAGCCCTCGGCATCCAGTTCACCTCCATCAACACCCACCGCTGGCCTGACGGGGAAGTCACCACCGGCGACCGCGACTGGCCCATGCTGGTCCTCCCGTCCGGCTGCTGCCTCTGCATCGCCAGCGACGACGAAGGCAACGGCCCCGGCGCCATCCACGAAGTCACCGCAGCCCCCTGACTGGAACGCAAACGACACTCCCCTCGCGCACTGGGTCAAGCAGCCTCCGGGAATACGGGACCGCGCCGCGCCGAAAACCGCTGCCACGGTGTGGAGCTATCCGAACGCCCTCCACGACCGACCGGAACGGCGCAGGTAGCCGGTTCCGACTCGGTTGGCCCTTGACGTGGCCAGCCCGCGTTCGCTCTAGTGAACAGGGTTAGGCCACCCTATTCCCATGACGACCCTTTCAGCCTCGCAATCATCGCGTCCACTTCCTTCTTTGCGGCCTCTACTTCAAAAGCGTCCGTGAAATGACTGATGTCTTCAAAGACCAACCGCCGTGCATCGCATGCGCCAGTGATTCGCGAACCTGCTCGCAGACGAAACACCGAATTCGCACCTCCCCACACGAGAATCGAACGGTCAGCATTTACAGCGATGACATACTTCTTATCGTCCAAAATAAATCCCTCGTCGGTGAATCTGGCGTTCACCTTCTTGATTTGCAGTGGGTCAAATACAATCTCTCTCACTTTAACAGGACGCCCATCCGTCTGGGCCTTGACCGTCCGTGGAACTAACGCCTTTATCTTTTCAAGTTTAACGAAATGCGTCGCGAACGAGCGTTGAATAGATTTGACGAGGTTTTGATTCATACGCGCAGTGGCCTAACAGGTATTCGGCAGCGAAAACGCCGTGTATCCCCACCTGGTCACGAACTGGGCACGGCGGCGTATCTGGTTGCCTGGATTGCATTTGAGGAGGTATGGAGGGCGAGATTGCGTCGGACAAAGGCTGCGTTCGCCAACGTGACTGGCGACCGCCGCGCCCGCCTGTGGCGGAGCGGGTGTTCTGGAAATGGGGTGTTCATGCCGACCCATGCCGGCAATCTGCGCCGGAGCGCGTGA
>CAIKLQ010001018.1 GCA_903828255.1 uncultured Verrucomicrobiota bacterium
CAGGGCGATTTTCTCCGGGTTCGCGGACGGGTTTGGCGGCAGTCCCCCAACGGCGGATTCAATTCACGGTTGAACCATTGCCGGCTTGCGCGGAGAACCTTTGCCCTGTGACAGACGTGACAGACGTGACACTCGACACCGGGCAATGTGCGGCTGGCTTGGCGTGTGGCGCGTCGTTCGTTGCCGGGCGAGTCAACACAGCGGCGGGAATCAAAACGCGGCGTGGGCGAATCGTGGCGCGTCCGTTGGCGTGTGCGGTTCGCGGTGACGGACGGACTCAAAGGGGCGACTTGAAAAGGAGGGTTGTCTCGCTTATCTCTCTCAGCATGGTTGATCCGCGTTCCCTCTACCGAGGACTTGCAACTACCCTCGCGCCATCTCGCGCTTCGTCCATTCGCATGATTCGCGAGATTCGCGCCGTCGCTGGGCTGCCAGGCTGCTCCGCATTGCTCTCGGAGCCAGACTGGATGATTGACGGCTGGATTGCAGGCCGCGCCGCACTCCGCGCCCACAACAAGAAACTCATTTGGCTGGTTCACTCCCTGATGTTCCACCGCGAGCATTTGTCCAGCCTGTTCCACGTCGCCACGTTCGCGAGGTTCTGGTGCGGGCCGTACACTGACTCGGTCCCGCTCAAACCCCGACGAGCAGCGCGAGCCGACGCCGACCGCCTGCGCCGCCGCCAAGCCGTGCCGGGACGTGGCCGCCATGCGACCGGGGCGGGGGAGATTCTGGGTGCCCCGCCCGTGTGCGCGTATCGCGTATAAGGTAGGTTTCGCTATCCGACACGATTTTCACCGGCAAGCATCCTTATTCCCTGCCAGCCCACCGGGGAAACGACACCGGGGCATCCTTTTTATGCCGGCGGCCTTGGTAGCGTTGCCGGAATCGGTGAAATCTGACTTTTCAAAACGACAGGGCATTGGAAATCTCGTCGAGGGATTCAAGCAAATCTGCCATTGACGCGGGAAGCGGCGAGGCGCAGAGTCGGCGGGTGAGGACAGACGCAAGCAATTCGCCGACAAGCGGCAGTCGGCGAGGATCAACTAATCTGGTGATATGAAAACGAATCGGCTGGTGCTCACACTTCTGCTGCTGCTCACTGCCGCTGTCTTTCAACTGCCCGCCCAGCAAAGCGAGGCCGCGCAGACTCGACTCGCCAACGGCGGCACGGGCAAAGTTTTTGAGTACGCGAATTCGCAGGCGGCGGCGGCACCCGGCCCAACGGCGATTGACCCGAGCACCGGCCTTCCGGTCGCCGCTCCGCCGCAGGAAGCAGTGGAAGTCGGCTCCATTCCGGTGAAGATCAACCCCGCTCTCACCGACATGCGCCTGGCGGATGTGTTGGACATTAATCTGCCGGGGCTGCCCAGCGGAGCGAAGAAGTTGACGCTGCTGTTGGTGCCAGGGCGCGGCAGCGTGAGGGCGTTCTTCATGGGCAAATACGAAGTCACCCAGGGCCAGTTTGTGCCGCTGATGCGCAAAAATCCGAGCTGTTTCAAGACTGGGCCGGATTATCCGGTGGAGACGGTGACATGGTATGAAGCCAAAGAGTTTTGCCGGCGGCTGATGGCAAGTTTGCCGGACGCTCTCTCGGGCCAGTACACGTTCCGGCTGCCGACGGATGCAGAGTGGAGCGTGGCGGTGGGTTTGCCGGAGGAGAGCGGCAGCACACCCACAGAGAAAAACGGCAAAATCAAAGACGTTTATCCGTGGGGCACGACCTGGCCGCCGCCAAACGGGGCGGGAAATTATCATGATATGTCCTGGGAGCGTAAGTACTGGCATGCCGTGGGCAGTGCTACCGTGGGTAGCCAGCCCTATACCACTGCCTACTACGACGGCTATGCGGACACCGCGCCGGTGGGCAGTTTTGAGCCGAACCAGTATGGGCTTTGTGACCTGGGCGGAAACGTGTACGAATTGTGTGAAGATTGGTTTGACAGTCGCCAGTCCGACCGGGTGTTGCGCGGAGAGTCGTGGAGTATGTATAACTCCGACTCTCTACTGTCCTCGTCTCGTTTTCTCGTCCCCCCAGGCGTGGCGAGTTGCGCTGTCGGTTTTCGGGTGGTGTTAGTGGATGAACTGTCCAATGCCAGGAATGAAATTGATCCTTACCTGACGGTTGCCCATGCCCACAAAGCACCCCCCCCAATGAACTCGTCCGCAAGCGGAGCGGGGCCGCCCTCGTCATTTGATCCGACGCGGCCCTACACGTTGATTGACGATCCGCCGCCCGTGGCTCCCGCTCAGGTAAAATTGCCCCAGCCGTTACCCGGACTCGCTCCAGAATACGCTCTAGTATTCGTGCTGCGCGCAATTTGGATAATCGGTTGCGCCGCCATTGCTGTCCGCTGTTGGAGTCTGGTCCGCCGCCGGCCTCAGCCGGCTTCTCCTGAAAACTCGCCTAGCCTACCAGTGAGACTAAAATACACAAAGAGATTCGCGCTAGGAGGGTTTTTCCTCTCAATGGGGTTGCTTTTCGACAATAGCCCCGGTTCGCCACTGCACGGCGCTGAGTTCCCACTCCGACTTCTCGGCACTGTTTTCGCTGCAACACTCTTCGCACTGCTATGCGCTGTAATCGGGTTAATCACCGACGCATTTACGTCACGTAAAAAAAGGGACTGCGAAGCGCCAAAAAACACATTTGTTATCAGTTCTAAGAAGAACGACATGGCGGGAGGTCCTCCTGAAGACGCCTCTGACAACCACATCAAGACTTTCTGTGCGCTGTGCGGTGGCTCGATAGAGTTTCCGGCGCATGGCTTGGGCGAGAGGATTGATTGCCCACATTGCAACAGGAACATTGAGTTGCAGAGAACACAGTCTGGCAAAAGCAGGGCGCACATTACGCCATCAACTAGCGCAAGCTTTGAATCTATGCTTATACACATTACCAGAAATGGCAAGGTCCTCGGACCATATTCAATGGAGGAGGTACGCGAACACCTCGCCACCGACAGCCTGACGCTCTCTGACTTCGCCTATGTGGAAGGAGGTTCGCCTGCGTGGATTCCCTTAGCGTCCGTGCCGGGCATTCTATCTCCGGTCAACGCTACCATTTCTCCACCAGTTATCCCTCCTGTTCCGATTCCCGTCCCGGTTCAGCCAGCACACCGGCAGCCGGACGCTACGCCGCGCTCAGCGAGCTATTTGTTTGGCTTCTTGCGATTCGTCCGGGGCGCATGTGGGGTTCTGTTCGGACTGGAAGTAATTGGACTTGTTCCCCTTTTTACATGGCTACAGCAACCCGATGCGATAACTGGAAACATGTGGGCCTTGGTGTTTATCAAGGTTGTTGCCTTGATTATTTTCGGAGCGCTGTTCTTTTGGTTGCGCCACTTGATCAACAAACTCCACATTAAGAAACACGGTGCCCCGCATCCATCTCTTGCTAAAATTTGGGCGTTTTAGTGTTCACACAATCAAAACAACAAGGGGGCACTATGAAGAAGTCATCAAAGTCGCGTTTGGTTGTGGGGACGCAGTCCGTGAAGGTGGACGCGGCAAATGATTTGGCGTTTGCTCAAGGCGGAGGGGGCGGTTAATGGCGCTGCAAGTGGCGGCGCGGCAGTTGGCTTCATTGCAACTGCGGGTGTCCCTGTCCGGGCAAAAAGGTGGGCTGCCCAAAGGGCTTTTTTTCGTTGTCCCCGCGCGGTTCTTGGCAACCTGCGGCGGCAGGCGGGCGGCGAGCAAGTAGGGGTTTCCTTTTTGGCCCGGCCAGCGGCAGACGACGACGGGGGCTCCTTTCCGGCCCCACCATCGCAACGCTAGGCACGCCCGAAAAATTTTGGGATTTTTGGAGCTGCTTGTGACAACTCACGCGCCGGTGTAGAGTCCCATCGTGCCGAAAGCATTAAATGCCGATTGGAATTTGGCTCAAGTTCTCTACGCGCAAGGCGTCAACTACAAGGCGATTGCCGAAAAAGTAGGCGTCACGGAAGCCGCATTGCGGCAACGGGCGCACCGCTACCGCTGGCCGATGCTCAAGACTGCCGCACTGGAAACGGTGTCACGGGCTGTCACAAATCACAGCGGCAAGACATTGGCGCAACGCTCGAATGAGGTTCGCTCGGCATTGGCCGAAGAAGTTGGCGAAAGCATGGACGCGCTCCGGCAAACGCCGATCATTCCGAAGCTGCCGCATTTGAACGAGAGGGCGGAAGTGTCCGGGAAACTGGCAACGACGGCGGGCAAGGTTTTTGGTTGGAACGGCGAGCAGGGCAATGCGCTGGTGATTGTGGGGATGGTGTCGCAGGTTGATCCTGATAATTTCCCGCCGGCTGTTGAAGTCGAAAGCGCAAACGCGCCATGACTGGTGCTCAATCCGTTTCAGAAATGACTGGCCCCGGTGGAATCAAATTTGACGCTCAAGACATTGTTGATCTTGCAACCATTGGAGCTTGTGAGATTGCCGAAGGCTGCACTCGTGCCGAATGGAACGCCACGATGTCAATGCGGCTTGGTGCATGGGTTGAACCTTACTTGGACGAGCTTTGGGATTTATCAGAAAAACACCTTGATGCTAAGATTGCTGAGGCTGAAAAGCGCATCGGAAAACCAACCGCTGAAAAAGTCAAAGGCGAAGCTGCACCGGAAACAGAAGGGCTTGGAGTCGCAACCGCTGGAGAAGTTGGCGGAGGCGGTGAAGTGCGTCCAATGCCGAAAGAAGTTCTGGATGCTGCCGCCATCCGATACGGTCAAAAACTCATGGAAGGCGCATCTACCCGCGCCGCTTTTGATGCCGCTGTCCGCGCAGATTATGGGAAGAAAGCCGATCCTTATTTGAATCAAATTTGGGAAGCCGCCAACAAGCATGTTGAGGAATATCTTTCCGGGTTGGAGAAAAGACTTGGAGAGCCAACTGCCGAGAAAGTCAAACGCAGCGACGAACGGGCCGAACTGTCCGCTACTGGCGGCGCGGTGCGTTCTGAAGTTGAGTGTGGTGGCTCCCAGAGACTTCCAAAGGAAGTCTTCAATGCTTGTGTTAGCTATGGGGCATCCCAAGTTGCGCGAGGGATGATTGACAGAGCGCATTGGGACGCGCACATGACGGCAGTGATGGGCGATGGCATCAAACCACAACTCGATGAAATCTGGAATGGCTCACTCGCCAGTTGGCGTTTGGGCTGAGTTGCACTCGGCTTGAAGATTCGGAATGGTGTCCCCGAATTGCAATTTGGTTTCTGATTCCAAGCCACCAGCGCCGGTGTAATTGCCTCCAAAGCAACCCGCGTTTGTCACGAGTGTCACGACTGTCACGGGGTAGCCTGTCGTTTTTCACTTCCGCGCTTTGGTGAATGTCCGCGTGATGTGTCCGCCGGTTTCGGGCTTGGAATCCTTGCCCGTCAATTCGCCGTCCGCTTCCATCTGGGCAAGCAAGGTGTGGGCTTCATCCGCGCTGTCCACGATTCGCGCCCGGTGAACGTCCCGCGCCGTGATGCCTTTGGGATTGTCCGCCAGTAATGCCAAGACTTTATCCTGCTTGGCGCGGCGGGCCGCGTGGCGTCCACGGGCGAGGATGCGAAGCTGTTCACCGGCAAACCAGTCCGCCAGGGCGATTGCGCTTGCCGCCGTGTCCGCTGCCAGCATCCGCTCCCCCGCGTGTTCACCGTGAAGGCCGGCGTGAAGGCAAACGGCAATCCGCCAAGCCTGTTCATTCCACCGGGCCGCGTAGGTTGTCACGTCTCGCAAGTCATCAAGCCGCCGGGCCACAATCTGATTGTGGTGCTCCTTCATCATTTGCCGGGCTTCGGGCGTGGGTTCAATCGTGAAGGGTTCGGGAGCGAGGCGGAAGGTGTTCAGAAATTGGCGAACAAGTTTGCCCCACGCTTCTGCTATGGCCGGCGGGATGCCTTCCACGCCGTCCACGATGGGCCGGGGCAGGGCGCGAGTGTGGCAGGGGAGCAGGCGCGGAATGAGTCCACCGTCTGTCAATTCGGTTTTCGCCAGCAAGGTTTCAATCTTGTCCGGTTGCACGAGCCA
>CAIKLQ010001019.1 GCA_903828255.1 uncultured Verrucomicrobiota bacterium
AACGGCGAAACGCCCCAGGAAGCCGTGAACCTCGGCTGGGCTCACGGCGCCTTGCTGACCACCTTCCCCGGCGACACGACGATGGCCACGGTCGAGCAAGTGCGCGCCTTTGCCAAAGGCGGTTCGGCGCGAATTCAACGATAGCGGCAGGCAGCCTTGCCTGCCGAGGAGGGCGCGCATGTTTCCGCCCGGAAAGAACGTTTCGGATAGGCTGAGACTCACGCAATTTCCGAAGCGCATGGAAGTGCATTGGCCTTGCCGCCGAGCTGGAAAGAACAGCCCGGCGGCAGGCGTAACGTCGCAGGAAATAGCCACCTTCTCATCCGGTCGGACAACTCTCCCTCACCAGGAACCGGAGCACCTCCTCTCCCCGTCCCTCTCCTCCATTCCGAATGGAGGAGAGGGTGACCGCAGGCGGGGAGAGGAAGCGACCCGTGGTTCTAGGATTCAAAGCGCGAACTCGGTTTCGGGGAATTCTCACCCTGCCCCTCTCGCGCTGGGAGAGGGAACAGCCATCGCATGATTTTGGTTTTACGACTGGCCAACTGACAACCCAGCGACAGGTTCTCGCCAGAGACGGCGAGTGATTCTCCCTCTCCCAGCGGGAGAGGGCTGGGGTGAGGGAGAGCGCCCCATTCCACTGGCAGCCTTTTAGAAAATGGAATGCTATCACGGCAGTCAGATGTCCGCCGCCACGTTGACATCCCATTCCGCGATGCTCAAACTCGCCCCGTTATGCGCCAAATGTTACTGCTGCCATCGGCCCGGTCGGTCGTGATGATCATTTTCCTGCTTTGCTTCGCCCAATCCGCGCTGCCGAGCGAGGGCAACCAGCCGCCCGCCCGGAAATACACGAACGTGGAGCGACTCGCCACGCCACGCCTCAAAGCCGTCCATGAGGACGTGCTGAAATTCCGCACCCAGCGCACGAAGTTCTCTCCCCTGCCCGGCTTGACGGACTACCGATGCATCCTCCACGCCCACGCCGAGGATTCCGATCACACCGGCGGCACGTTGCCCGAGATGCTCGCCGACGCCAAGAAGGCCGGCATCAGCGCCATCCTGCTCACCGACCATTTTCGTCCGCCGCGCGATTTCATTGATGGCCGCTGGCGCGGACTCAAGGACGGCGTGTTGTTCATCCCCGGTTCCGAAATCCGTGGCTGCCTCCTCTACCCGGAGAAATCCGTTCTCGACAAGATGGAGAAACCCTTCCCGGAACTGCTGGAAGCTGTCACGGCAGGCGACGGCCTGTGCTTCCTCTCGCACGTCGAGGAGCGCACGGACTTTGCCATGACTGGCTTGACGGGATTGGAAATTTACAACCGCCACTGGGACGCCAAGAAAGACATGGCCTCGCTCGTCGCCGTGGCGATGAAGCTCACCGACCCGAAGCAACTGGCGGAACTCCAGGAAGCCGTGCGGCTTTACCCGGATGAATTGCTCGCCTTCCAATGCGACTACCCGCAGGTCTATGTGGACAAGTGGGACGCTTGCACGAAACTGCTCCGCCTCACGGGCATCGCCGCGAACGATTGCCATCACAACCAGGTCTTCGTCGTGAAAATGCTGGACGAGGAAACCGTGCTTCTCGGCACGAGCGTGGACAAGGATGATGGCATGAGGAAAATCAAAGCCGGCTCGCGTCCTGGGATCCTCGAAATGACCAAAGGCCACAAGCCCGGCGACATCCTCGCCCGCGTGGACCTCGATCCGTATGAGCGATCGTTCTGGAACACCAGCACCCACATCCTCGCGCCCAAACTCGACGAACCCACGCTCCGCACCGCGCTCAAAGCGGGCCATGCCTACGTCGCTTTCGACTGGATGTGCGAAGCCACCGGATTCCGTCTCGAAGCCACCAACGCCGACGGCAAGCCCGCCGGCATGATGGGCGACGAGGTGAAGCAAACCGCCGGCTTAAAACTCCGCGCTCAGTTTCCGCTGGCCTGCCAAACGCGGCTGCTCCGAAACGGAGTTCTCGTGACGGAAACCGCCGGCAAAGATCGCGCAGAATTTGACGTGAAAGAGCCGGGCACGTATCGCCTCGAAGCCTGGCTCACCGTGGACGGCGAACCGCGCCCCTGGATTTTCGCGAACCCAATTTACGTGCGGTGAGCGGGGCAGCCAGAATGCAGCCCAAGACTCACCACCGGCTGATGCGGTAGTATCGTTGTGTGCCGATGGCGGTGGGATCGGTGAAGGCGAGCATACCGCCCGTGCCGGCGACCAAAGGGTGCGCGACCCAGTCTCTGTCCGAAAGGTTATCCTTGTGTTCCAAGCGGTACACCCGGCTGTTCTGCGAAACGAGTGAAACGCTAAAGACACCGTTCGCCCACAGCGGATTCAGCGGCAGGCCATTCACCGCCGGGGGGCCGCCGCCCACGAGAGCATAACTGTAATAGCTGCCCCCAGCAATCGCGACCACGTTTGTCAATCCCGTTGGAAGATTCGTTTGGCCTTGGTTATTGTATCCCCATCCCACAAGGCTTCCGTCCGCTTTCAACGCCAAGCTGTGATACCCACCCGCCGCGATGGCGACGACATTCGACAAACCTGCGGGTACGTTTGTCTGGCCAAAGCCGTTATCGCCCCAACCCACAACCGTGCCGTCGGTTCTCAGTGCAAGGTTATGTTGCCTGCCAGCCGCGACCGCCACGGCGTTCGTCAGTCCGGCGGGGACGTTCGTCTGATGATAACTGTTGTCTCCCCAAGCAACGATAGTTCCGTCTGTCTTTAGCGCCACGGTGTTTTCGTTACAAGCGGCTATCATTGCCACATTGATCAGCCCGACAGGCACGTTGGTTTCGCCGTGACTGTTGTAGCCCCAAGCAACCACCGTGCCGTCGCCCCGCAAGGCCGCACTGTGCAACCAGCCGACGGCCACCGCCACGACATTTGTCAACCCGGTCGGCGGTGTGGCCTGACCGTAACTGCTGCTGCCCCAGCCGACGGTTGTGCCATCGGCTCTCAAAGCCAGGCTGAATGAAGCGCCTGCTGCAATCGCCACCGCATTTGTCAAATCCGAGGGCGCGGAGTCTTGACCAGAGTAGTTCCAACCCCAGCCGGTAACTGTGCCGTCTCCATGGAGCGCGAGACAATGATTGGCTATGCCCGCATTTGCTAGAGCGAGGACATTTGTGAGGTTTGCCGGCACATTGCGCTGGCCATAACTGTTGTCTCCCCATGCGGCCACTTGCACGACGGAGAGCATGGCTGAATTCGTCGCCATCGCGTTGGTAGTGCTGAGGATAACGCTGTAGAGACCGGCTTGCTCGTACATAACATTCGTGAGCGTCAGCGTGTTGGCTGTGGCGCCGGAAAGGTTGGTGCCGAGAAACTGCCACTGGTACGACAGCGGCGAACCTGCCTGTGCCGAGATGTCGAAGGACGTTGTGCCGCCCCTAAAGATCACCACGTTTTTCGGGACTTGCGTCACAAGGATGGGCCACACCGAGATGAAAGCGGTCGAACTGTTTGTGCCCCCGTATTGATTGGTCACAGTGATGGAGTACGTTCCGGCGTCGGTTAGCTGAATGTTCGTAATTGTAAGGGAACTGTTTGTGGCCCAGGCAATGTTCGTTCCGTTGAGCGACCACTGGTAATTCAACGGAACTTGGCCGGAGACGCTCACATTGAGCGTTGGGTTGGCACCCACGTAAACCGCCTGGTTGGTTGGCTGCGGCTGGCTGAGAATAATGATGGGCCAGACCGCGAGGAGCGCGTTTGAACTCATCACGCCACCAAAGGCATTGCTCACGCTGACTGAATACGCCCCGGCGTCAGTCAGTTGAACGTTGGTGAGGATCAAAGAACTGTTCGTGCCCCAGGCAATGTTCGTCCCGTTGAACGACCACTGGTAAATCGGCGACTGGCCAAGCACGCCGACGCTCAGGGTTGTGGTCGCGCCCGCGTAAACTATTTGGTTCGTTGGCTGGTTGGTGATGATGATCGGCGCCACCACCAACTCCATATCGGTATTCGTAATGATGCCCAGCGCATTGCTTGCCACGAGCGAGTAGAAGCCGCTCTGGCTCGGGAACGCGTTGGTGATCGCCAGCACCTCCTTAGTGGCTCCAGGCACATTCGTCCCCTGAAAGGTCCATTGGTAAGAGAGCGGCAGCGCACCCACCGCGCGGAGACGTAGGTATGCTGTTTGACCGGAGGCAACCACGCGTCGAATGGCGGGGAACGGGAAAATCGGCGGCCCGGCCGCCTTCACTGCCAGCGCCCCATAACTGTCAGCCCCGATGGCCATGATGTTCGTGGCATTGATCGCCACCGAAGCACCCCAGCCGACAACCGTGCCATCCCGCCTAAGCACAAGCGCTTCACCATTCTTGCAACAACCAACCTCGACGACATTCGTGGCCGAGGCCGGCGGCGTCGCGATGGTTCCCCACCGCAGCAGCGTTCCATCGGCGCGCACCGCCAGACTGTTCCGCTCGCCAGCGGCGACCGCCACTATATTCGTGGCGCTGGCGGGCACGGTGGTCTGGCCGGAGGTGTTGTCGCCCCAGGCGATCACTCGTCCGTCGGCTCGGACAGCAAGTCCATGAAATGAGCCAGCCGCAACGCCGACGATGTTGAAAGCCGCGGCCGGGACCTTGGTCGTTGCGCTCCATCCCCAGTCCACAACCGTTCCGTCGGCTCGCAGGGCGACTGTATGCAAGGCTCCGCGCCCCACACCCAAGGCAACCACATTCGTGGCTTCAGCGGGAACGTATGCAGGGAATGTCGAATACAGCCGGCCCCACGTCCGCACCATACCATCGGCTGTTGCCGCGACTCCGTTGTTATTTCCGGCGGCAATTCCCACCACATTCGTGGCATCGGGAGGAATGTTGGTTTGCCCATACGTGTTGTGACCCCAAGCCCGCACGGTCCGATCCGCCAGCAGGGCGACGCAAT
The DNA here is from genome assembly GCA_903828255.1 of uncultured Verrucomicrobiota bacterium. Taxonomy (GTDB): domain Bacteria; phylum Verrucomicrobiota; class Verrucomicrobiia; order Limisphaerales; family JADLHS01; genus CAIKLQ01. Next base: position 4,912 of record CAIKLQ010001019.1, read on the forward strand.
GGTTATCGCTCCCGGCCAAGGCAATCACGTTGGTCCCCATTGGTGGCGCATTGGTTTCCGGCCCCACACCGCTCGCCCAGCGCCAGCCAATAATGTTTGTGTCCGCGGCCGAAGTGGTGAACAAGCCAAGAAATGTCAGCAAAGCCGCCGGGCCCGCTGAACCCAAGTGAGCGATTGGTTGAGAAGCCTTCATAAATTTCCAAGTCGTATCCGACGCCGGCAGGTTAAGTTTGTCGGGGAGAAGCGTCAAGCACATTTCCCACATGTGGGAAAGCCTTCGCCGCACACTACGCGCGATGGCAGCGTCCCTCCAAAAGCAGCTTGGCCGATACCTGCGCAAGAAGCGTGGAGAATTGACCTTGCCTGTTTACGCGCGCAAGCTCGGCATTTCATCGTCATCGCTGCATCGGATGGAAATGGGGGAGCAAAACGTCACCCTCAAGACTTTGGAGCAACTCCTGAAGCGCCTCAACTGCCGCATCGCCGACGTGTTTGACGATCGGGAACCGAGGTAATTGGCAGGACGGATTGCGCGCCGGCAATCCTGGGTTCAGCCTTTAGGCTATCTCCTGCGGACAAGCTAAAGCTCAGACTGCAGCGCCGCCAGAACTTCCTCGGCGTGTTCCTCGGGTTTGACCTTGGGCCAAATCTTCTTGATCCGACCGTCCGGACCGATGAGGAAGGTGACGCGAAAGACGCCCTGGTATTTCCGGCCCATGAAGCTCTTTTCGCCCCAGACGCCGTAGGCTTGGACGATCTGCTTGTCTTCGTCCGCGAGCAAGGTGAAGGGCAGCTTGAATTTCGCCACGAACTTGTCGTGCGACTTCACCGGGTCCGGGCTGACGCCCAGAACGACCGCGCCCTTCTTCTTGAACTCCGCAAAGTGATCGCGGAAGGCGCAGGCTTCCTTGGTGCAACCCGGCGTATCGTCGCGCGGGTAGAAGTAAAGAATGACATTTTTGCCGGCAAGGTCGGCGAGCGCCAGTTTGCCGCCGCCACTGGTGACGGCACTGAACACGGGCGCGGGATCGCCTGGCTTAAGTTTGAGTACGATTTCTTTGGCCATGGTTGAGAGGAGTTGGAGTGATGGATTACCTGATTGGTGAATTGCTGGGTGGAGGCAGCATTTTCATCAGCGGCGCAAAGCGTCCCAGCAATCCCGCCATCCAGCAACCCGCAATTTCGGCCATCACTCCATCACTCCATCACTCCGGTTTCCGTGGCGGTGCGCTCGCCAGACTATGGGGGTGGGCGCTGAGTTGTCGGACGCCATCCCAAACGTAAAGCAAGCCGGAGCAACCCGTGCAGATCGCGGCGCTCAGAGTCCAGATTAGAATCCAGCGACCCAGCCAGGCGTCATCCCACTTCAGTAGAATCCAGAGAATCGCGATCATTTGCAGCACTGTCGCGATCTTCCCGATGATGCGCGGACGCACTTTCACCTTTCCGATCGTCAAATGGATGACGGCCATACCAATCAGGATTACGAGGTCGCGCCCAATGATCGTGCCCGTGAACCAAACCGGGAACTGACCGAGGCTTGGGCCATGATCGAAGCTCAACAACACCACGCCGGAAACCAGCAGCAACTTGTCGGCAAGCGGATCGAGGATCGTGCCCAACTCGCTCCGTTGGTTGTAATGCCGGGCGATGTAGCCATCCACGCCGTCGCAGATCGCAGCCACTGCGAACATCAGTAGCGCCGCGATGCGCTGCCCCTCGTTGCCGGTCTTTTCGTAGTAGAGCACCTCGACGACGAAGAACGGGATCAGGAGGATTCGCAGGATGGTGATTTTATTGGCGGTCGTCATGCCGTGGGAAAGGGAACGGCGACGGGAGGCCGGTGACAAGAGAAAACGACGAGTAGAGTTGGCTTTGGGACTGCCATCCTGGGCGAGGCCGACGCAAATTCTCCGACGCTCTGGGAGTCCGGCACGCACCCGCCGCAGCCTCACGGGGCCACGGTCGGCCAACCCGCAAGCGAAACGCAAGACCACCGCCGAAATCATTCGGGAACTTCTGCCCAGAAGCAAACGGCAGGTTCCCGAACCCATCGGCTACCTTCCCGTGGCACCGTTCCGATTAGGCACTCGGCACGGCCGCCCCTTCGGCGGTTGACTTTTGGGCGAAGACAAGTTTCTCCTTGTCCGAGGTCACGGTGATAGGTTCGCCTTCATGCAGGTTGCCACGGAGGATTTCTTCCGCGAGCGGGTCCTCCAGAAAACGTTCGACAGAGCGCCGCATCGGACGGGCCCCGTAGGCTGGGTCGTAGCCCTTCTGAACCAAAAACTCCTTCGCGGAATCATCCAGCGACAAGTTGAGGTTCTTACTCTTAAGTCGCGCCATGACCTTGCTAACTTCCAAGTCCAGAATTTGGACCAAGTCGGGCTTGGTGAGCGAACGGAAAACGATCAAGTCATCGAGCCGGTTCAAAAATTCGGGGCGGAATGTTTTCTTCGCTTCTTCCATGATGCGCTCGCGCATGTTTTCGTAGGTCGCCTCGTTGGTGATCGGCGAGAAGCCGAGGGTGGACTGCTTCTTGATCGTGTCCGACCCGACATTCGAGGTCATCAAAACAATCGTGTTCCGGAAATTGATGATCCGGCCGACGTTGTCCGTCAGCTTGCCCTCTTCGAGAATCTGCAAGAGCATGTTCCACACGTCCGGGTGAGCCTTCTCGATTTCGTCAAACAGAACCACTGAATATGGTTTGCGGCGCACTTGTTCCGTGAGTTGACCGCCTTCCTCGTAACCGACATATCCCGGCGGCGAACCCACCAGGCGCGAGACGTTGAACTTTTCCATGTACTCGCTCATGTCGAGCTGGATGAGCGATTTGGAATCGCCAAACATCTGCTCCGCGAGCGTCTTGGCCAGCAGGGTTTTGCCGACACCGGTGGGGCCGAGCAATGCGAAGGTGCCGATGGGGCGGCGTGGGTCCTTGAGGTCCGCCCGCGAACGGCGCAGGGCTTTACAAATCGCACTCACCGCTTCGCGCTGACCGATGATGACCTTGACCATCTCGCTTTCCACCGCGAGTAAGCGCGACATTTCGTCCTGACCCATGCGTTGGAGCGGAATGCCGGTCCACTTCGAGACGATGTGTAATATGTCATCCTCGTCCACCCGGATGCGCTTTTCCTCGCGACTAGTGCGCCATTCGCGCAACAAAGTTTCCAGGCTGTCCTTCGCGTGCTTCTCCTTGTCGCGCATGGCGGCCGCGCCCTCGAAATCCTGGTTCTTAATGGCGCGCTCTTTCCGCCCTTTGATATCTTCGATCTCGGCTTCGAGCGTCTTTGACTCCGGCGGGCGCGTCATCGTGCTGATGCGGGCGCGCGAACCAGCTTCGTCCAAAACATCAATCGCCTTGTCCGGCAGAAAACGGTCGGTGATGTAGCGGTCAGAGAGCTTGACCGAAGCTTCAACAGCTTTGTCCGTGAACTCGGCCTTGTGGTGGTCTTCGTATTTCGAACGGAGGCCTTTCAGAATTTCAATCGCGTCCTCGATGGACGGCGCTTCGACCTTCACGGACTGGAAGCGGCGTTCGAGCGCGGCATCCTTCTCAATATATTTGCGATACTCGTTGAGCGTCGTGGCCCCGACGCATTGCATCTCGCCGCGACTGAGCGCGGGTTTGATGATGTTCGAAGCGTCCATCGTACCCTCGGCAGAACCGGCCCCGACGATGGTGTGCAACTCGTCAATGAACAGGATGATATTCTTCGAACGCCGAATCTCATCCATCACCGCTTTAATGCGCTCCTCAAACTGGCCACGATATTTCGTACCGGCAACCATCAACGCAAGGTCAAGCGTGATGACCCGCTTTTCGCGCAAAATCTCCGGGACATTCCCTTTCACGACTTCCTGGGCCAGCCCTTCCACGATAGCGGTCTTGCCCACGCCGGCTTCGCCAAGCAGCACAGGATTGTTCTTCGTGCGGCGGCAAAGAATCTGGATGACCCGCTCGATCTCGTTCTTGCGCCCGATAACCGGGTCCATCTCGCCTTTACGCGCCATCTCGGTCAGGTCGCGGCCAAACGCCTTGAGCGCGGGCGTTTTGATTTCGCCCTTCTTCTCCCCCGCCGGAGTGGCCTGAGGTTTCTCTCCAGGTTCGCCCGCCGGTTGACCCTCTTCCTGACCGGAAAAGTTCGGATCCAATTCCTTCAAAATCTCCTGGCGCGTCTGCTCGATGTCCACGTCGAGGTTTTTCAAAACGCGCGCCGCCACGCCGTCGCCCTCGCGCAGCAAGCCGAGGAGAATATGTTCCGTGCCGACGTACGTGTGGTTCAGCGCCTTGGCTTCTTTGGATGCGAGCGCGAGAACTTTTTTGACGCGCGGCGTGTAGGGAATGTTGCCCATCAGCTTCTGGTCCGGACCGGTGCCGACCTGCTTCTCGACTTCCATCCGGACGGTTTCCAAGTCAAGGCCCATCTTTTGCAGCACGTTCACCGCGACCCCCTGCCCCAACTTGATGAGGCCGAGGAGCAAATGTTCCGTGCCGACAAAATTGTGGTTGAAGCGGTCGGCTTCTTTGCGTGCCAACGCGAGCACCTGCTGGGCGCGCGGCGTGAAATTGTTCATGGCTTCTTCGCTCATATTGGCCTCAGTTTGCTATTCTTTTTCAGCTTTGTCCATTCCCGCCGGCCGCGCCGGCTTCGTGATCGGACGGGGAACTTGCTTAAGTCGGTCGCGCAGCATGTCGGCGCGGACCAAATCCCGCTCCTCAGCGGTAAGCTTATCCGAGTGCTGTTGCTTCTGCAAATGCGCCGGTTGCGTGAGGATAAACAACTCGTCCACCAGCGACCGATCCACCGCGGGAAACAACCCCAAGTCCAAGCCCAACCGGAGCATCGAAAGCTGGTTCATCGTCTCCTTGGACGAAATGCTGTGGGCGTTGGCGAGAATGCCGTAGGCCCGGCCAATGTGGTTATAGACCACCTTGGCCTTCTTCTCCAACAGCGTCTCGCGGGCGTTTTCCTCGTGCTCGATGATTTGCGAAAGCACTTTTTCCAACCGCTCGACAATGGCCAACTCGGCCTCCCCCAGCGTCATTTGGTTGGAAACCTGGAAGACATTGCCAAGCGCCTCCGTGCCCTCGCCATAAAGTCCGCGCACGGCCAAGCCGAGCTTGTTCACGGATTGAATGACGGGATTGATCTGCTCCGCGAGCACCAACCCCGGCAGATGCAACATGGCGCTCACGCGAATGCCCGTGCCGAGATTCGTCGGGCACGCCGTCAGATAGCCCCACTCGGAGTTGAACGCGAAACTTAGTTTGCGCTCCAGTTCCGAGTCGAGTTGATCAATGGCCGCCCACGCCTGGCGCAATTGCAGTCCCGGCCGCAGCGCTTGCATTCGCAAATGATCTTCCTCATTGATCATCACACAAAACGTCTCGTCCCGATTTAAGACCACGCCGCTGCCCGCGCTCTTCGCGGCGTGCTCGCGGCTGATGAGGTGGCGCTCGACGAGAATCTGTTTGTCCAGCGCGGTCAAATTGTCCATGGACTCGGCGAACGCATCGCCCATCTCCGGCAGACTGGCGACGGCGGGTTGGATGAGTTCGAGCACGCGCACGCGCTCGGGTTTCTTGGCCCAACCGGGGAAGGAAGCGTCCTTGATGTTGCGCGCCAGACGTACGCGGCTGGACATGACGATCCGGTCATGCGGCCCTTTGCGGCGCGCGGTTTCGGCGGGGGTGGTGAGAAAGGCGTGGAGGTCCATGATCAGGCTTTCGCTGGCTCGGAAACGGGGGTGGGAATTTTTTTGATTTCGTCCCGCAGCGCTGCCGCCTGCTCGAAATTCTCCTCTTCGATGGCTTTGCTTAGTTTCTTCTGCAAAGTTTTCATCCGATCCACGGTCTCGCGCGTGCGCCGCAGGGCTTCGGGTACTTTGCCCGCGTGCCGCGTGCCCTTGTGCATGGACTTCAGCAACCCTTCGAGCCCCTCCACAAAAGTCTTGTAACATTCCGGGCAACCGAGCCGACCAGACTTTTTGAAATCCGCCTGCGTGAAGCCGCAATTCGCGCACTTCAACTCCACGCCGCCCGCCGATTGGTCAATCTCCTGCGACGCCCCCAGCCCCAGCAGCAAATCCGCCAGTGCAAAACTCGAATCATTCACGCCCTTGTTCTTGGCGCAGGCTTCGCACAAATCCACCTTCTGGACTTTGTCGCCCTTGATCTCCGTCAGGTGAACCGTTGCGGGTTTCTCTTTGCAAACGCAGCATTGCATAATCGCTAGACGTATATCGGCTCGCCGGTCTCATTCGTCAAGGCGTGGTAACTCTTGACCAACTTTTTCGTCACGCTGCCCGGTTTGCCATTGCCGATCACGCGCCCGTCAATCTTTACCACCGGCACCATCTCCGCGCCGGTGCCAGTCAGGAAACACTCGTCCGCGTTGAACAAATCGTAACGCGTCAGGTTCGGCTCGGACACCGGATAGCCCGCCGCTTTCGCCAGCGCAATCACCGTGGCGCGCGTAATGCCGTACAACGCACCCGCCGATAACGGTGGCGTGAACAACTCCCCGGCCTTCACGATGAACAAATTGTCCCCCGTACACTCGGCCACGTAGCCTTCCGCATTGAGCATCACGGCCTCCTCGCAACCCGCCTGGTTCGCTTCGATCTTGGCGAGGATGTTGTTCAGATAATTCAGCGACTTGATCGCCGGATTCAGCGCGCTGTGCAGATTCCGCGTCGTCGGCACCGTCACAATCTCCATCCCCTTCACGTAATACGCCTCAGGGTAAAGCTGAATCTTGCCAGCGATGATGATCACACACGGCTTTTTGCACCGATTCGGATTCAACCCCAGCGTCCCCGGCCCACGCGTCACCAGCAACCGGACGTAACCGTCGCGAATCCGGTTCGCGCGAAGCGTGTCCACCACCGCCTTCATCATCGTCGCGTGCGAAAGCGGGATGTTCAGCAGGATCGCCTTGGCGGAACAAAACAGCCGGTCAATGTGCTCGCGCAGCTTGAAAACGCGGCCGTTGTAGGCGCGAATCCCCTCAAAAATGCCGTCCCCGTACAGCAAACCGTGATCGAACACCGACACTTTCGCGTCGCGTTCGCCGAAGAATTTTCCATCAATATAAATTTTCATTCGCCTGTCCCTGCCAAGCTAGGGAATGAGCAACGACAACGCAAATATGAATTTGCTTTGAACTCCGCAACGGGCGCGACTAAACCTAAATCCGGCCGGTCAGAAACCAGCAGAGAGGATCCCATGATGGAGTTAAACCGACTGCAATTGTCAGTCTCCGCTGGGGCCCCGCTCCCACGTCGAACCGGACATGAAGATTTCCCGCATCCAGATCTCGCCTGCGTCGGCTTTTCCAGAAGGCCTTCACAAGCTCGCCAGTCTCAGATGGTTCCAAGGCACATACAGGCTGATTCCCTGGCGGGGCCGCCAACCCCGTTGCCTGCGCCGCCGCAGATGCTTCCCTAGCTGGATGGGATCCGAAAAGGAGGCGGCAGCGCGGTGAGACGCTCCCCGCCGGAGCATTCCCGTTGAATTAAGCTTTTCATGTTCAGAACACGACTTTTTTGACGCGCCTTTGAAAATGATACGAGCGGTGAAACGAGAGTTTGCGACGTGGCGGCACTTTGCGGTGGGGCCGGACCGCCACGGGACTGCCTTGAAAGAGTTTCAGCAATTGGTGGAGTACCCGCGATACCGGCAGCTCCCCATACAACAACTCCAACACCTGGTCCTTCAAGGCATGGTACGCATTGGCGCGGTTGACTTGGCGGGCTTGAGTTTCCGGGCCGCGGGACTGGTCCAGGACCGCCTGGGCCGGCGCGCTGAGCACGCTTTCCAAATTGGCCAGCAGCACCGCCGCTTGCACATCTTGGCGAATGGCCGCGACGGTTCGGCCACTGAAGTTCTCCAGTTCCAGCCGCCCTTTGAGCATCAGATAAAAGGTTTCGGGCCCCCAGCGCCAATGATACCCCGTCAGGAATTCCGCCGTGGGATACCGCCCCTCGTCCAGCAACGAAGTGGCCAACACTTCCAATGCCCCACTCGGCAAGCGCAGGCTGACAAAGCGCACCCGCAGCTTCAACGGCAGCCCCAACTGCTCGCATTGCGCCTTCTGCTCGGGCGGCGCCAAGAGCCAGACCTCTTGGCTTTGATTCGCTTGGTCGCGCCGAAACAACTCTTGTGCGGCCAGAAACGAACCGGTCGAACAGCGGCCAATAAAATGGCGCCCCGCCTGCGCCACCGTCGCCAAATACCCATCCCCGGTGAAACCGCGGTCCGTGATTGCGACATCGCCCGGCTGCAAGGCGGCCGCGGCTTGCTGGTGGCAGGCCAAGGCCACCTCGCCCAGGGTGCTGGGTTCCAAGCGCGCGTCCAGGCCGACGCGGTTAAGCAAATCATAAACGACCGACAGGCGCGCTTCTGGATACCGGGTGCCGGTGTCCCCGTGTTGGTTGGTGCCCCCTTTCCAGCCAAAGGTTTGGCCCAGTTCTGCGCTGTCGGGCAGGCGCACCAACGAACTATCGACGCCCAGCAGGCGGTGGCCGTGCCAGCGCTGGACGGGGTGCTCCGGGCCATAGATCGCGGGCAGGACGCACTCCT
>CAIKLQ010001020.1 GCA_903828255.1 uncultured Verrucomicrobiota bacterium
AACCGAACGCTTGCTGGCGGCGACGCCGCCCGGCGAGTCCGTGCGCTCGCCGGCCCCGGAGGATCTGAAGGCTGCCAAGTGGCGGCTGGCGGTGGAGGTGGTGGCGCGGGCGTCCGCGCTCGCTCTCCCTGCCCTCTCCCCCGCTCGGAGCGGGGGAGAGGGTGGCCGGAGGCCGGGTGAGGGGGAGGTTCGTGGTGAAGGGGAAAAGCTGGAAACGACCGCGCTGCCGCCGGATTCCGCACCCCGCACTCCACCTGCCGCAATGGAATCCCGTCTTCACGCCGTCGAGCGCGTGCCGGCGGGAGGGCGCGGCCAGGCGGCTCAATTCGTTCCCATCCGTTTCATCTTCCGCAACAAGCTCACCGCGGATGACCGGTTGTTGCTGGCGTTTGATGCGCTGGTACTCGCCCAAGCTCTCGGACGCGACATCAGCCTCGGCAAAATCATCCACGGCGACGACCACGCCACGCTCACCGTCAAGCTCGGAGCGCGAACCGCCAAGTCCGCACGAACCCCCGCCAAACCAAGTGGACTCCTCGGGGACGTGAGGAAACGCCTCGAGAAAATCGCCGCCTTGCTCTCCAGTCCGGCCAATCCCCGGAGCGAGGAAAGCCTTGCCCGAGCGCCGCAGGCCACTGACGAAACCCGCGGACTCGGCGGTCCGCGCTCCGCTCCTCCGCCGCCCGATCTCGTCCTGAACCGGCACTGCAGCGAGTGCGAATTCCAGGCGCGCTGCCGGAAGCTCGCGATCAAGAAAGACGACCTCAGCCTGCTGGCCGGCATGAATGCGAAGGAGCGCCAGAAACTCCGCAGCAAAGGCATCTTCACCGTCACCCAACTCTCCTACACGTTCCGTCCGCGGCGCCGGCCCAAGCAACTGCGCGACAAACGGGAAAAATATCACCACTCGCTCAAGGCGCTGGCGATCCGGGAAAAGAAAATCCACATCGTCGGCACGCCGGAACTAAAGATCGAAGGCACGCCGGTTTATCTGGATGTCGAGGGCCTGCCCGACCGGGATTTCTACTACCTCATCGGCCTGCGCATCGCCAACGGCGACTCCGCCGTCCAGCACAGCCTGTGGGCGGACACCATCGCGGACGAGGGGAAGATTTGGCGGGAATTTCTCGCCATACTCGAAACCATCGAGAAGCCGGTGCTGATTCACTACGGGAGTTATGAGACGACATTTATCGAGCAAATGCAGCAACGCTACGGAAGTCCACCAGATATGTCGGTGGCTGCCAAAGGGCTTCAGTCTGCAATCAACATTTTGGCGGTGATCCTCGGGCAAGTGTATTTCCCGACATACTCAAACGGAGTCAAAGAAATTGCGTCTTGGTTGGGCTTTGCTTGGGATGATACTTCCCTGATTGGTGCAAACTCCACTGCATGTCGCTCTGACTGGCACCGGTCCAAAGGTTTCGCATTGAAACTTAGGCTTGTCACGTACAATGCAAACGATTGCCAAGCGGCCGGGATTGTCACAACGACAGTTATTGAACTGCGTACCTCAGAAAAAAGCTGTAGATCCGGCAAAGATCCGTCTTCGGTATATGTTGCGTCTCTCAAGCGACCCTATAGGCGGTTCGGCCCATTTGCAAGCGAGGTCAAAGGCTTCACGCAGATCAATCAAGCAGCATGGTGGAATTACCAACGTGATCGAATCTATGTGAAGTCTAGCGTCCGAACGAAGTCACCTTCGACTCGTTCTGAATACAAGCGGGTCATGCTGCACAACCGTTATCCCGTCAACAAAGTGGTCATTTGTCCCAGTTGCTCCTGTTGTCCTTTTTGCGGAGGTCCATGCCTGCCACGAAGTCTTTGCTCGCGCACCCTCTATGACCTTTTTCTCGGCAGGGCTTCCATAAAGCGGTGGATTGTGGAGTATCGGTTTCGGAACTACTGGTGCCCGAGGTGTCAGAAAAGATTCGGTGCCCCGGAGGCTTTCTGGCCAAAAAGCAAATATGGTCGCAACCTCGTGGCGTACTTGCTGTATGAAGCCATCGACCTGTGCATTCCGATCCTTAGCGTTGCGAAGCCTCTGAATCGGTTCTTTGGCTTTGGGATGCCGCAACGCACGTTTTACGCGCTCAGGGACAGTGCCGCTGAACAGTATAAAATCACCTACGAAAAGATCTTGAAAAACCTCGCTAGCGGAAGTCTGCTGCATATCGATGAAACACAGGTGAGCGTCGAGGGAAAATCAGCGTATGTTTGGGTGTTTGCGAACCTACTTGAGGTTGCCTATGTGTATTCGGACTCCCGCGAAGGCGACTTGCTTCACAACATGCTCAAGGAATTCAGAGGTGTTGTCGTTTCGGATTTTTATGGTGCCTACGATTCACTGAAATGCCCACAGCAAAAATGTCTGGTTCACCTAATGCGGGACTTGAACGATGAAGTTCTAAGCCATCCGTACGATGAACATCTCAAAGAAATAGTCATGGATTTCGGGTCGATTCTGAAGGCGATAATCGAGACTGTGGACCGTTGGGGACTGAAGGCTAGGTTTCTTCGAAAGCATTGTCGGTCGGTTAATGGCTTTTTCAAAAGGTTGTCAAAAAACGATTGCCAAACGGAAGCTGCACTAAAGTGCAAGCAACGATTCGAGAAAAATCGCGACAAGCTCTTCACTTTCCTCGAGTACGACGGTGTTCCATGGAATAACAACAATGCAGAACATGGTGTTCGGGGCTTTGCGAGACTGCGGGATATTCTCGGAGGAAAATGCACAGCGGTCGCAGTGCAAAAATATTTGGTGCTGCTGAGCGTTTGCCAGACCTGCAAATACATGGGCGTGGACTTTCTGGATTTCCTCCGTTCGGGCGATAAGGACATTCACGCCTTCGCGGAAAGCCAGCGCGGGCACAGGCGGCGGACACCTGCCAGCGAACCGAAACCGTTGCCACCGGAGGCATCGGCGGTTGCCCTTCCGGACGCCGGCAATCCATCGTGACTTCTGCCCCAGTTGCATCGCAGTTTCCTGCGGCGGCGCCAGAAACTGCGAACAGCCCGCCGGTCTGACAGAGGTTAGCGTTAGTTTGAAAACTCCCGAACCCGCGCCTGCGGCGCTTTGGAGTGCGGCGACGGGTCGCCGCTTTTCCCGCTGGGCCGACTTGTCGGTCAAGCCGCGCCACGCCGCGCGGCGCGAAACATCGCCGGCAAGGCCGCCCCTTTGCCGTAACCCAGCAGAAGACTATTAACGCAAAGACGCAAAGGCGCAAAGGCGCAAGGGTTTTGAAGGACTTGCTTGTCGGCCTTGAGCTTCGCCTTCTGGTGGCCGGATCCGGCCAGCCACTGGTTCGGGTTTCGCGCGATCAACTTTGCGTCTTTGCGTCTTTGCGTTGAATTCCGACCGAATAGTTACGGCTTAGCCGCGAAACCTGCGCCCCGAAGTTCGACGGCGACAAGTCGCCTGCCGAAAGTGGTGGCGAGTCACCGCACTCCAAAGGCTGCGCCGTGAACCGGTCGCTCCAGACGGAGGGGAAATATGCTGCCCGGCTTTCAGATTTCCTGTAGAAAAACTCCGGTCGTATGCGTTTTAACCTTCATGGCGAGTCAACATGACCGGAGATTCCAATGTCGGGATGGAAGACCTTGAGCGCCGACTGCGGGCCGGTGACGCCGAGGCGTTGGCCGAGGTGTTTTCCGGCGAGCGGGAGCGTCTGTGGCGGGTGATTCATTTCCGCCTGACCGAACCGCTGCGCGGGCGGCTGGATCCTGATGACGTGCTGCAAGAGGCTTTCCTGGCCGCCAGTCAGCGCTTGGAACATTATGCCGAGAGTCCCGCCACGTCGCCGTTCATCTGGTTGCGCATGATTGTGAATCATGATCTGAATCGGCGGCATATCGGCGCGCAGCGACGCGCAAGCG
>CAIKLQ010001021.1 GCA_903828255.1 uncultured Verrucomicrobiota bacterium
AGAATGTCTTTGAGCAGGGTGAGCAGCGTCTCGCCGCTGGCGCGGATGGTTTGGGCGTAGCGGCGCTGTTCGGCGTTGAGTTCCGTTCCGAGCAGCAACCCATTCATCCCGAGCACGCCATTTAACGGCGTGCGAATCTCGTGGCTCACGTTGGCCAGAAACTCGCTCTTCGCGATGGTGGCCTTCTCGGCCTGGCGCGTCATCGCGTTGGCGTTGTCCTTGGCGACTTCGAGTTCCTCGTTGGTCGCCACGAGCTCCTTGTTGGTCGCCGCAATTTTCGCCTCGGCCTGCTTCCGCGCGGTGATGTCGTTGAAGGTGGCGACCGCGCCCATGATCTGCTCCCCGTCCAAGAGCGGGTGCGACCAGTATTCCACCGGGAAAGAGTGGCCATCGCGATGCCAGAAACACTCGTCTGTGACGTGGATTCCGGCGCGGTCAATCAAGGCCAGATACAGACGACATTCTTTCGCGGAATACGGGTTGCCATCGGATCGGGTGTGATGCACCAAGGTGTGGATGTGCCGCCCGAGCAAGTCCGCTTCCTGCTCATAGCCGAACATCCGCAGCGCCGCTGGGTTGGCGAACGTGCAATTCCCCTGAAGGTCAACGCCATAAAGGCCCTGGGGCGCGGAATCGAGCAAGAGGCGGAAACGCTGCTCGCTTTGCCGGAGCTGATTCTCCGACTGCCGCAAGGTAGTGATGTCCAAATGGGAAATCACCACGCCCCCACGACTCGTGTTCCCGTCACCCATACGGAGCGGGGTGGCAACCATGTTGAACCAGCGCTGTTGCGTCGGGGAATGACAGGGGTATTCCAGGCTGAATCGGGGCAACTCCCCATCCATGACGGCCTGGATACCCAAGCAGATGTTCGGGCTTGCGGGATCATCGGAGGAGCGCGGGTCACCCGTCCGGCAGACCGCCAGATAACTGTCGCCCACGCCAGTATGCGGGGCCCGTCGGCCCGGCTCGCGGCTGTTTTCCAATGCAAAACGCTGCCAGGATTCGTTCACCGCGACAATGACCCCGTGCGGGTCCAGCACGACGATTTCGGCGGTCACCGAGTTCAAGATTGCCAGGTTGAAGGCCTCGCTGGCCCGCAAGGCCACCGCCGTCTGCGCCAGCGCCGCCTCCGCTTGCTTGCGCACGGTGATGTTTTCCTTGATGGCGACATAGTGGGTAATCTCCCCCGTGGTGTCGCGGATCGGCGAGATCACGGCGGACTCCCAAAACAACGTGCCGTCTTTGGTGCGGTTTTGCCATTCGCCGCTCCAGGTCTGGCCGGAAGTGAGTTGCTTCCACAGCGCGACGTAAGTTGCCTTCGGGGTCGAACCCGACTTAAGTATCCGCGGGTTGCGGCCGCGCACTTCGGCGGCGGTGTAGCCCGTCCGCGTGGTAAACACTGGGTTCACATATTCGATGTTCCCCGCCTTATCGGTGATCACCACTGAAGCCGCCGACTGCGTCACCGCCTGCGAAAATTTTTGCAGTTGCAGCTCCGTTTGCTTGCGCGCGGTGATGCTTTCCTTGATGGCGACATAGTGGGTAACCTCCCCTGCGGGGCCGCGGATCGGCGAGATCACGGCGGACTCCCAAAACAACGTGCCGTCTTTGGTGCGGTTTTGCCATTCGCCGCGCCAGATCTGGCCGGCCGCGAGTTGCTTCCACATCGCCTCGTAAGTTGCCGCCGGAGTCAGACCCGACTGGAGGAACCGCGGGTTTTTGCCCTGCACCTCGGCCGGGGTGTAGCCGGTGATCGCGACAAACGCCGCATTCACATATTCGATGTCCCCTGCCCTATCGGTGATCACCACCGAAGCCGCCGTCTGCGCCACAACCTGCGAAAATTCTTGCAGCCGCAGCTCCGTTTGCTTGCGCTGCGTGATGTCGCGAAAGATATACTGCGTGGCCGGTTGGCCGGCGAAAACCACGGGCGCGGCGCTGACTTCCACCGGGAAAACGGTGCCATCCAGGCGCACATAGCGAACTTCCGCCGGATAGATGCCGGTTTCCCCCAGCGCCCGGCGCTGCATGCGGTCCTTGAGGGCCGCATGGTCGCTGACATGGACGATGGCTTCGGTTGCCCGCCCGAGCACTTCCGCGCACGTCTGCGCCCCGAACATGCGGGCGCCGGCTAAGTTGATAAACACCAGTTTCCCGGCCTGTTGGATGCCAATCCCCTCGGGCGATTCCTCCACCAGCGAGCGATAGCGGTCTTCACTTTCCACCAAGCCCGCCTCCACCCGCTTGCGCGCGGTCACGTCCTGGATAATCACATGCAGCACGGCCCGCCCGCCGTAGTTAATGCGGCTGCGGGCCACTTCCACGTCCCGCAGCGAGCCATCCGCCAACCGGTGTTGGAACTCCCTCCGCTGGAGTTGCCCCTGCACGGCGCTCGCCAAAGCCGCCCAGACTTCCGCTGCGGGCAGCGCATTGATATCGGTGACCCGCAAGGCCAGCAACCGCTCCCGCGAATAGCCGTAGAAACTCAGCGCGGCGGTATTGGCATCCAGGATCGTGCCCTCCGTGAGATCAATCAGCAGCATCACCGAGGAATTGTCGTGGAATTGGTGGCGATAAGACTCCTCGCTCTCCCGGAGTTCCTGCGTCATCCGTTCCGCCAGCCGCTGCGCGCTCGTGCGGGTATCCAGCAAGGAGAGGGTCAACCCGAACAAGAGCAGGCTGATGGCTCCCCCCCCAAATAGAAAATACCAGACCTGGCCGTAGTCCGCCACTTCCCCGGGCCGGGTGAGGCGCAACGTCCAGCGGCGCCCGGCGAAATCCACCGCCGTCAAGAGGGCCACCGGGGCCGGGCCGGTTAGCGCCTTAGCGCCGGGCCCCTGACTGTAATAGAGCCAGCTTTCGGGAGTTAGCATGTCCCCATCACAGACCTGCAACTCAATCTGTTGAATCGCCAGCCGCACGTCCCAGCCGCGCAACGCCCCCCGCAGCAGGTCGGTCATCCGGTAGGGGCTATAGACCCAGCCCTGGAGCGCGGCGCGGCGCTGTTCCACCGTCGCAATCGGCCAGCCGCGCCGATAGACCGGGTGATACATCAACGTGCCAGCCTGCAACTCCTGGCCCGTCTCTTGCACCAGCGTCACTTTCTCGGTAAGCGCGACCCCATGCTCATCCCGCGCCCGCTCCATCGCCGCGCGGCGCATGGGTTCGGAGAACATATCGTAGCCAAAGGCGCGCAGGTTGCGCTCCGAGAACGGTTCGATGTAGGTGATGGCGGAGTAATTCTCGCGCTCGCCGGCGGGCTTGACCTGATAATCCGGGAACCCTTGCTGGCGAATTTCCGCGACGTGCGCGGCCAGTTGCGCGCGGGGAATCAACGGCGCATACCCGACACCCTGAATGCCGGGCAGGTGCGCTTCGAGTTCCAGCCCCTGAGTGAAAGTCCGCCACTCCGCGCGCGCGACCGACTCCGCGGCCTCAAACAGCGCTGCGCCGCTGCGCAGGACCTGGGCGCAAGCTTGGAGGCGGGCCATGATATTGAGCCGGATCTCTTCGCCGGCCGCAGCGAATTCATGTTGCGCAGCCGCTTCCAAATTCCGCTTGGCGTGAAGCGTGGCCAACCCGGTGACGAGCAAGCCGGCGCTCAGCACGCCCACCGCGACCGCCAGGTTGCGCCGGGTATGCTGCTGGCGAGCGCTGGCCCAGAAGATGGCGGTGCCCAGCCCCAAAACCAGCAGCAAGCCTATGGGCAAAGCCGCCTGGCCGGCCACGCGCCATTTCCAATCGCGGGCGTCAACATTCAGCCCCAGCACCGCCAACACCGCCCCGGTTTGCGGGTCCGACAGCGCGACCATTCCCGTGACCCACACGCCCCAACGATCCGGCGCCGGACCTTCGACCGCCGCCGCCTGATTCGCGAACACGCCGCGTAATCCCGCCGGAACTTCCGGATAAACCTGCCCGGGCGGGGAATAGTCCTTCGAGTTGACCGGTTCACTGTCCACGAAGAAAAAGACCGTGCCATCCGGCTTCCGGCCCACGAGGTAGAGAAACCGGCATTGCGGGAGATTCGCGCGCAGCGCGGTGAACTGCTCCTTGAGCCGCCGGTAGTCCAGCCGGTTCAGGTCTGCGGCCGTGCCGGTGAGCGCCCGGACGTGGTCGAGATTCACCGCTTGCGCCACCACTCGTGTGTGTTGGAGCAAGTCGGCCCGCAACCGGCGGTCGGACCGCACCACCGACCAACCCGCGATCAAGCCGCCCGCTGCGAGCAGCAGGAGGAGGAAGATGAACGAGCGCGATCGGCGCAATATTAAACGTGGCATGGGCCTTAAGTCTTCAGCAATAACCGCATTACTCTAGCTTCCGGGCGCGCTCCCAACGAGATAAATCGGTGCGGTTGGGCGCGCCCTCGGGGCACCGCC
>CAIKLQ010001022.1 GCA_903828255.1 uncultured Verrucomicrobiota bacterium
CCGGCAACCGCCACGGCATCGCCAACCTTGACGGTGAATTGCGGGGCCGCTGCCCATAGCTTCGTCTTGCCGGTATCCACCAAGGCATAGGTGTAACCAGCGGCATTCATGGTTTCGGCCACCTTGCCGGCAAAGTTGCCGTCGGGGTTCTTGGCCGGGGCCGCGGGGGAGGCGGATTGCGAGTGGGCTGGAGCCAAGGACGCGCCGAGGACCAGACAGCCGATCAAAAGTAGATTGTTACGATTCATTTCAAATAATCCTATGAGATCGTCGCCACCGTCACAAGAAACTTAACGGTCGCGGCGAACCGTCCCCTCCGGATTGAACACGTTGCGCAGGTCGGAGTCGAACGGGGCGTTGCGAAGTTTCGTGGCTGGATTCACGGCCTTGGGATTCAGCCGCCAGCGGACCATGCCGACATCTCGCGGAGCGGGTTGCCCCTTCACAATATCCTGGCACCGGTAGCCCGTTCCGAACGCCGTGAGGATGGTGCCATCCGGCAATCGAACCGTCGAGGTCGCCTGGCTGCTGGGATACCACGCGGTCGGGCCTTCCTTAATGTGCCCGGTCCAGTGGTGCAAAATGTATTTGTGGTCCAAGTCCCAACTCTGCCCGTGGTCGTGGCTCACCACGGCCTCGATTCCAAACTGCGGAAAACCATCCGGCGTGTTCACGTAACCTTTGCGCACGACGTAAGTCATCACGATTTCGCCGTTCGGCAGCAGGAGCAGCGACGGATGGTGACGTCCCCAGTCGTAGAGCTTCCGCACTTCGGACCAAGTTCGACCCTCGTCAGCGGAGATGGAGATTCCCAGTCCTTCAGTGTGGTCAATGATCTCGGGTTGCATCCGGGCTGGAGTATCGGTGCGGCATGCGGCGATGAGGTGGCCGTTGGTCGCCCGCAGCAGTGACACCTCGCTGACCGCTTCCCATTGGGGAATTTTTTCGGACGCGCCCCAACTCTTACCTTCGTCCGTGCTAAAGCGGAGATACGCTTGCTGGTGCGCGGTTTTCACTTCCGGCGGCTTGAACCATGTGTAGCCCGTTTCCACCAGGCGAGTAACCTTCCCTGTCCTGGCGTCGCGTTCAACCAGCGGCGGATCCCAGGTGTACCACGGCTTGCCGTCGGAAGTTGGGGCCAATGTTACGGACTCTTTCCACGTCTGACCGTAATCGCGGCTGAGCCAGCGCGCACTGCCATAGAGCAGCACGTTTCCCTTGCCCAAGTAGCAGAGCGAAGTTCCCAAACCCGCCACGGGTTTGCCGTCGGCGCCGACAATCGCAGGTTTCGGAGAACTCCAAGAAGCCCCGCGATCATCGCTGAACAGCACCTCGGAATGATGCGGATAATCGCAATTCATGAGCAGCAGCAGGCGATCCTTTTCCGGCAAGTAGGCGAGGTAGGGCACCGCCACCACACGATTCCAACTCTCGGTGACGATCTGGAATTGCGCGGGCAGACGCACGTCGTCCGCAGTGCCGTTGATTTGCCGAACCTCGTGGGTTTTCCAATCGCCCGCGCCCGCCGTCGGAGCGAGTAACAGCCCACCCGCGAGCCAGCATAGGAGTTGTTTCGATGCGTTTCTGATGCGGAGGCAGGAATCCGGGGTGCGAAATCCGAAGCCCGAAAAGATTTTTCCAATTATGGGAGGCGTTTTCAAAACCCCGGAGCCGCCGACGTTAGTGGGCGCAAATTTACGGAATTTTCGCGCAGACTCACGTCCGCGGCTACAGTTTTGCAAGAAGCTCATAGTCATGCTTTTTTCCGCCGGACCGGAAGTCCGACTCTCCGTCAGCCAAGTCGGCTGACGCCACCGGTTTCAACCCCCCGCCTGCCAAGCCGGCGGGTGCTTGAGCCGATACAACATTTCTCCGGCCTTCGGCACCAGCAGCACCCCCTCGCTCTCCCGATCGGCGAAATCTTCCATGCGGATCGTGTTGGGATCGCGATAGCCCAAGTTGATTCGGCGGCAAACGGATTCGGAAATTCCTGTGGCCAGGGTCACCCGCACGCGGCATTTCTCGATGCCGTTTTCCATCGCGCCAATGCCGCGCACATGCGTCGAGTGCGCGAGCACGCCCCAGGGGTGATGCTGGAACTGGTCCCATTGTTGCAAAAAATAATCGCGGCAGTGATAGCCAATCTCCTCGATGACTTTGCCGTGCGTTACGGAAATTTCGCGAACGTGCGGCGCGTAGATGATAAGTTCCCCGCCATCCGCCACGACTGGTTCGAGTTTATACATACCCTTGCCGGCAACCCACAGGTCATCATACATTGGCGGCATGTTCGAGAGGACCGTGTGGAACGGCTGGTCCTTGTAGATGATATGGACTTGCCGGGAAAGCTCGCTCGCCGCGTCCCACGCGGCTTCTGGCGTGCCGGCGAAAAGTCCGGCCAGGGATTTGTCGGGCGCGACGACCATGCAGAAGCAAAGTTTGTTCACCTTCACCAACGCGCCTGCGCGATCCACCACCTTGCGCACCGGGGTCCACTTGCTGCCGATGATCATCGGGTTCGTGACGACCGCGCCGAGCCAGTGGAAGAAATTCAAAATCTTCGGCCCGCCAACGCCGGGGAACAGATACTTGTTGCCGCCGGAAAATCCGACCACCTCATGTGGGAACACCGGCCCGACGATGATGATTTGGTCGTAGTTGAAAACCAATCGGTTGATTTCCACGGGCACGGCCATGGAGAACAAATCGCCGGTGAGTTCGCTGACTTCCTGGGCCGTGAGCGCGCCAACCTCTCTGAGCGCGGCCGGGTTGTCCCACTCGTGATTGAAGAAGCGCACGCGAGCGTATTTCGCCCGGCGCTCGTCGAGCGAAATCTCCAGTCGCCCGCAAACCGCTTCCTCGCTCATTGGCGGGTGCGTGCCGAGAGCCACCAGCACGTCGAGTTCGCGGGTGACGCCGCCGATCTGCTGGAAAATGGTTTTGAACATCAGCCCGACCGGCGCGGTGCGGGTGTGGTCGGGCACGATGAGCAAGACGCGCTTGCCGGAATAGTTCGCCCCGGGCAGCGCCTGCGCCACCACGTCGGCGACGTCCGCATCAGTTAGTTTTCCGGGGAAAGCGGATTTGGAGATCGAGTTCATTGCGAACTAACCACCGGGCATTCCATCAGACTCGTGGCTCGGTTCGCATTGGCTAAATGGTCTGGCTCAAAAAGCCGCCATCCACGCGAATATCCGTTCCGGTGACGAACGAACTGGCCTGGCTGCTGGCGAGGAAAACCGCCGCCCCGATCAACTCGCGCGGTTCGCCAAAGCGATTCATCGGGGTGTGCGCCCAGATGGACTTCGTTCGATCTGTCGGCGCGCCGTCGTCTTGGAAAAGCAACTTCCGATTCTGCTGCCCCGGGAAAAATCCCGGCGTGATGGTATTCACGCGCACGCCTTTACCCGCCCACTCGCGCGCGAGGAACAACGAGAGATTGACCACGGCCGCCTTGGCCGCGGCATAAGTCACCACCCGCGAAAGCGGCAGGTGCGCCGCGACGCTGGCGATGTTGATGATGCTGCCCCGGCCGCGTTCGCACATTCCCGGGCCAAATTCCTGGCAGGGCAGAAACACGCCGCCGACCAGATTCAAATCGAAATTCGCGTGCCACGCTTCAAGCGAAATTTTCTCGAACGGATTCGCCGGCGTGGCCGTGACTTTGGGGTCATTACCACCCGCGGCGTTCACCAGAATAGTCGGGGCGCCCAGAGTGGCTTCGAGTTGCTCGCGCGCTGCGGTCAGACTGCCGCGGGAAATGGCGTCGCAGGCAAAGAACGCCGCCCGACCGCCGCTGGCTTCAATCGCTTTCACGCGCTCGTGACCGCGTTCCGCGTTGCGACCGAGCACGGCGATCGCCGCGCCGGCCTCCGCCAAGCCTTCCGCCAGCGCCCCGCCCAAAACCCCCGTCGCGCCGATGACCACCGCCACCTCACCAGTCAGATTGAACATCTTCATAAATGTGAAAAAGATTGTGGGCAAAGCGGCTGGCGCGGAGAAGAAAATATTTATGGCGGGCCAAGGGCGAGGGGTGGCCCGCATCGGTCCTATTTGCCCTGTTGCAGGAAACAAGCCGTGCGCTATGTCTGATCAAGCGCAGGGGGCGCAAGCGTTGGGAGGGTGACCCGATCCGACCTTGCGACTGATTTTTGAAACGACAGCCTCGCGCTCATCCGGGAGTTGGAGCTTGCCAGCGAATCATTTCCCGCGCAGTTTTCGGTCGTACTCAGCCCACAAAATTATGAACGCAAAATTGACCACGGTTTCTCGCCTTGCCGCGTTGTGCCTCGTGTCCGCCGCGTTGACGGTTGCGCGAGCGGATGATTTCAAACTTGAACCCGGCTTTGTCAGCTTGTTCAACGGCAAAGACCTCACGGGCTGGGGCTACCGGACAAATAATTTCGGCGGCCAGACCGAGAGCGATGACAAACGTTACACCGCCCGGAACGGCATGCTCGTGGTGAACCCGCACTTGCCGGAGGCCGGGCCGCGACTGCGACAATTGTGGACGACGCGCGAGTTCCCAAAGAATTTCATCCTCAAGCTGGAGTTCCGCGCTGCGGTGAATGCGGACAGTGGCATTTTCATCCGCAAGCCCCAGCTTCAATGCCGCGATTATCTCATCGCCGGGCCGTATAAGGATTTGAAGCAATACAAACCGCAGGACTGGAATGAAATCGTGGCGGTGGTCACGAACGGCGTGGCGCACTGCACCTGCAACGGCGAGGTGCTGGAGGCGGCGCTGAATGTTCCCACCACCGGCCCCATCGGCCTCGAAGGGGATCGCGGTCAAATGGAATATCGCCGCATCCGACTCAAGGAGTTGAACTAACCGCCCGGGCAGCCGCAATCGCTGAGGCTCATCGCGCCGACCGTAAACTCGGCGCCGGCCCGCGCCCGCAAGAAAAAGACTTCAATTCCTCGGCCCAACTCGCTACATCTTTCCGCGGCATGAATACGATTACTCAACTCAAGACCATCAAAGACAACACGAAATCGAAAGTTGCCGCCGAACTTTCGCGCACCGGCGGCCTGCTCCGGCTCGCGCCGGCGTGGGTGCCGCGCTCGTTTCTTCAGCCTGGTTTGCGCATCAAGCTGCATCCCGACGACACTTACGCTTACGGCCTGAACCGTGGCGGCATTGACGAACGCTGGTTCGCCTCCACCACCGTCACGGCCAACGAGGGCCGCGCGGCGGATGAGGGTTTGAGCTATTGCGTCGTCGGCAAGGAGCGCTTCACGCTCAAGCAGGCGGTGGACGATGGCGGCGCGACGGTCATCGGCAAGGCGATTTGGCAGAAGTACGGCAAGTGGCCGGTGTACTCGAAGTTCTTCGACAACATGGGGCCGATTCCCCATCACATGCACCAGAGCGCCGCGCAGGCGAAGCTCGTCGGGCAGGAAGGCAAGCCCGAGAGCTACTACTTCCCGCCGCAACACAACAACGTGGGCAACAATTTCCCCTACACGTTCATGGGCTTCGAGCCGGGCACGACCAAGGCGCAGGTCCGTCGCTGCCTGGAAAACTGGAACAAGGGCGACAACGGCATCCTCGATCTCTCGAAGGCTTATCGCCTCAAGGTCGGGTCCGGCTGGCTCATTGACCCCTGCATTCTCCACGCGCCCGGCAGCCTCTGCACCTACGAGCCGCAGTGGGGCAGCGACGTTTTCGGCATGTATCAAAACCTGGTCGAGGGCCGCGAAGTGCCGTGGAGTCTGCTCGTGAAAGACATGCCCAAGAGCAAACACAAGGACCTCGACTTCATCGTGGACCAGCTTGATTGGGAAAAGAACGTGGACCCGAAATTCAAGGACCACCACTACCTCGAACCCGTCCCCGTCGCTGACACGCGCAAGGAAGGCTTCGTGGACCGCTGGATTGTTTATGGCAAGGTGGACGGTGAACAACTGTTCACCGCGAAGGAACTGACCGTGGATCCCGGCGTGAAGGCGACCGTGAAAGACAACGGCGCCTACGGTCTGATCTGCGTCCAAGGCAGCGGCAAGATCAACGGCCAGCCGTTGGTCAGCCCGAAGCTCATCCGCTTCCACGAGCTTACCGAGGACGAATACTTCTGCACCGAAGACGGCGCGAAAGCGGGCGTGACCTTCGAGAACACCAGCGAGACTGAGCCCCTCGTCTGCCTGCGTTACTTCGGCCCGGAAGTGAACCCCGAGGCTCCGGCGATGGGCGCGTATCGGAAAAACAAGTTTGACTGAGTTGAGCGACAAACTGATGCCGTAGTACCGCCGCTGCGAAGAAATGGGCGCGGCGCGCAAACTGCGGATTCTCTTGGCCAACCATTCGCAGCCAGATCGCGGATGAAAATGTTGGCGCGGCTTTCAAAGAGGGCGAACTCGCCGGGCGGGTGCGGGCAGCGGTTCGGTGGACGATCAGAACGCTCGCGATGTCGCCACCCCGATCCGCCCGCCACGTCCGTTCCTCGGAACTGCGGAATGGCCCCCCGGCAGGCCGACGCGGATAAAGAACCGGGCGAAGGCTTGCGAGAGAGGTTCGCGATAGGGCGGCAGCAAACGCAGACGTAGCTCCTGCCCGTGGGCCAATTCGCAGATCCCGCCAACATCCACCGTGAACACACCCGGCTGAAATCCGCCAGCATGAAGTCGCCCTCGGGACCGGGCAGGTCGCACCGATTGACCCGATGATAACAGGGCCGGCGGCCCTAGCGCGCTTCCTCCCAAGCCTGCCTTCGACCAAACGGGTCGGGGGCGCTTACGGGAGAATAATCGTCGCGGCGTTTCGGCCTTTGGCACCGTTTTCATGGCGCCACCGCAGCCGCATGGGCTTTTACCGTCAACTAGTCACTCCAACCCCTTCCGCTTCTGTGAATCCCGTTCCTCAAATCTTCACCTTGAACTGTTCGCCCGGCTTCACGGATTGCACGAAGGCGGCGAGCAGTTGCGGAATCAGTTCCAAATCTTTCAGGCTCACGACCTCGACCGGTGAGTGCATGTAGCGGTTCGGCAAGCTGATCAGCGCACTGGCGATGCCGCCACGCGTCCAGAAAATCGCGTCGGTGTCCGTGCCGCTCGTGCTCGACATCGCTTCGTGCTGGAGCGGAATCTTTTTCGCCTTCGCCACCGCTTCGAGGCGCGCCACGACTTCCGGATGATTGCAACCGCCGTGCGTGATAGCCGGGCCGCTGCCGATTTTCACGTCGCCGTGCTGCATCTTGCTCACGGTCGGATAATCAGTCGCATGCGTCACATCCACGACGAGCGCCACGTCCGGCTTGAGCGAATACGCGATCTGCCGCGCGCCGAGCAGGCCGACTTCCTCCTGCACGTTCGACACCGCGCAAACCTCGGCGTGCAGCGGCGCTTTCGATGCCTTCAACAACCGCAGCGCCTCGGCCACGGCAAACGTCCCGATGCGATTGTCAAACGCCCGCGCCACCGCCAAGTCGCCGCGCAAAATGTCGAACTCGTCCACCAGCGTGATCGGGTCGCCAACGCGGACAAGCGTCTCGGCCGCGGCGCGGTTCGACACGCCGATGTCCAGGAAGAGGTCGTGAATCTTTGGCGGCTTGGGGTCGCCCTCCAACTTCATCAAGTGCGGCGCGACGTTGCCGACTACCCCCTTGACCGGCCCCTGGCGGGTGTGAATGACCACGCGCTGCGCCTTGGTGATGGCCGCGTCCACGCCGCCCATTTTACGGACGTAGATGAAGCCGTCGTCGTCAATATAGTTCACCGCCATCGCGATCTCGTCGGCGTGACCGGCGAGCATGATGCGCGGCGAACCGCCCTTGTTCAGCACGGCGACGCAATTGCCGTAGGCGTCGGAAAATGTCTCTTCGGCGAATTGCTTCGCGTAATCGAGCCACACGCGTTGCCCGCGAGTCTCGTGGCCGACGGGGCTGGGCGTGTTGACGAGGGTTCTGAGAAAATTCAGTGATGCTTCGCGCATGGCGGCAAGTTAGGAAGTTCCGAGGTCCGCGTCGAGCGGCGAGTGGTGGCAGCAGCAATCCTGATCACGGCCCAGAGCAGGACGCCGGTGGGGGCGTTGATGAATTGCTCGGGATCGCGTGGCCCCGGCGGGTCCGGCACGGTGGAAATGGAGCGGCCAACACGAAGGCCGGCGCGGCGGCGGTTATCCAAAACCACACATACCTTGCCGCACTGGCAAGCCAGGAAGTCTTTCAAACAGAGGATGCAGAAGCGGTTCGGGAGGACCGGCGGTTCACTTGGCAGATGGGGGTGGCAGGAGCCGTCAACCGTGACGAAACCGTTTTCCATCCGTGGAATCCGTGAAATCAGTGGTTATTGAACTGCCGGATCAGGATCAAGTTTTGCCCGTTTCCTCACGCCCCAGCGGGCCGGGCAATTTGATTTGCCGCGCGAGCGCAATCACCAGGCCGCACACAATCGCCAGGCTGCCCCACAATTGACCCCAGCGCAGCGTTTCCTCCAGCAGCACCGTCGCGATCATCACGCCCACGACCGGTTGGATGAAGACCGTGAGCGCCGTCACGTTCACCTCCGTCTCGCGGATCACCACGAACCACACCACGTAACCGACCAGCGTGCAGATCAGCGCGAGGTAGGCCATCACCGCCCACGCGCCCGGGGTCAGGTGTTGCGCCGCGACGAGGGTCGCGCGGCCATCGAGCGCGCCATTGAGCACCGCGCCGGCCAGCAGCGCGAGGGTGAGGACTTTCAGCAGGCCCGCGCGCCGGATCAAGGGCTGGCCCATGATGGAGTAAGCGGCTTCGCAAACAAACGAGGCGACAAAGAGGGCGTTCGCCGTGAGGCCGGGGAGATGGAAATCGGGCTTCCAGATTTCCGCCATCAAAACCACGCCCCCGAGGCCGCAGCCGAAGCCCACCCAGCGTCGCGGCCCGACGTATTCGCCCAGAAACATCGCCGCGGCCAGGGAAGTGATCAGGGGTTCGAGGGCCATGAGGACGGCCGCGTCGGTCGCCTGTCCCCGCTGCACGCCCGCCACTTGCAAGCGCGGCGCTAGGACGAAGACAATCAAGCCCATCACGACGGTCTTGACCAAATCGCGTCCGCGCGGTGATTGGCCCGGCAGCCACGGCCAGCAGAGGAGTAGCGCGACCGCCGCCAGCCCGAAGCGCAGCGTGGTGAGGCAACCGGGATCGAGTTGGGGCGTGAGGGTCTTGAAGGCGGAATACGCTCCCGCCCAAAAGAAATTCATCCCGATCAACAGAATGAGATGAAGCGGTTTCATACCTTCGAACGTGGGCAGGAAACTCCGCCGCGCCGGTGCGTGGCAAGCCGGGATTGGGTTTCGGCCGGAGCGCCGAACTCCGCTTCGGCGTGTTTCCTATTCATCCCGGTTCGCGCCGATTCGGAGACCGGCGCTCCGTTCGCGCCGCCGATTGAACGCCACGCAATCCGCATAGCGCAGCCCGCGTCCGCCGAAGATATCCAACGCCGAACCAATCGTGAGGTGAACCTTCCCCTGCCCCGACTGCGTGACCGTTTCCAGATCGGCAAGGGAGTTCGCGCCCCCGGCGTAGGTCACCGGGATCGGCGACCATTGGCCGAGCTTCGCGACCAGTTCGCCGTCAATGCCGCGACACAGCCCCTCGACATCTACAGCATGAACCAAAAACTCGGCGCAGGAACGGGCGAGGGTTTGCAGGGTTTCGGGGGAAAGCGTTAGTTCCGTGAACTTCTGCCAGCGATCCGTCACGACGAAATAATCTTCCCCGCGCCGGCGGCAACTCAGATCCAGCACCAACCGCTGCGGGCCGATGGCCTTCACAAGTTGGTCGAGGCGATCCCAATCCACCCGCGCGTCGCGAAACACCCAACTCGTCACGATCACATGCGACGCACCGGCGTCCAGCCAGGCGGGGGCGTTGTCCGCGTTCACGCCGCCGCCGATCTGCAATCCGCCCGGATACGCCGCCAACGCCGCCCGGGCTTCAACCTCGTTACCCGCGCCGAGCATGATGACGTGGCCGCCGGTCAAACCATCGCGCCGGTAAAGCTCCGCGAACCACGCCGCGGATTGGTCGGAGACAAAGTTCGTGCGCAGCCGCTCGCCGCCATCACTCAGCGAGCCGCCGACGATCTGCTTCACCTTGCCATCGTGAAGATCAATGCACGGTCGGAACATGGCGCGAAGCTAGAGTTCTACGTGGGAAGTTCCAAGTGCCAAGTGGAGTTTGAAGAAAACGCGGAGCGCGCGGAGAGGCGCAGAGAAGCTGAGGAAAGGAAGCCGGAGCGCAAGGGGTTCATCTCCGAGTTTCTCCGCGGCCTTCGCGGCTCTGCGTTTCATCAAAACTCCATTACCGTGATGCAGGCGGCAGGTTGCCCTTTGACCCCGATCTTCAACTCGCCTCGTTCCGATTCTCGACAAACCGCGTCGCGCCCGACTACATTCCCGGCGATGTCGTTATCCAACCAACCGCTCGTCATCGCCGGACGGACGTTTCACTCGCGCCTGATTCTGGGCACGGGGAAGTTTTCCTCGCCCGAAGCGATGCGCGACGCGCTCGCGGCCAGCGGCACGGAAATGGTCACGGTCGCGCTGCGACGCGCGGATTTGAGCGGGAAGAAAGACCCGTTCGCCAACATCCTCGACTTTGTTGATCCCCAGAAATACCTGCTGCTGCCGAACACCAGCGGCGCGATGAACGCCGAGGAAGCCGTGCGCCTCGCGCGCCTGGCCGTCGCCGCCGGCTTGCCGAAGTGGGTGAAGCTCGAAATCCATCCCGACCCGCGCTATTTGCTGCCCGATCCGGTGGAGACGTTCAAGGCGGCGGAGATTCTCGTGAAGGAAGGTTTCACCGTGCTGCCCTACATCAACGCCGATCCGGTGCTGGCGAAACGCTTGCAGGACATCGGCACGGCCACGGTCATGCCGCTCGGCTCGCCCATCGGATCGAACCGCGGGCTTCAGACGCGCGACCAACTGCGCATCATCATTGAACAAGCCACCGTGCCCGTGGTCGTGGACGCCGGCCTCGGCGCGCCGAGTCACGCCGCTGAGGCAATGGAGTTGGGCGCGAACGCCGTGCTCATTAACACCGCCATCGCCGTCGCCCATGATCCGAATCGCATGGCGGTGGCGTTCAGGATGGCTGTGGAGGCGGGGCGCGCGGCGTTTGAATCGGGCTTGGCCACGCAACTGCAAACCGCGAGCGCCACAAGTCCGCTGACGGCGTTCTTGGAATGAGCTTCCTGAACCCCAAATCCCAAACTCCCTGAACATGAGCCGCACGCTTTCCACCCGCCGGCTGCGCGACATTTTTGCCGCCGCGTCCAAAACCCGCGTCCTGGTCATCGGCGACGTGATGCTGGACCAATTCATCTGGGGCAGCGTGGCGCGCATCTCGCCAGAAGCGCCGGTGCCGGTGGTGGATTTTCAGAGCGAGAGTTTCATGCCCGGCGGCGCGGCAAACGTGGCGCGCAACCTCACCGCGCTCAACGTGCCCACGGAATTGTTTGGCTGTATCGGCGAGGATGCGGCGGCCACACAGCTCAAGTTGTTGTTGCAGGCGCAGGGCGTGGGTTACGGCGGCCTCGTCGCCAACGCCGCCCGCGCCACCACGCTCAAGACCCGCATCGTTGCCCACCAGCAGCAGGTCGTGCGGATTGACCGGGAAACCCGCGACGGTCTCAACGAGGCCCTGACGCGCCGCCTCCTCGCCGCGCTCGAAAAGCAACTGCCCCGCGCCGACGCCGTCATCGTCGGGGATTACGGCAAAGGTGTGGTCACGCAATCGCTGTTGAACCCGATCAAGGAGTTGTGTCGCGAACGGGGTATCTGGTTGAGCCTCGACCCGAAGCCGGTTCACCACCTGAACCTCTCCAATCTTTCGCTCATCACGCCGAACCGGAAGGAGACGTTTGAACTGGCGGACCTTTCCGATGACACGCGCAACGCAAATCCCCTCGCGGACAAAAACCTGATGCTTTGCGCCGAACGTCTGCTCAACGAATTGCGCCCCGCCGTGTTGCTCATCACGCTCGGTGAGCTAGGAATGCTGCTGTGTCAGCGCGGGCAAAAGCCGTTTCACATTCCCACCGTGGCGCAGGAAGTCTTCGACGTTTCTGGTGCCGGCGACACCGTCATCGCCTCATTCACGCTGGCGATCGCCGCCGGCGCGTCGCCGGTGGAAGCGGCGATGGTTTCCAATCACGCCGCCGGAATCGTGGTCGGCAAAGTGGGCACGGCCATCACGACGCCCGCCGAACTGATGAAGAGTTTTGAGCGGAAGTGACGCCGCCGCACCCGCAACCCCAGCCAACACTCGCATGAACCCGACCAAAACTACGCCCGACGACATCCGCGGCATGAAGCAAAGCGGCAAAAAAATCGCAGCGTTGACCGCGTATGACTTCCCCATGACGAAGTTGCTCGATCAGGTGGGCATCCCGTTCATCCTCGTCGGCGATTCCCTCGGCATGGTGGTGCTGGGCTTTCCCGACACCACGCATGTGACGATGGCCGACATGGAACATCACGTCCGCGCCGCCGCCCGCGCGAAACCGAAATCCCTGTTGGTCGCCGACCTGCCGTTCCGGAGTTACGAAACCGTACCGAGCGCCGTGGAAAACGCCAAGCGCCTCCTAGCCGCCGGCGCGGATGCGGTGAAGGCCGAAGGCGGACACGCGATCATCGAACAAGTGCGGGCGATTCGAGTGGCCGGAATTCCCTTTTGCGGCCATCTCGGCATGTTGCCGCAACATGTGCTGGAGGAAGGCGGCTATCGTATCAAAGGCAAGAAGGAGCCAGAGCATCAGGCGTTGCTCGCGGACGCCGATGCGCTCGTGACCGCCGGGGCCTTCGCCGTGGTGCTCGAACTCATCACGCCGCCGGTCGCCAAGGAAATCTCCGGGCGCATTCCGATTCCAACCATCGGCATCGGCGCCGGGCCGGATTGCGACGGGCAAATCCTCGTGACGCCGGACTTGCTCGGCATGTTGCCCTGGTTCAGCCTCAAGCATGTGATGCCCAAGCTCAACGCCGCCGAACAAATGCGCGCGGTGATTCAGGAGTGGATTGACGACGTGACGGCCGCGCGGGCAAAATGAACTCACTGCTGATGAAAGAAAAATCTACTCATGCCCGAATCGAAGATGAATTCACCGACCTGCCAGTGTCGCGCGCCAGGAAGTATCAGTTGCGCCGACAGAAAGAAGGCAATTGCATCAAATGCGGCCAACCGCAAGCCGCGGCGTTCTATTGTCTGAAGCACCTGATCGCCAACCGCGAGACGATCCGACGAGCGAACGGGGCCAAACGCCGAAATCGCAGCCTGTCCTACGCTCTGGAGGCAAAGGCGAAAGCCGCGCGGCGCGAGCGCGTCAGTCACGGCGCGAAACAGCCAAGCCATTGAGCGCGGATGGGCTTACCGGTTTTCATGAAAAAACTTTCCCATCTCAGTGCTGCAGGCGAGGCCTGTATGGTGGACGTGTCGGCCAAGCCGGTTTCGTTACGCGAAGCGGTGGCGCGTGGCGAGATCCGGCTGGCGAAAGCCACGCTCAAGCTGGTTCAAAGCCACGCCATCGCCAAAGGCAACGTGCTCGCGACGGCCCGGCTGGCGGGGATTTTCGCTGCCAAGAAAACTGGCGAACTGATTCCCCTTTGCCATCCCCTGCCCATCACGCATTGCGAAGTAAACTTCGAGACGCCCGCCTCCGGCGACCGCATCGTGATCATGGCGTCCGCCAAAATTGCCGCCCGGACGGGCGTCGAGATGGAGGCGTTGACCGCCGTCAGCGTGGCGGCGTTGACGATTTACGACATGTGCAAGGCGGTGGACAAGAACATGCGTATTACCGGAATCAAACTTATTTCTAAAACCAAAGCGACTACGACCGGCTGAGGCGTGGGGCGTGGGGCGGCAAGTGGCAAGGGACGCCCGCTCACTACTTGACGCAACCCGCAACCCGCTTCCCCCCATGCAAATCCAAACCGGCATCATCACCATCTCCGACCGCGCGGCGCGCGGACTTTACGACGACCTCGGCGGCCCGGCGCTCAAAAAAGCGGCGGAAGGCCGAGGCTGGCTGGTCACCGCCGAAGCCCTCGTGCCGGACGAACCACGCGACATCCAGCGCGCGATTCGCGAACTGATCGCGAAGGGCTGTCACCTGATTCTCACCACCGGCGGCACGGGCGTGGCGGCGCGCGACGTGACGCCCGAAGCCGTCCGGGCCATCGCGACCCGCGAACTTCCCGGCTTCGGCGAGGTCATGCGGATGGAGTCCTTGAAGATCACCCCCAACGCGATTCTCTCCCGTAATCTCGCGGCGGTTGTGGACAAGAGCCTGGTGGTTTGTCTGCCCGGCAAACCGAGCGGCGCGGTGGAATGTCTCGGCTTCGTCGGCGGCGCGATTCCGCATTGCGTCGAGGTGTTGCAGGAAGCGCCAACCAGTTGTTGAATGAACGTGCAACACTCTTTGGTGAATCACTGCGGTGACAGCCAGCGCTGCGAAAAAATCACCGGCGTGGCAGAGCGATTCCCCCTCTCCCCCGCAGAGGTGGAGCGGGCCGGGGTGAGGGGGAAATGCATTGAAACAATTGACCAAGCCCGCGTCCCGCACCACCACCCAACCCCTCACCCTGACCCTCTCCCCTTCCGAAGGGGAGAGGGAAACGACCGCCGGAGGGCGGTCCTGATCTCGAACCTGTTAGAGGTGTCCACGCTCCTCGCGCTGACCGTCCTGCTTTGCAGCTGCGTCTCCAAATCCAAAGCCAACGCCCGCTCGCGCACCGCATTTGCCGCCGGGCAACAACAAGGCATCGGGCAGACCGCCGACGCCCGGCGCGTCAACATCAGATTCATCGGTCCCGTGCGACAATTTGAAGTCCCCTGGCAGGACGGCCTGACGCTCGCCCAAGCCATCGTCATTGCCGACTACACCGAAGCCCGCGACCCAACCGTCATTTGGATTCTTCGCCAACGGGAGCGCATTGCCGTATCCCCGCGGGACTTGCTCGCGGGAAAAGACTTCCCGTTGGAACCGGGCGACACGGTCAAAATGCAACCGTGAGCGGGGTCCGGGTTGCGCTTTGCGGATGGCGTTAAGAATTACCCGGATTTCCCCCCGCCACTCGATGCAACCCGCAATACCCAACCCGCCCCCATCCCCGGCTGAACAAATCGAGGCTGGCGTTGTCCATATAGCGTCCGCTACAAAGTGCGGCGCTTGACCACTGTGAGCCAAAATTTGGACAATCCGAGAATGGACAAACGAGCCGATGCGCCGAAACGCAGACCCCATCGGCTGCGGCGGGCGGCATTGGCTTTGTTCCTGGGGATTATTTTCGCCGTCACGCCCGCGTTCGCGACCAGCTTCACGGCCTCTTTGGACCGCGACTTGATCAACCTCGGCGAAACCGCGAGCCTCTCGCTCGCGTTCGAGGACGTGTCGCCCAACGACGTGCCGACGCCCCCGGCCATTCCCAATTTGCAGATCACCTACATCGGCCCGTCGAGCCAGCACAGCATCATCAACGGCCAAGTCAGTTCCAGCGTCCGGTATATGTTTAGCGTCACACCGCGCCAGGCCGGCGACTACAAAATCCCAGCCATCACCGCCAACGTCGGCGGCCAAAGAATGAGCTCCGCACCGCTCAGCTTGAAAGTGCTCAAGCCGAACGCCCCGGCACCGGAAGCAATCAACGCCGGCACGCAACCGGTCTTCCTGAAAATGACGCTGCCGAAAAAGGAAGTTTTTCTTGGCGAAGTCATCACGGCGGAATTGCAGTTTTACTTCCGTCAGGGAGTCCAACTTGCCGGCCAACCGCAACTTACCGCAACGCCCACGGAAGGCTTCACGCTCGGGAAGATCGCGGCCGGCCAGCAACGGCAGGTTCAGGTCGGCAATGCCGTTTACACGCTGCTGCCAGCGACCGTCGTGCTCAAAGCCATCAAGACCGGCCCGGTGACGGTCGGCCCGATCACCGCTGCGGTGGTGGTTCAAACGCCGTCGCAGAATCGCCGGCGCGGGTCTTTCTTCGAGCAGTTCGGATTCGAGGACCCGTTCAACTCCGGCGAACGCAAACAACTCAGCATCGCCACGGAAGTCCTGACCGCCCAGTCGCTACCCTTGCCAGCGGACACTGCCCCGCCGGATTTCGACGGCGCCGTCGGCACCTACACCATGACCGCCACCGCCGGCCCGACGAACGTGGTGGCGGGCGATCCCATCACCGTGCGCGTGCAAATCACCGGACGCGGCTCGCTCGATGCGATCAATCTGCCCGCCCAAGCGGCGTGGAAGAATTTCAAATCCTATCCGCCGACGGCCAAAGTCGAGACGACGGACCCCTTCGGTTTACAGGGCACGAAAACGTTCGAGCAAGTCATCACCCCGGAAACCTCCGACATCAAGGAGCTGCCGGCCTTCGCGTTTTCATTCTTCGATCCCGAGGCGAAACAATATCGCACGCTGACGCAGCCCGCCGTGCCGCTGACGGTGCGGCCCGGCGGCTTGGCACCCGCACCAGTGATCGCCGCCTCGAGCAAATTCGCCACGCCGGACGCGACCCCGCCCCGGCAGGACATCGTTCACATCAAGCCGCGATCTGGCCCGCTCGCCCGAATCGTCCCGCCGCTGATTCAACAGCCCTGGTTTCTCGCCGTGCAAAGCGTGCCCGTGCTCGCCTGGCTCGCCGCGGTGGGCTGGCGCAGACGGGCGGAATCGCTCGCCAACAATCCGCGCCGCCGCCGTCAGCGTCAGGTAGCGGTAGTCATCCGCGCCGGACTGGTGGAATTGCGGCGGCACGCGGCCGCCAACCAGTCCGAGGAATTTTTCGCCACGCTGTTCCGGCTGCTTCAGGAACAACTTGGCGAGCGATTGGATTGCCCCGCCTCGGCCATCACCGAAGCCGTTCTCGAAGAAAAACTCCGCCCCCGCGGCGTCGCCGCGGGCCCGCTGACCGGACTCCACGAACTGTTCCAAACCTGTAATGTGGCCCGCTACGCCCCGGTCAGGTCGGGCCAGGAACTGGCGGCATTGATCCCTAAATTGGAAATCACTTTGCGGGAAATTCAGGAGGTGAAGTTGTGAAGCCGCAGCTTACGGAGCTTTGGAGTGCGGTGACTTGTCACCGCTTTCTCTGCTTTGGCGACTCGTCGCCAAAGCAGGGCCGCGTTCAGCGGCCCGACGGAGAACATTGGGGGCAGCATTTGCGTCCGCCGGCGACAAGTCGCCTGCGGAAAGCGCGGCCAAGTCCGCGCACTCCAAAGCCAGTGGTCACGGCATTCCAATGCCTGGCACTTTCTTTCGCGTTGTGGTTCATCTCGGCCTGCGATCTGCAAGCCGCCGAAGCCACCGCCACATTCGACACCGCCAACAAGCTTTACGAAGAGCGCCAGTTCGCTGAGGCGGCCGCGACTTACGAACAAATCCTCGCCTCCGGCCAAGCTTCGCCCGCGCTTTATTTCAACCTCGGCAACGCGCGGTTCAAATCGGGAAAGATCGGGCCCGCGATCCTTGCCTTTCACCGCGCGGCACAACTCACGCCGCGCGATCCGGACGTGCGCGCAAACTTGCAATTCGCCCGCAATCAGGTCGAAGGCCCGACGCTACGCCCCACTCGCTTGCAACGCGCTCTGGGCACGTTGAGCCTCAACGAGTGGGCGGGATTGAGCGGCGCGGGTCTCTGGCTGACGTTTGGCTTGCTGGCCGCGACCCAATTCCGCCCCGCTTGGAAAGCCGCTTTGCGCAACGTAACGGTGGCCACCGGCAGCGCAACGCTCCTCGTGGCAGTCGGCCTGAGCTTCGCACTCTGGAACCGCGGCTCGGCCAACCTCGCCGTCGTCACCGCCGGAGCAGTTACCGTGCATAACGGCCCGCTGGAGGAATCGCAAAGCGCATTTTCGGCCCACGACGGCGCGGAGTTGCAAGTGCTCGACCGTAAGGATGACTGGTTGCAAGTCAGCGACGGCACACGCCGCGCCGGTTGGCTCAAGCGGAGCGAAGTCGCCCTCATTGGCTTGTAGGACCGGCGGCGTGCCGGGCTCTCACTTTCTTCCGCTAGGATCCGATCGAGACCAGCGCGCCGCTGGTCCTGCGGGTTTGGCTTGTTATTTCCCGCCAGCGCGGGTTTCCTGCTGCGCGTTATGACTACACCCGCACTCCTTCGCCGCACCAAAACGGCGCTCACGGTTCTGGCCACCACCCTTACACTCGCCAGCATTGACGTTTCCGCTGAAGAACTCTCGCCCCTCTTCAATGGCAAAGACCTCACCGGTTGGAAGGCCGTCGGCGGAGCCGTGTTCGAGGTCAAGGACGGCGTCGTTCTCGGCAAGACCGGTGACGGCACCTTCGGCTGGCTCTGCACGGATAAAACCTACGGCGATTTCATTCTCGAACTGGAGGTGAACCTCACATCGGGAAATTCCGGCGTGCAGATTCGGAGCCATCTCCCAGACGGCAAAACGATGGTGGGTTATCAGATCGAAGTGGACCCCACACCGCGCGCGTGGTCGGGCGGGCTTTACGAGCAAGGCCGGCGCGGCTGGCTGCAAAACCTCACGAACAACGCAGCCGCTCGCGCAGCGTTCAAAGTCGGCGAGTGGAACAAGTATCGCATCGAGTGTGTGGGCGCGGCGATCAAGTCGTGGGTCAACGGCGTGCCCGCCACGGATTATCTCGACGCGATGGACCTCGACGGCCTCATCGCGTTGCAAATCCACTCGGGCAAGAACGCCGAAGTGCGCTTTCGCAATCTGCGTTTGCAAGACCTTGGTCGGCACGCCTGGCGCGCGGCGTGGAACGGAACGGATTTTTCCCAGGGGCATTTCATCGGCAAAGGCGAGTGGAAGATCGCGGACGGCGCGATCCACGCCTCGCATACCAAGGACGAAAAGGAGTTCAGCCATTTTGTGAGCAACAACTCGCTGAGCGACTTCACCGTGCGGCTGAAATACAAATCCGTGAAAGGCAACAGCGGGTTGTATTTCCGCATCGAGGAAAAGGGGGCGACCGGCGTGTCGGGCTTTCAGGCAGAGATTGACGCCGAGAAGGACGCGGGCGGGCTTTACGAGACGAATGGCCGCGCCTGGGTCAGCCAGCCCGCGCCGGCAGACGTTAATCGTTGGTTCAAGCCGCAGGACTGGAACACGATGACCGTGTATGCGCTGGGCCGCCGCGTCGCGACCGACGTGAACGGCTCGCGCGCTGCGGAGTTGCGCGATGACCCGGGCCGCACCGAGGGCCACTTCGCGCTGCAATTGCACGGCGGCCAGGACGTCGAAGTGTTTTTCAAAGACATCGAAATGCTGGTCAGAGAGAATTAGCCTTCGCTGTGAAGTTGCGGTGGAAGAATCCCCTCCCCCCGGCCCTCTCGCCCTTCTGAAGGGGAGCGGGAGAATTGCCCGCAGTCTCAATGCAAATCTGAGACTGAGGACGGCTCGATGATCTGCGGAAATCCCACGGCGCGCACGTTGCTGTTCCCGCTGCCGCGCGGAGGGGGAGCGGTTCTGGGTGAGCGGGGATCTCTCGATCGGAACAGCCGTGAGCCGAGCGCGACGAATTTGAATTGAGCCACGCCGAATCCATCTTAACCTCACACGTATGCGAACAAACTACCTGCTTCCCCTCGTCGCCGCGCTCGCCTTAGCTGGCGCAACCGTCCCATCCACCACCGCGCGAGCGGCCGATGCCAAAACCGGCGTGCAAATCTCCGAACTCCCCGACCGCCTTCGCGTCGAGATCAACGGGAAACTCTTCACCGAGTATTTTTTCAAAGACGTCCCGCGACCGTATTGCTATCCGTTGCTCGGGCCAAACGGCGTGCCGATGACGCGTGACTGGCCAATGAAGAACCGCCCCGGCGAGGCTCAGGACCATAAGCACCATCGCTCGCTCTGGTTCGCGCACGGGGCGGTCAATGGTCACGATTTCTGGAGCGAGGACAAGGATTTCGGCAAGACCGTTCACGAACGCTTCACCAAGATAAGGTCCGGCGCAGACGCTGGCGTGATCCAGTCACGCAATCAGTGGATCACGCGCGACGGCACGGTGGTTTGCACGGACGACCGAACGCTCCGAATTTACAACCGCCCGGATAACGAGCGGCTGTTCGATTTCGAAATCACCCTGCACGCCGGCAAGAGCGAGGTCACGCTCGGCGACACCAAGGAAGGCACGATGGC
>CAIKLQ010001023.1 GCA_903828255.1 uncultured Verrucomicrobiota bacterium
GTTTTCATCGCGGCTGTGGCAAGTGGCGCGAGCACCTTAACGCGCTTCTCCGAAAATACAAACCGCAAAAATACACTCCCAAATCCGGGCGCATTTCAAAACCTTGGCCGCGGAGGTGAGCCCACCCTGACCTCCTCGAGGGTTGCGCCGACTCACGGCAGTGCCTGCGGGGTTTTGAAAAGTGCCTCAAGTAATCCGGGAAAAGCTTGCGTCGCCGCCCGGGCGCCGGAATCTTGGCTCCGTCATGCCAACCGCCACTTCCGTCAACCAAACCATCGAAGTCACGGGCCTTTCCAATCGTGAATTCCTAGAGCGCTATGCCTGCGCCGGGCGCGTGGGCTTGTCCGGCGGCGACACCTTCGTGGACAAGGCCATTTGCCGGGCCGAGCGCCATCTCGACGCCGAGGAGCGCTGGGGCGCGTGGTCGCACGCGTTTCTCTTTCAGGGCGAGCGCGTTGATGGGCAGCAGTGGGTCATCGAGTCTGATCTCCAGTTTCATCGCAAACACATCCGTCTGGGCGTGCAGGAAAATCGCATCACGAAATACTTCGACGAGAAAATGTATCCCACGCTCGCCGTGCTCGACTTCGGATTGACAGAGGCGCAGGTCGCGTTGTTGCTGCGCGAGGGGCTGGAGTTGGTCGCGACGCGCGCGCGCTACTCGTTGCGCGAACTGGTCGGGACGCTCATCGCGCTGCACCGGCCGGAACTGCGCGGACGGGAGAATTTGCTGTCGCGGGAACGCTCGCTGTTTTGTTCGGCGTTCGTGCAACACCTGTTCCGCACGGCCGACCTCGACCTCACTCCGGGGGTGCAGGAGAAAAACACGACGCCCGAGGACATTTCGCGCACGGCGGTGCCGCATGTTACGTATCGGCTCCAGCGCAAACCAGTCGCTGACAAACTGGCGAAATTGAAAAAGCGACTCCGGCGGGGCGTGGGTGCGCGGCTGCGGTTACTCAAACGCCGGGCGGCAAGTCATTGAGCGGAGCGCCGGGCTGCGACCGGCTTTTTTTGGAGGGAGCGAGCGCGAAAATCTGGCTGCAAACCGGCGCTCCGCTCGAAGGCCTTCAAGTCCGGCTCGACCCAGCGTGCCCGCGCTTCACGGGACATCAAGCATTCGCTTTTAATTTCGCTGAGGCTCGTGAACGAAGCGTGGTGGTTCTATGGCGGGGACTGAACGGGGAGAAAAAGGTGGCCTGAAACTCCCGTTCAAGGTTGAAAATGATCCGTCTTTTCTTCCCGCTCAGCGCCTTCGGCCGCCTCCACGCTGCTCTGCTCGGGCTCGTGCGTGGCGTAGTGGACCCCAAGATTATGCTGGGCAGTTTTGTCGCCCTGACGCGCGGCGCGGATGAACCACTTCACGGCTTCGGACTGGCTCTCCGGCACGCCGCGACCGGTCTGGTAGCAGAGGCCGAGATTGCATTGCGCCGGGCCGACTTCCTGTTCGGCGGCGGCGCGATACCATTTCACCGCCTCCTCGTAATTCTGCGGCACCACCTGGCCCTGCTCGTAAAATACGCCGAGGTTGAACTGCGCCTGCGGTTCGCCGCGTTCTGCCGCCCCGTGATACCACTTCACAGCTTCAGCGTAATTTTGCGGGACCCCCTGGCCGGTTTCGTAAAGCATGCCGAGGTTGAACTGCGCGGCGGGATCGCCTTGCTCGGCGGCTTCGCGAAACCACCTAGCCGCCTGGCCGAGTTCCTGGGGGACGCCGTGACCGGACATGAAACAACAGCCGAGATAACACTGTGCCACGGGATCGTTCTGTTCCGCCGCGCGGCGATACCACTTGACCGCCTCCGAGTAATCCTGCTGCACGCCCTGGCCCGTCTGGTAACAGACGCCGAGATAGCATTGCGCCTGCGGATCGCCCTCCTGGGCCGCCTTCCGCATTTCCTCAAACGCCTGCCATGTCCGCCGATTGCCTGCCATGCTGAATGTTGGATTGCTTTGATTTGACCGCCGCGCCCCGTCGGCCACCACCGGACCAAGATTTTAAGGAGACGGGGGTGCATTACAAGCGGGGAGTTACCGAAGCATAACCAAAATTTTGGAACCAAATCTTGCCTTCAATTTTTCGTTTGGGGATGCTCCCCGCCCTATGTCGAATCTCAAAAAGCTTTCCGTGATCGGACTGGGCAAACTGGGGGCCTGCATGGCCGCGACGTTTGCCGAACGTGGTTTCGAGGTGCTGGGCGTGGACATCAACGCCGAAGCCGTCCGCAAGCTCAACGCCGGCGAAGCGCCGGTGGACGAGCCGTTGCTGGCGGAGACCGTGGCCAAGGCGGGCCGCCGCCTGCGCGCCTCGACCGACCCGGCGGAGGCGGTGGCTACCGATGCTTCCTTCTTCATCGTGCCGTCACCGAGCCTGCCGGATGGAAGTTTCTCGAATGAGTTTCTCATGCGGGCGCTTGCTCCCGTTGCTCAGGCGGTGCGCAAGGCGCGGAAGAAGAACCACATTTTCATCGTCAGCTCCACCACGACACCGGGCGCGTGCCGCAAAGTCATCATTCCGATGCTCGAAAAGGAAATCGGTGGGAAGTGCGGCAAAGATTTCAGCTTTTGCTACAACCCGGAGTTCATCGCCATCGGCGACGTCGTGCGCGGGTTGCTGGCCCCGGACCTAGTGTTGATCGGCGAATCCGACCCGCGCGCGGGCGAACTGCTGGAAAAGCTTTACCTCCAGTTCAACACCAACCAGCCGAACATCGCCCGCATGTCGGTGACGAGCGCGGAGCTGACGAAGATTTCCGTCAACAGCTACATCACGGCGAAAATCAGCTTCACGAACCAGCTCCGGATGATCGCGGAGCGGTTCGAGGACACGAACATCCACCAGATTCTCGACGCCATCGGCTCGGACTCGCGGATTGGGAAGAAATACCTGCGCGCCGGCCTGAGTTTTGGCGGGCCGTGCTTCCCGCGCGACAATCGGCTCGTCGCCTACACGGCCAAGGAAGTTGGCCTGAGCGCGCCGTTGGCCGAGGCGACGGATGTCGTGAACGAGATGGCGAAGGAACAGCTCGCGTTGCAGGCGTTGGCGGGTTGCAAGCCGGGCGATACGGTCGCGGTGCTGGGCACGTCGTATCGGCCGAACACCTACATCACCGAGGAATCCGCCGGGCTGCACATCGCCCAATCCCTCAAGCGCCATGGTTGCCGGGTGGTGGTGCATGACTACGCTTCGACGCCGAAAAACAGCCCAAGCCTGCTGGAGTTCGAATTCCTCGCCGACCCGGCGAAGTTGAAAAACGAAAAACGACTCAAGGCCGTGCTGATTTGCTGTCCGTGGGAGAACTACCGCAAAATCAAATTCCCGAAGGGCGTGAAGGTGTTTGACCCGTGGGGCGTGCTTGCTTGAATGGTGTGCCGAGCACCGCCTCTACGTGATTGCAGAGTGAATGGAAAACTGCCGCGGCGGGGATCGGTGCTCCGCTCACTTCTCCAGCTTGTCCAACCCGATATTCGATGAGAACTGCGTCTTCCGGCGCATGTAGCGACGGAGTTTCACCTGGCCGGGAACGAGGTCGCATTTTCCCAGCAACACGAGTTTCTCGACCTGCCGCTTGCCGCGCGCGTAGTAGTCGAGCAACTTGCCGAGCTTGCCGCCCGGCAGACCGTACTCCACGCGGATGCGTTCAGACTCGCGGTGCATGTTCGCCACGATGCGTTCATCCGCGGACTGGCCGAAGTCGTGGTAGCGATAGCGCACGATGTATTCGCGCAGGTGGCCCACGTTGCAGCGATGCTGGGTCAGGCGCACCAGGAATTCGTAGTCGCAGCAGTTCTTGAAATCCTTGTGGCGCAACAAGCCGAGCCGATCGTAGGTCTGCTTGCGCACGAACAGAGCTTGATGATTCGCCAGGCCGAAGCCGCAGCGAACGATTTGCGCATCCCAGCAAGCCTCCTCCCGACGAAAAATTTCCACGCCCTGGCCGTCCACGAAGATGATGTCGCCAAACAACGCGTCCCATTCGGGATGCGCCACCAACGCCTGGGCGACCTTGGTAAGGATGCCGGCGCAGTAGCAATCGTCCGCGTTCAGGATGGCCACGGCTTCGCCGGTCGCGGCGGCGATGCCCTTGTTCATGGCGTGGTAGTGGCCCTCGTCTTTTTCGGAAACCCATTTGAGGTGCGGAAACTCGCGCAGGATGTCGAGCGTGCCGTCCTTCGAGCCGCCGTCAAAGACGAGATGTTCGACGTTCTTGTAATCCTGATCGCGAACGCTTTCCAGCGTTTCCCGAATCGTCTTCGCGCTGTTGAAGCAGGGCGTGACGACGGTGATTTTGGGCAGCGGCGCGGAAGGCATGTCGGCTCAGCGCGCCGGACGGAACCGTTGCGCGATGGGAATCCGCCGGCCCATGCCAAAGGCGCGCGGCGAAACTTTCAACCCTGGCGCGGCCTGGCGGCGCTTGTATTCGCTGAACGTGACTTTGTTGATCACGTCGTTGACGACCGCCGGCGCGAATCCGCGGGCGATGATCTCCGCTTTGCTCAGGTGCTCGACGACGTAGTGTTGCAGGATGGCATCCAGCAAGTCGTACTCCGGCAGCGAGTCCTGATCCGTCTGGTTCGGGCGCAACTCCGCGCTCGGCGGTTTGGTGATCGAGTCGGTCGGGATGACAACTTTCTCCCGGTTGATCCAGCGCGAAACCTTGTAAACATCCGTCTTGAACACGTCGGCGATCACCGCCAGCGCGCCGCACATGTCGCCGTAAAGCGTGCAATACCCGACGGCCATTTCGGATTTGTTGCCGGTGGTCAGCACGAGCGAGCCAAACTTGTTCGACAGCGCCATCAA
>CAIKLQ010001024.1 GCA_903828255.1 uncultured Verrucomicrobiota bacterium
CCCGCCGAGCGTCGCTTCGCTCCGACAACTGTCCGACAGCCCCGGAATGGTGTCCGATATGAATTGGAACAGGTGTCCGACAGCATCGGAATCCGCATCCAGGGGCGCCCCGGCTTGGCGCAGGAACAGGGTCAAGGGTTCCCAGTGTCTTAGCATGTAGCCGAACGCCTGACCCAGTCCGGAGTTCGGCTCCACCAACTTCTGCTCCAGCCGTTGGGTCATCCACTGGTGGAGCTCGGCCATGGTTTTCTGACTGCGCTCCTGGTGGAACTGCAGCCGGGCTTCGGGTGCGAGCCCGGCCTTTTTGGCCTGCGCCTCGTGTTGGTAAACTTCGCCCAGACGTTCCAACACGTGCTGGCATTCCTGCGGGAAGTTTTGAGCCATATCGACAAACGGCCTTCGGCCATGGCTCAAACAGTTCGCCAGGAGGCTCTGGAACTCCTTGGAGGGATTGCGGGAGAGCGCGTCGCACATTTGGATGGGCGGGGAGGCGTTGGCGGCGCGGCGCGCGAGTAACTGGTCCAGGTTCTCGCCGGCGTGCCGGAGTCCGGTGACGAACCGCGCGATCGTGTGGTCCGCGACCTGGGAGATGAGGCCGGTGGTGAAGATCCCGGTACGCTCGGGTTTCTCCGCCGCGCGGCCCGCGGCCTGGGCCAAGCTTTGCACCCGCATGGGGGTGTCGTCGTTGTGGATCACCTTGCCTTGGGCCGCGAGCGTGATCAAAGCCTCATGCGCCGGTTCGAGCGCTGGGCCGGTTTGGGCCATGAGCTCCCATTGCGTCGAGGCGGGCAGCCGCACGCCCAGATCGAGTTGCATTCGGTCCAGCCGGTAGTGGGGCACGCCCGTGCCAAAGCGCAGATACCCCAGCATGGGACCGACCTGCGGATCATATTTGCTCAGCCCCGCTTCCTTGGGTGTGGGCGCGGTGAAAAGCTGGCCGCAGAGGTTGCAGCGGAGCTTCTCCAGTTCGAAGCGGGTGGCGGCAAACAACGGTTGGGCGGTAATACGCACCA
Source organism: uncultured Verrucomicrobiota bacterium (assembly GCA_903828255.1). Classification (GTDB taxonomy): domain Bacteria; phylum Verrucomicrobiota; class Verrucomicrobiia; order Limisphaerales; family JADLHS01; genus CAIKLQ01. Next base: position 1,014 of record CAIKLQ010001024.1, read on the forward strand.
GTTGTCCGAGCTGTTTGAGGGCGTAGAGTTTGCCCCTTTTGCAGCCGGGACAAGCCGCGCCCGGGCGCCGTTGCGGATGCTTTACCCGCACTCGTTTCGCTCCGGTGTAGCCTGCCGCGGCCGTGCGGCCATGGCCTTTGCGCTTGGGCGGAGCGGCCGTGGCCGTGGTTTGGGAACTGGCTGGCAGCGGCGGAAAGAGCTGCTGGGTCTTTTCCGTTTTCGCGCCGAAGATCAGCCGCTGTAACCGGCTCAGACTGGTCTCCTTGGCTTCGATAACGCCCAGGACCCAGTGGAGGGTCCGCAAGGACTTCTCGACTAACTGATAAACCTCCGCCGGCAACAGCCCCGCCAACTTGGCCAGCAACTCTTCCAGTTGCGGCGGGCTCAGCGTGACAACCTCCGGAGCACGGCCTTTAGCCACAGCCCGCTCCGCAAAGTCGGCGGCGAAAATCCGGCCGCAACGGATAAGCAAACAATTGCTTCAACGAGCGATTGGGCCGATTGGTCTGATCGGCTTTGCCCCGCCCGGTGGTCAACCCCAGATAAATGGTTCATCCGACGAGTTTATACCTGGACTCGTGCAATCCGAGTAGCTTCAGGATGAAGAAATCCTCGTCGCGATAGCCATAGGCTTGGCGGGTGAGGGTTTTGATTTTGTTATTCCTCCCTTCCATTTTCCCGTTGTTAATCGGGTAGGTCCACCAGTTAAGGATTCCCGTCCAATGCGTCAAGAGGGTCTTGGCCATCTGGCCTAGTTGTTTGATGCCGGTGGCCAGGGCGCGCTCACACCACTGACGCAAGAACCGCTCCATGGCTTTTGCGGAAGGCTGTTCCCAGAGCAGGGCCAGTTCCTCTTTGAGATACCAAGCCAGGAGCAACGGCTCATTGAGTTTTAGGGCCTTTTCCAGCTTGGGTAATTGCTCGTCTTGGAGATTTTCCGGCCGCATGAGCAATAGGTAGCGCGTGCCTTTGATCGCCAGTTTCAGCGGGCCTGCCGCTTCCCGCACCAAGGCCCGGCGCAGGTCATCGATTTTCTCGTTCATGAGTTTCATGATGTGAAACCGATCAAACACCACTTTCACCTTGGGCATGGCTTCCAGCACCGCCGCCCAATACGCCCCGCTCATATCCATCGCCACCGCTTCGAGCTTCGCTTTGCTCTTGCGCAAACGCCGCC
>CAIKLQ010001025.1 GCA_903828255.1 uncultured Verrucomicrobiota bacterium
CGCTCGATGACGTCGCATGAATTCGCTGCCAGCCAGGCTTTCCAATTCGCGGAAGCGCCGGTCGGCTCCGCGTGGGCGGTCAGATTCTCCAACGCGACATTGGCGGCTTGGGCGACAACCGGATCGCTGTCGAGCGCGGTCAGCAGCGGTGGAATGGAGTCGCGCGTGCCGCAAGTGGCCAGGGCGAGCGCGGCGGCGAGGCGGGCTTCGCGTCCCGATTCCTTCAAAGCCTCGGCCAGCGCGGGCGCGGCGGAACGCTCGCGAAGCAACGCTAGACGTTGGGCGGCGGAAATTATTTGGCCTTCATCGGCCCCGCGCAAGTGCTGGAGAAGCGCGGCGATTTCGTCACGCCGCGAAGCGTTCGGCGCATCGCGGAGCAGGTTGCGATTGAGCGAGGCACATTCGCGGAAGCGTTCAAACTGCAAGTCCATCATCCCGGTGACACCGGAGTTGTTCCCCCGAAAATGGTGCGGCTCCCCCTGGCCGAGCAACTTCACCGGCGGAGCGCGGAACGCGTCCGCCGGTTGGCCGGCGAAGGCGGGCGTGGTTTCGCGCGATTGATGGCAGCCGATGCAGGAGCGCCGTTCACCGGGACGCACGTAGAGCCAGGACATTTCATTCAACTCAGAGCGGCCCTCGGCGTCCACCGCCTGAAGCGCGAGCGGCATGTCGGCGGGCACTTCGATGTTGAACGAGCCGTCCGGCGCGAGCGGCACGGTGCCGAGTTCGACGGTTTCATGGCCCACATGAACGATGTGCGAATGCGACGAGCGCGTCGTCAGCGGCACCGCGCCTAGCACGCGGATGGCGCGGACACGTTCCCAATCCGCCTTGGTCTTCGTGGTGAAGCGGGCGTCCTGGCAAAACAGAAAACCCGTCGCGCCGGGCCGGTCGGCGCGGGCGCGATTCACGTAGTCGGGGATCACGGGCAGCCGGCTGCGAGCGCCCAAAAAGACCGGCGAATGAAGGCTCCCCTGCTTGGATTCGAACAGCGAGACGACCTGATTGTCGCGCGGATCAATCACGCCCAGCACATCCGACGTCATCCGCTTTCCATCCGCACGCAGCACGGTGCAGAGCAGCCGCCCATCCGGCAGCGGCGCGAGGTCGCCGAGGTTTCCCGGCAGCCGATGCTGCTCCCGCTCCGGACTGCCCGACGCGCCGATGAAATTGCCGCGGTTGGAAATGTAGGCGAGGCGGCCGCCGGGCAGCGGCGCCGGACTGCCGTAGCCAAAGGCGCGCAAGCGCACGCCGTAGTCAGGGCCGACGTTCGCCGCGAATTCGGCGAGACCGTCCGTGCCGTCGGGGCGAATGCTGTGCAAGTGGGTTTCGTCCTTGCCGCGGTCAAAGAAATTGTCCGTGCGGATGAAAGCGATGCGACCGTTCGCCATCACCTTGGGCTCGTTGTCGAACGTCGGCGTGGCCGTGATCAGATGAATGTCGCTCCCGTCGGTGTTCATTCGGAAGAGCGCTCGCGACGGCGGTTGGTGATACTCCTCGAAAGTACCGATACGCGTGGAGGTGAAGACAATGCGACCGTCCGGCAGTTCCGCCGGATCAATGTCGTGAAACGGGCCGTCCGTGAGCCGCTGCGGTTTTCCGCCGCCAGCCGGAATGCGGTAGATGTGGAAAAACTTCTCGCCCTCGCGCGCCATCGCCACGAGGAGGAAATTCCCATCGAAGGACGCGCTCGGCGAACCGATGACGCCCGAACCGGCGTCGAACAGCAGGCGGAGGCGAGCGGTGGGGGGCTTGCGAGCGGTGGAGTTTTGACTCGCGGGAAGATCGGAAGTCCGTGGCGCGGCCGCCGCGCTGACCCGGTTCCCGGCAGCCGGCGCGAGCGTGTCGGACGTGTCGGACTCGTCGGAACGTGGCGAAACATCCTCCCGCTCCTGGGGGATCGGGTCGGGGTACGGGCGGGCGTTTTTTCGAGTTTTGTCGGTCAGCCAGGTGAGCGTGTAGAGCTTGCGGCCAATCTTCGACGGGCAGGGCAGATCAAACTCCGTGTAGGCCCGCGACCAATCGCCGATGCGGAACGCCACGCCCCAAGCGTCGCCGCGCAAGGGCACATACACGCTGCAATCGTCGCCGAGAAACGCCACGCGCTCGGGCCAGGCGAAGTCCTTGCCGGGCTTCGCGAGTTCAAGCAGCGGCGCGGAATTCTTCGCGCGCGCCCGCTCGCCGGATTTGGACCACGCCACCTCGCCCCACGGCGCCATGCCCATCGGCCCCACCACCCGGGCGTCGTGCCACTCCGGGCCTTCGACAAATTCCGGGTGCGAGTAATCCGCGGCCTTGCCCTCCCGGGCCACCCGCCAGCTTCCATCCGTGACGCATTCCAGCGGCGGCTTGTCTTTGATCTCCACCCGCACCGCCGCGATCACTCCGCGGATACCGCCCAGATCAATGCCGTGAATCCCGATGATGTTCCGGCCCTTCGCCAGGCGCGAGGTGAGATCGTAGCGTTCGACGGATTGCCAGACTTCGGAGGAAGCGCCCACGTCGCGACCGACGAGCGATCCGTTCACGTAAATTTCGTAGCCGTTGTCCGCCGTGATGAGGAGCGCCGCGCTGGTCGGCAGCACGTCGAGCGTGAAGCTCTTGCGGAGGTCGCAGAGGTCATCGGACTCGTCCGCCCAAACCCAAGCGGCGCGCGCCAGCGGGGGAAGCGAAGCGGCGGTGGCCGGGCGAAGCCAGAGTGCAAGTGCAAGCCCCAGCGCCGCGCAAAACCAACGGCGCTGTTTGCTGTGATTGGGACGGTTTCGATGCATCGTAATCCAAACGACCAAGCGGCGGGAGTGTCCGCACGCACTTGGTTCTGAGCCAACACTGTTCGGGGACGCAGCATGGGCCAACGGCTTGCATTAGAGCAAGCCCTGAAAAGCGATTTAATGTTTTTCCCGGACAGGCCGGTCGGGAAGGTGCTGAAAATGACTGCCGGCAGAGCGCCGACTTGCCGCCAGCTTAGTGGTTCCCCTGCGGCCAACGCCGGTCACCGACCGGCGCTCCGGCGCAAGGACGCGGAATCTTTGGACTAAATCCGATTGGCGCGCTGCCAGAAACGGGTCCGCCACGCACCGACCGCTAATCCCAGTCCGGCGAAAATGCCCAAAGCCACGTCCACCGGC
>CAIKLQ010001026.1 GCA_903828255.1 uncultured Verrucomicrobiota bacterium
GCGCGCGGCGTGGGTCACGTTGGGGTGCCAGGCGCGGTATCGGAGCATCCGATTGCGAGTGGTCTGGGTGCAAACGGAGAAGGAAGTGCTGCGGCTGGTGACCAACCTCGGGCCGGAGGAACTTTCCGCCGGGGAAGTGGCGTTGCTCTACAAGGAGCGCTGGCGGATCGAACTGTTTTTCCGCTGGCTCAAATGCATCTTGGGCTGCCGGCACTGGCTGGCCGAATCGCCGCAGGGGGTGGCCCTCCAGATCTACTTGGCGCTGATTGCGGCGTTGCTCTTGCAGCTCTACACCGGCCGGGCACCGACCAAGCGGGTGCTGGAATTGATCCAATTTTACCTGTTGGGGGTAGCCAGTCTGGACGAGTTGTGTGCCGGGCTGGAGCGGCTGACGCCGCGCAAAAAATCCTGAATTGCGAAGCTGGGGGGGAAAGTCTCCGAACCGGCCAGGGCGGAGCTTGCTTTCGCGCTGCCGCCCGCGTTGTCGCCACCCCGTTCCTGCACCGCCTGCCGCCGCCCTCCGAGAGCGTTCGCGCCCGCAAACCTCTCAAGCCCGAACCACACCGAACACTATTGGCGCGCAGCCCCGCCCCCGGCGACCTCGGCGCCCTGACAGGCTTGCGGCAACTCCCGCGCGCGCATCAACACGCACGCTTTGGGGGCCAGTTCTTTGAGCCAGAGTTTTTTGGGCCGCCCACTGGGAACGTAAAAATCCGTGTGGTCCTGTGAGGAGCCCTTGGTCTGCCCGGCCAGCACCCAGTTGGTCGCCTTGTAAACGGTGCCCGCATGACTCTCCGGATCGCGGAAACTTTCGGCCAGCAGTGGCCGATAACCGTGTTGGCCTTCCCACAGGCCGACTAATTCCCGCAGCCCTGCTCCCAGGCACTGGCTGGCCAGATTCGGGTGCCGGGTTGCTTCCAAGACTGAGAAACGCCGCAGTTGCACCACCAGCTTCAAACGCTTGGCACGCGTCACCGCATCCCAGCCCACCGTTTCATCCCGCGCCTTCAAATGCCAGGCTGCCGCGCACCACACCAGCACCGCCACCAGTTTCCCGTCCTGCTTCACCAACTGACAGAGCCGGTCGCGCCGCCGCCCGGCCCGCCCCCAGGCCGTGCTCCCGGCCCAGCGCCGCCTTGGCTTGCCGCCATTCCGCCGCCGACTGTGCCACGTTGACTTCCAGTCCGCCCAAGCACTCCGCTTCGGTCGGCTGGCTAAGATCACCATGTCTTTTCACCAGCCTATTCCAACCTTCCCATGAACCGATCGAATCCCGGCGGTGAGTTTGCGGTGTTCATACGCTGTGGGCTTCTGCCACTTCTATGTGCGTTGGAGTTCCGCCAGGCTGGGCACGACGATCTGGTCCAGTTGCTTGGCCAACCGCTGCAACGCCCGTCGCTTGGTTTCCAACACTTGGGCTTCGTACTGCGCCAGCCCTTGCTCCACGTAGCTCACGCCTTTGACTATCACCCGCCAGAACCACTCCGCCAGCTTGCGCGCCAAGGCAAGGTTGGCCACCAGGCCGCCTCGCCGGCCCGCCATCCGCCGATAGAACCCACCCAGGGCCACAGGCTTGCTGCGCGCCAAACTGCGCGCCATCACACAGAACAACCGGCCCGCGCGATTGCGTTTGCGCCCCACCGAGCCTTTGCGCTTGCCGCTCTGGTGACTGCCCGGTGCCACCCCCAACCACGCCGTGAAGGGCTTCTCCGTCGGCCACAGACTCAGGTCCGTGCCCACCTCGCCGAGCAACTGCAACAGGCTGTAGTCGGTGTGCGCCGGCAGCACCGTCAGGTCTTTGCCGCCACAGAGCTTGACCCGCAACCCGTGCAGGCCCTCGATCTGCGGCGCGTTGACGCCCGGCCGCTTGGCCTCCGGGGCGGGGACGACCGGAGGGGCGACGGCCGGCATCGCGGGTTGGTCCGGGCCGCTGATCGCACGCAACCCCTTTTCAATCTCCTGGTCGCACGCCGCAATTTGTTTCTGATAGTGCTGCCAGTTCTCCGCCGCCAGCCGCAGCGCGAAGAGATGCTCCTCCGCCCAAGTGCCCCGCAGCGCCGCCTTCACCCGGTCGGCCTTCTTCTGCTGAATCTGCACGTCGCACAAGGCCAGCAACGCGGCCGGCTCCCGCGCGCCCCTCAGGAGGGCGTCGATCACTTTGCGCCCACTGCTCCCGACCAAGCTGCTGATCACGTCATGCAACTTCACCTTCATCCGCTCCAGCGCCTTTTGCTGGTGCTGCACATTGGCGCTGGCACTGACGATGTGATCGGCCCGCAGCCGCAGATAGTCTTGCAGGCGGCGGATGTCCGCCGGCGGCACGAAGCCCGCCCGCAACAACCCGTGGGCGTGGAGCGTCGCGCCCCACTGACAGCCCTTCATGTCCGGCTTGCGACCGGGCAGGTTGCGGGTGTAATTGCCGTTGACCATCAGCATTTCCAACCCGGCGGCCTCTAACACCCCGTAGAGCGGCAGCCAATAAACCCCGGTCGCCTCCAGCGCGATGGATTTTACCCCGCGTTCCTTGAGCCAGTCGCGCAGGCGGTGCAACTTCGTGGTGACGGTGCCGAAGACCTCGGGCAGTCCCCCGGCGATGGGGACGTACATTCAGACCTCAGTAAACGCGCGCCACCTCCTTTCCCGCAATTCGGCTTCACCGTTTGCGCCGGCTCGGTAAACTGGCCACGCGGTCGCCCGCCCGCACCGGGCCGGCGTCGCCACGATGCCAGACTCGCCTGAAGGCTTAC
>CAIKLQ010001027.1 GCA_903828255.1 uncultured Verrucomicrobiota bacterium
CTTTCCTGCGTCCGCACGCGGGAGAAACCGGTGAGCGATGTGGAATTCGGCCTCAAGGTGCAGGCCGCGTTGAGCATGTCCATGCTGGCGTATCTGAACAAGAAGGTCGCGAAGTTTGATGCGGTGAAACATCAGATCGTGTTTTGAAGTCATGAAAGCTTCCTCGCTTGTCCTCGCGACGTTGCTCCCGCTCATCGGCGGAGTTTCTTCAGCCCAATCCCCACTTCGCTTGGAAGCCGGCGTGGCCACGAACGCCTGGATCGTTTCCCACCAAGGCCAGCCGCTGCTGCGATACGTGTTCAACCCGCGCCAAGCCAAACCCTACGTCGCCGAGTTCAGCGCGCCCGGGGGCCGCAACATTCTGCGCGATGCGCCGTCGGATCACCTGCATCACCACGCACTGATGTATGCCATCAAAGTCAACGGCCTGAATTTTTGGGAGGAAGTTCCCGGCAACGGCGTCGAGCGCGTCGTCGAGACTTCCGCGACCGAGTCCGGTGGCACCGCCACGCTGCGGCAAGTGATTCACTGGGTCGCGCCGCAGGATGCCTTTGTGGCGGACACCACGCCCGCCGCGCTGCTGGTCGAGCATCGCACGCTCGTCTTGACCGTGGACACCGCCACGCGCGAGTCGGCGCTCGTCTGGAAGGCGGAGTTCGAGGTCGGCAAAAAGACGAATGATGTCACTCTCACCGGAGCGACCTATCACGGGCTGGGCATGCGGTTCCGACAGGACCTCGACAAACTGGCGGAGCACTCTTACGCCGGACGCAGGCCCGACCTTGTCAACCGCCAGGAAGTGTCGCCCGCGAAGTGGGCCTCCGTTTCGTTTGCCGCACCAGACCAACCCGCCACGATCGCTCTCGTGCCCCACCCGACCAACGCTCGCGGTGACGGGGCTTTCTTCTCGATGATCACGGCGTTTCCCTATCTTTCTGCCACGCAGGGGCTCGACAAAGAACCGCTGGTCTATCACAGCGGCGACAAGTTCACGCTGCGTTACCTCGTGGTGATTTATCCCGAAGTGAAATCCACCGAAGCCATCGAAGCCCGCGCCCGGCGCTGGGTAATTGAATAGTGTCCGTCCAGAAAGATTTTCCTCCCCAAAAAACAAGACACAAACAACAGACAAACTATGAAAGCCATCAAACAAATCACGGTAAGGCTGACAGTGGGGTTGCGTTCTCGCCCTCGGCCTGATTACGAACCTTCACGCGGAAAGTTATCATTCTGCAAAAGACCTGGACCTTCCTTCGCTGCCATTCAACCCACATCCGGAATGTGAAGCCGTGGAAGTGGAGAAAGGAATCTTCGTGGTGGATGACACGAGCATTCCAGACACGCAGACAGAGGTGATTTCCAGAAAGTTACGGCAAGCTGCGGCTGAACGAGCGGCAAAGCTTGCGTCCGATCCGGTCGCTGCCAAAGCCGCACAAGAAGAGGCGGCGAAGGCCACAAAGGAAGCAGCAACCAATTGGCAACAGCGGCTCAGCAGTTTGGTGGACTCGGGCAACTTGTGTCCGCTCATCCCCGAGGGGCAGCTTTCAAGCGAAGAACAGCAGGCGGAAGCGGAAGCGGAGTTGACTGCGTTACGGGAACAGGCGGCCCAGTCGGAAAGCGAACAGCCAGCCAAAGAAGCAGCGCTCGACGAACTGGCGAGCAGGTTGCAAGTGCCGCGTGAAATTCAAACCGACGATGGACATAAGCTCATTCTTGCCGATGAGATTGCGGAGTCGCCGGCGTATCTCAAAAGTTTCAACAGCGTGGCGGCGGCGGGGATAAGTGCCGACGAATTGTGGCCCGCTGGCACATGGCCTTATTCCGATAGCAATAGCGGCCTGAATTTAACGGGCACGAATGTGACACTTTCACTGTGGGAGGTTGATGGCGCCGTCCTGACGAATCATCAGGAGTTCGGCGTGCGCGTCCGGCAGCGTGATGCCGCCCCGCTTGATGTCTCGGGCCACGCGTCACAAGTAACCGGCACAATGGCTGCCGGCGGTACAGGGACTTTTTTGGGGGTCTTTGCCGAGGGCCGAGGCGTCGCCTTCCAAGCAAAGGTCTTTGCGTACGACTTGAATTCGTTCAAAGGGGAACGCGAATCAGCCGCCGCCGGCGATGCCACAAATCCGCCGGTGTTCCTCGGCAACCAGTCATGGGGATTCGCAAATGGCTGGAGCCGACAGACAATTACAAACCAGTCCAGTACAATCGTGACGAATGCATGGATTTGGAATGGCCCTTTGTCGTCAAGCTTCCCAGAAGATCCCAAACTCGGCTTGTACACTTATACGAACATTTTCGACACTGGCTGTTTTCAAATAGATCAATTCCTCCAGGCTCAGGCCACGCGTCATTTGATGGTCTTCGCCTGTGGCAACGACCGCCTTGAGGGGCCGACGAATTCTCCCGGCACCTACTATGTGCTCTCGAACAGCGCCTATGCAGCGAGCACTGTGACTCGCGATTGGCAGGATGGAGACGAAGGGGGATACGATTCGCTCTCTGCGCCGGGCACCGCCAAGAATGTTTTGACAGTTGGCGCGTGCGAAGATGTTTATTTCGTCAGCAATAGCTTCGTGTTCTTCGGGTACGGCCCAGGAGCGAATGCCGTTGCCGCCAGTTTTAGCGGTGCCGGCCCGACGGATGATGGGCGGATCAAACCGGACCTGGCCGCTGTCGGCACGGTCAACGCGGCGCTGCGAAACGCGTTGGGTCAGGTCACGACCAACGGCACCGTTCTGGGCCTGATCTCACCGACATCAGGCGGGACAAACTTGTACAATCTTGTTTCACGAGGCACGAGTTTCGCGGCACCCGGCGTGGTTGGTTCGCTCGGCTTGGTGTTGCAAAGGCGTGCGCAACTGTATCCCAGCTTGTCCGCCGCAGAAGCGTTGCGAAACTCCACACTGAAGGCGATTGCCATTGATACCTGTGACGATGTCGGAGCGCCCGGCCCGGATTATCAGTTTGGTTACGGCATCTTGGACGCTAAGCGCGCCGCGCAGCGTGTTGGCGAAGATTACAATTTTGGGAGAGGATCCTTGATCAAGGAATTCTCACTCTCGCCTACCCAATCCGTTTCCTGGGTTGTGACCTCAAGCGGGACGCAACCCTTGTCCGCCACTTTGGCGTGGAGCGACCCAGCCGGCCCGGCGATTACGAACATTACGGCTGCCGACCCGACCAATCCAATGCTCGTCAACAATCTTGATTTGAAGGTTGAACACTTGGACACCTCGACCACCTACCTGCCCTGGGTGCTCAATCCTGATCTTACCAATAAAACCGCCGCCGTGCGTTCCGCCGCCGCCACTCGCGGCGTGGACAACCGGAATAATGTCGAACAAGTTTCAGTTGCGGCTCCGGCGTCCGGACAGTACCGCATCACCGTGACACATTCGGGTGGTCTGCCTGGCAATCCCGCGCCATCCGCTCAACTCGCCTCAGTGACCCTCGGAGGCGTGACGCCCCCGCAACCCGTCATCACCAGCCTCGTGAATTCGCCAACTACCAATCAGCTCTTGCTGACTTTTCAATCCGACCCCGGCGCGTATTTCACCATTTTGACTTCGACAAATCTGATAAATTGGACTACAAATGGATCCGTGTTCGCGGCAAGCACCACCAATGTAGTGTTGCTGAATAGCAACGATCCATATCGTTTCTGGCGTTTGCGCCGAGGACAATGAAGACCAAGAGACTCCTATTGATCCTGTTGGCTGCCGGGGCGTTGGCCCCGGCAGCACTCAGTCAAACCGTCATCATCCGGCCCCTGTCGGAGCCAATGGGAATTTTCAGCGATCTGAACCCGAACGACTATCCCATTGATGTGGATGGAGACGGCGTAGTGGATTTTACATTCGGAGCGGATCCTGGAGCTGTTGGCCTGCGCACGGAACGGTCAAACTGGGTGGTTGTGCGCCTGTCTCCACCACCCAACATTGGAGGAGGCGCCGCTGACTTGCCTGCCGGGTTCACGGTAGGTCCATCTTTGGATGAGCCGTTGGCATGGTTTTCCAGCGACACACACGGCGGCGTGTTTGTCCTAATTGTTCTGTGTCTGAATATTGGCTGCGCGAGCGAGTGGCCGTCCGGCCCGGCAACGCACGGTTACATCGGCTTCCAATTTGAAAAAGCCGATGGCCTGCATTACGGGTATTTCGACATTGAATTGCGCGGTGACATCGGGGGAGCCGTGCTTTTCGGCTGGGCGTATGAATCACGCCCGGATACTCCCCTCTTGGCCGGGCGCCTCCCCTCTGCCTTCAATTTCACAGCGAATCTCACCGGCACGAACGAAGTCCCGGCCAACCACAGTCTGCGCTCGGGTCTCGCGTCGTTCACGTTGCAGGGAAATACGCTGACCTACGAAGCCAATGCAGGCGGCGGAATCGTGCCGACCACGGCAGGCCTCTACGGGCCAAGCAACCCGGATTCGATTTCACGACGGCTGCTCACGAATCTGGCCGTCTATCTAACATGCCTCACCAATGCGGATGGCTACTTCCCCATCAATATCCCACTCTGGCCTTATCCGGTGGAGAACCTGTCACCCGTTGTGATGACCATTACCAATGTTAGCATTTTTCCGCCCATCACCTGGCCTCAACCCTATCCACCGCATTTCTTCATTTCTGAAACCAGTTACCGCGGCGCAGTGACCCTCACCCAAAAACAAATCGCCGAGCTTCTCGCCGGACGCTTGTACGTTAACCTCAACTCCGCCGAATATCCGCGCGGAGAAATTCGCGGGCAGATTCTCTCCGCTGCGCCGATTCAATTCGCCGCAAGTTTCAGCGGAGCGGATGAAATCCCACGAAACAGGAGTCGCTCCCACGGGGTTGGAACTTTCACGCTCACCGGCAACCAACTCGCCTATCATCTAGCACTTGATGCTGGCATACTCCCGCTGACCGCCGGCATTTATGAATGCCCACCGCCCCGCGCCAGGCGGGCCGGTTTGATTTCTGCGTTGGATATTTCCATGGGCATGCTTATTCCCGCAGGCGGAATCAGTGGCGAGCCGGGGGTTGTGGGACAGGTGCTTTACCGAGGCGAAGTCAACCTCAACGACCAGGAAGTCTGGCAACTCAAGCGCGGGGATTTGTTCGCAGACTTTTTCACCAGCCGGTATCCACGCGGCGAGGTGAGCGGACAAATTCTCCCAACCGACGCTGATCAGGATGGCGTGCCGGATTACATCAATGGTCTCTTAGAGCAATCATATCCATGCGATGGACCGTGGAACAGCCATGTCCAATATGTAGCGGCTGTGCGAGACGTCGCAGAGCAATTCGTAGCTGCGCGGTTGATCACGGTTCCGCAGTTCTGGCAAATTGTGCGGGCTGCGCAACACTCAAACTGTGGCCCTGACCATTGACAGTTCATCCGTGGCTATTAATGTTTCAACCATCAAACCTCAACTCCCAATCCTCAACCATCCAAATCCATGAACAAAATCAACATCGGTATCAATCTTGAGTTCGTCCGCCACGAGGACAAGTCCTTCGAGTGGGGCGTCGCCAAAGCCGCGGAACTGGGCTACGAATACGTCGAGCCTATGGTCCACCTCGGTCGCGAACTGCTCAGCGAAGCGGGCTACTTCCACAGCGTTTCCATGTTCGACGATCCGCTGCGCATCAAACGCGCGTGCGCGAAGTCCGGCGTGAAGTTGTCCGGCCTCTCGTCGCATTGCCCGCTGATCAAACCGGAGATCAGCGTCGAATACCTCAAGCAGGCTATCCGCTTCGCCGCCGAGTGCGGCGCGCCCGTGGTGAACAGCGACGAAGGCCCGAAACCAACGTGGAGCACGGAGGAAGAAGATCACGTCTTGATGCGCTACACGCTCATGGAGGCTGCGAAGGTCGCCGAACCGCGCGGCGTGTTGATCGGCTTGGAGCCGCACCAGCAATACAGCAAGCACCCGGACGGTTTGGATCGCATCTACCGGCTGGTGAAAAGCCCGGCCATCGGGATCAATTTCGACACCGGCAACAGCTACCTCTGCGGCCACGATCCCTACAAATGGCTGGCGCGCGTGGTGGGCCGGCTCGTGCATCTGCACGCGAAGGACATCGCGGTCGAACAGTCGAACGCCGAGCGCGGCAAGGTTACGGGCACGCCCGTCGGCTGCGCGTGCGGCGACGGCGTGATTGACTGGGCGCGCGTGATCAAGCTTTGCCGCAAGGCCAAGCGCGACATCGTGCTCTCGGTGGAATGTGGCACCGTTGCGCAGGCCGGACGTTCCATTGAGCATCTCAAGAAACTGCTTTAGCTACCCAGTCCGCGCACTGGGACGCTGTGCGAACCAATCTCTGCCAAGCAGCATGAAAACATCCGGCCGGAACGATACAGTTGCGACTCGTAGTCGCGGAGCCCGTAGCGGCGCGGCAACCGCATCCTTCCGGTCAAAGAGGCTGCTTCCACTTGGCACGTTGCTGCTGCTTTGCCTGGTCGGCTGCGCTTCGCGACCATCGTCGCCCGCCGGTTTTAGTGCGCTGGTGTTCTCGAAGACCCTCATGTTTCGGCACGCCTCAATTACCAATGGCATCGTTGCCATCAAAAAGCTCGGCCTGGAAAACCACTTCCAAGTGGAGGCGACCGAGGACTCAAGCTGGTTCACGCCGGCGAACCTGGCCAAATACAAAGTCGTCATCTTCCTCAGCACCTCGGGGGACATCCTGAATGACGAGCAACAAACGGCGTTCCGGGAATTCATCGAGCGCGGCGGCGGATTGGTGGCCATTCACGCCGGGGTGGCTGGCGATGTCGCGACCGAAGGCGGTTGGCCGTGGTATGGCGAGGCGTTCTGCGCCCGGTTCACCAACCACTCGGCCATCGTCCAAGCGACGATTGATGTCGAGGACTTGCGGAATCCTTCCACCGCCGGTTTGCCGAAACGCTGGGTGCGCAAGGACGAGTGGTACAACTTCATCCAAAGTCCGCGCGGCAAAGTCCGCGTGCTCGCTTCGCTCGATGAATCCACTTACAAGGGCGGCACCATGCACGGCGATCATCCGATTGTCTGGGGCAAGAAAATGGGCCGGGGCCGCGTGTGGTACACCGCGCTGGGCCACACCGAAGCGAGCTTTACTGAACCACTTTTCTTGCAGCACCTGCTCGGCGGAATCCGGGTTGCGGCTGGCGCGAAATCCGCAGACTTCAGGCCCATACCAACCCCTCGCTAAATCGAACTGTGCAACCTCCAAGACTCCTCAGCCCCTTCCACCGGCTTCCGCCACGATCGTTGAACGGTGGGGGAATTCGTCAGGAGCGCGGAGCTCCAGCTCTGCGCGTTTGTCATTTTCGTTCAAGCCTAGCTGCAACTCCGCGCGCTTTTGGCTGCCTCTTCGCGGCGCTGCACCGGACGTTCACTCTAACGATTGCGCTCCTCACTTTGCTTGCGCCGGGCACACGCGCGGCCTCCGAGCCCTTCGAAGGCCAACACTATCGCGGCGTGGGGGATGTGGAGTATCTCCGACTGCTGGAAACGGCGCGGCGCATGTTCGAGCCAGACGCCCGGTTGCAGAACCTCCCCATGCTTTACATGCCCTCGTGGAATGGCCTGGTCGAAGGGCCGACGTGGGATGCGTGGTGGATACAGAATAGCTACGGCACGACCTACTCTATCCTCCCGCTGCTGCGCGAACCATTCCTCACCTTCCTGCAAAACTCGCAGGACCTGTGGTTTGACCAGATGGGCGATGGCCAGCGCGTCGGAGCTTCGCCACCGCACGACTGGGTCGCGCCTGACGGTTGCCTCTGCGATGCCGCGCGGCCCGGTTGGATCGTTTACAAACAGGGCGACGGCCGGCTCAAGATTCACGACTGGGGCATGGAATTCACCGCCGCCGGCCTGGTGCTGCAAAGTGAATTGCTCCTCATCAGCCGCGACCCGCAAGCCATCGCGCGCTACCTACCCAAGCTCGAACGCTGCGCGGCCTTCATCGAAACCCGCCGCGACCCGACCAATAACCTGTTCCTCGCCGGCCCGGCGGGAAATCTCCTCGCCCCCAGCTTTGCCGGTTGGAAACGGCCCGACGGCACCTACGACAAGGCGTATCTCACCGGGCTTTCCATCACCTACCTTGCCGGGTTGGATCGGTTGATTGAATTGGAAAAGCTCGCGGGCCGAGCCCAACCAGCGCAGTTTTTTGCCGGATTGCGCGCGTCGGCGAAGCAAGGGCTTCAGCAGTTGACGACCGACGAGGGCTATTTCATTCGTTCGCAGGATCCCGACGGCACGCGCCACGGGGTCTATGGCGCGGCAACTCACGGTTACTTCGAGGCGTCGCCGAATCACGACGCCATCGCATTCCGCATCGCCGACAAAGTGCAGTCGGAAAAGATTTTTCAGAAGATCGCCTCGCTGCCCGGACTGCGCCCTTACGATTTCATCCTCCCGAATTTTCCCAGCTACGACGACATGTATGAGAAACCCGAGGGTCTGTGGGGTTACGGCACCTGGGTCAACGGCGGGCACTGGTCCACCTGCGAAGCCCGGATGATGCTGGCCTATTACCGACTGGGAAAATTCGACGATGCCCGGCGTTCGATGCGCGCTCTGCTGACCTTCGCTGAAAGATTCCGGATGGACAACCCACTGGTGAAAATGGGCAGCGATGTTTATCAACCCAAGCAACCGGTGAACCTCACCTACGACGCGTTTGGTCCGCCGGCGGCGTTCATGCGCGGACTATTCGAGTATCTCTACCGCGCCGACGGCCTCACGCTCATCCCCCACATTCCGCCATCCGTGACCGAACTAGAGCAGCGCGATCCCGTGCGCTTCGGCGGGAAGAAAATCTTCCTCTCGGTGCTCGGTAGCGGCGAGGTCACGGCGGTGAAAGTCAACGGGCGCAAATGGAAAACTTTCGATGGCAAGTCGGTGTTGCTCGCATACAGCCAAACGCCGGACCCCGCCCGCGTGGAAATTTTCCTCGGCGGCGCAAAAGCATCCTCCCGCCAACTCCCCAAACGCGCGCCCACTCCAGAGCCGAAATCCTCGCCAGCGGTGGCTCAAGAAAGTGACGCCGGACTGGCCCGGCGCGTCGAGCGAGTGCGCGAGTTTCAGCAGCGGCTTCTGGCGGCGCGCTTGGGCGAAACCTATGAAGCCGCACATGCGAAGTTGATCGTGGACTTTTCCGCCGTTACTGCCGCGCGCCGGGAATTGTTGCAGGCCGACCAGATTCGCCGCCTGCCCGAGCCGTCGCAGGCTGCCGCGGACAAGTCCTATGGCGACACGCTGGCCAAGCTCTGCGATGGGCTGGAAGTGGTACTGAAGTCCTACGAGCGTTCGGTGGATCCTCAGCGCCGCAAAATTTTCCAACTGTGGAGCTCCATAAAATGAATACGCGCTTTAGACCTGTCAGACAAGTCGGACCGGTTCGGCCATTGCTCCGGCAGGCGGGCCAGATTTCCTTTCCAAAGTAACGACAAAACCAACCCCCATCCATGAACCCCAAGCTCACTCGTCGCAGTTTCATTCGCACCAATCTCACGCTCGCGCTCGCCGCTGGTACGTTTCCATCCATCATTCCGGCCTCAGCACTGGGCCGGGGCGGCAAGATCGCCCCAGGCAACCGCGTCGTGGTCGCTTGCATCGGCACCGGGCCGCAGGGCCGGGGAGTGATGGGCGGTTTCCTGTCGCAGGCCGACGCGCAGGTCGTCGCCGTGTGCGACGTGAAGCAGGACCAACTGGAACTGGCCCGTACCGCCGTCAACTCGCGCTACGCGAACTCCGACTGCAAGACCTACAATGATTTCCGGGAACTCCTTGCGCGCCCGGACATTGACGCCGTCTCGATTGCCACGCCGGACCATTGGCATGTGCATGTCGGCGTTTGCGCCGCGCGCGCCGGTAAGGACATGTATTTGGAAAAGCCGATGGGCCTGTCGCTGGCGGAAGATCAGATGTTGCGCCGGGAAGTGCAGAAGCACCAACGCGTGTTCCAGTTCGGAACGCAGCAGCGCTCCGGCCGGGAATTCTGGCGCGCGTGTCAGTTAGTCCGCAACGGCCGCATCGGCAAGTTGAAGCACATCAACGTATGGGCGCCGGCCAGCGCGCCGGGCGGTTCGACCACGCCCGTACCCGTGCCGGACACGATCAACTACGACCGCTGGCTCGGCCCGGCGCGGCTCACGCCTTACACCGCCGAAAAGTGCCTGGACAACGGCAAGACCTGGTGGTTCAACTCCGACTATGCGCTGGGCTTCGTGGCTGGTTGGGGCGTGCATCCGCTGGACATCGCGTTGTGGGGGCATCCGAACATGTTCCACGGAAAAATGACGGTGGAAGGCAAGGGCATCTTCCCGACGGAAGGCGCGTGCAACACGTCGGTGGCGTGGAAGGTGGATTTCAAATTCGCCGACGGCGTGACGATGGATTTTCGGGGGACGCCTACTGGCTACAAGGAAGTCAACGCGCTGAATAACCTCACGGCGTGGCGGGAAAAATACGGACTGGTGCAGGATCACGGCACCGCGTTCGAGGGCGCGGACGGCTGGGTGGTCGTCAAGCGCGGCAACTTGCGCGCTTCAAAGGAATCCCTGTTGGAGGAGCCGATGGAGACATACAAGCTCCAGTTGCCGCGCAGTTCGCATCACCAGAAGAACTTTCTCGACTGCGTGCGCAGCCGCGCGCGCACGGTTTGCCCCATTGAAGAGTCCGTGCAGGCGGACGCGCTCTGTCAGTTGAGCGACATCGCCACGCGGCTGGAACGTAAGCTCACCTTCGATCCCCGCAGCGAGAAGTTCGTCCGGGATGACGAGGCGAATCGCAAGTTGCAACTGCGGCCCATGCGGTCCCCGTTCACCTACAACGATTGGCTGAAATCGCCGAAACATACCTGATGGGGCAACCTCGGGCGGGGGAAGTTGCGAGCCGGCTGCAAGTTCGGGGTTTAGCTCGCCCGCACCAACTTCCTGTTTGCCTGCGGGCGCGTTTTCGACAGGGTAATGTCGTGCTTGGGCGCAAACCCAAATACGGCGCGCTGCGTGAGTTCCGGAACTCAATATGAAGTGAGAACCTGCTGGTTCGGCGCTGCATCGAAGACGGCCTGGTGGAGTCGGCGGCCCCACTGTTCCATTCGGGCCTCGATCTCGTGGGCGCGGGTGAGCGAGCAAATTTTCACCTCTTGGGCCGCTCCGCCTCGTCCAGTTGGCGCTGCGGGATGGATCTTGCCCGCATGGCTTCCGGTTGGTGCGGGGCCACACCAGAAGCGGGCGCGAAGCCCAGCACTTCCCGCCAAACCAGAAAGCTGGTCCGTCCTCGGGCGCACTCCGGAGAGGACTTAATGATCCAAACCGCCAAACGCAGGTGGTTTGCGGCGTCCGAGGCCGGTCGCACTCCGTGCATGTGGCCACGCCGACGCGGCCCGCCCCCGCTGATAATCACACCCGAGCGCCGGTTTTTGCGAAAAACCGGATTGCACTCCCGCCGCTTCTCGCCCATAACTCCACCATGCTTTCGAGGGTTTGTTCCGCCGCCGTTAATGGCATTGACGCTTATCCGGTCGAGGTCGAGGTCAACGCCGGTTACGGCGACACGCTCATCGTCATCGTCGGGTTGCCGGATGCGGCGGTGAAGGAGTCGCGCGACCGCGTATCCACGGCGATCACCAACTCCGGTTTCAAATTCCCGATGGGCCGCACCACGATCAATCTCGCGCCCGCTGATGTGAAAAAGGAAGGGCCGAGCTTCGATCTGCCCATCGCGCTCGGCGTGCTCGCCGCCAGCGAACAAATCGAAACTGACCAACTCGACAACTTCATCGCCGTCGGCGAACTGGCGCTCACCGGCGCCGTGCGTCCGTGCAAAGGAGTGTTGCCGATTGCCATTCGCGCGCGCCAGGAAGGCAAGGTGGGCGTGCTCGTTCCCGCCGAAAACGCCGCCGAAGCCGCCGTGGTGGACGGCCTGCAAGTCATCCCCGTGCAAAATCTCCGCGAGGCCGCCCAGTTTCTCGAAGGCGAGATTAAAATTGCCCCGACCAAGGTGGACATCGCCAAAATGTTCGATCAGGCCCACGACGACGACGTGGATTTCGCGGAAGTGAAAGGGCAGGAGTCGGTGAAGCGCGCGTTGGAGATCGCGGCGGCGGGCGGGCACAATGTCCTGCTCATTGGGCCCCCGGGCACGGGCAAATCCATGCTCGCCAAGCGGCTGCCCACAATTTTGCCGCCGTTGACTTTGAACGAGGCTTTGGAAACGACGAAGATTCACAGCATCGTCGGCCTGCTGCCCCCGGGTGTGGGTTTGATCACGCGTCGGCCCTTCCGCACGCCGCATCACACGGCGAGCGACGCGGGTTTGCTCGGCGGTAACATCAATCCCACGCCGGGCGAAATCTCGCTCGCGCACCACGGGGTGTTGTTCCTCGACGAATTGCCGGAGTTCAAACGGAGCGTGCTGGAGACGATGCGCCAACCGCTCGAAGACGGTCATGTCACGATTTCGCGCGCGGCCGGCACGATGACGTTTCCCGCACAGTTCATGCTGGTGGCCGCGATGAACCCAACGCCGGATGGCAAAATGGCCGGGGAATCAAAAAGTTCTCCGCGGGAGATTCAAAATTATCTCAGCCGGATTTCCGGCCCGCTGCTGGATCGCATTGATCTGCATGTGGAGGTGCCGCCGGTGAAGTTCCGCGAAATTTCCGGCGACCGCGCGGGCGAGACTTCCGCGGAGATTCGCCAGCGCGTGGTCGCCGCGCGCAAACTCCAGCAAACCCGTTTCGCCCACAAACCGAAAATCACCTGCAACGCGCGGATGGGCTCGAAGGAACTCAAGGAATTCTGCGGGCTGGATGAAACGACGAAGCAGTTGCTCCAAAACGCTATGGCCGACTGGAACTTGAGCGCCCGCGCCTACGACCGGATTCTGAAAATGGCGCGGACGATCGCCGATCTGGCGGCCTCGGAAAATCTCACCAGCGACCATGTGTCGGAGGCGATCCAATACCGCTCGCTGGACCGACAGATTTGGGGATAGCCGGCGCCGCAACTCGGTGACCTGCCAGCAATTCTTCCAATGAACTCACCCACAAGCCGCTGGAGCGCAGTGATGAGGAAAGCGCGTTCTTCGGCCTTGCCATGCGCCCAGGGCGCTGGGCTGGCTCATTATGACGCCAGATTTGAACGCCGGGGGACCCCGCGAACCGCAGCCTAACCTTTCCGGGCGGCAAGGATGCTTGACGCTAACGGGCGTGCGCCGGAAAGTAACTCTCGAAGAACTTTGCGAGCGGGGCGTCCGCGACCGACCGCCGGAGCTTCGACCAGGTGCGTTGATCACCGACCGTGTAGTAGAGATAGGTCTGCCCCTTAAACTCAATGATGTCTGGATCGGACGCATTGACGCCGTCATTGAGACCGGGCGTA
>CAIKLQ010001028.1 GCA_903828255.1 uncultured Verrucomicrobiota bacterium
AGCCGCCCGCGCTCGTCCCAAGTCATCGCGACGGGATTGACCACGTCCGGCTCGGCGGCGAAGAGGCGGACTTCAAATCCCTCCGGCACGACGAATTTCTTTTCCGCCTCGGCGGGCGCTAGTGCGGGCGTGGCGGCGGGCGTGTGCGGGCCGGTGAGTTGTTTGCCGGCGGCGAGCGCCGGACCAGCCCACGCCATGTGCAGGGCGAAAAGGAGAGCGAGCGATTTCATGAGACGACCCCAAAGAAGCACGAACGGCGGGGAAAAGGCGAAAGAATTTTTGCCGCTGCCAAAGCCGGGGGTTGAGGAGTCAGGGGAATGAAAGACAAGGGAATTGACTCATTCCCCTGACAATCATTCACCTGCCCCTGCTTTTGGATTTTCTTCACCCGCCAACCTGTCCATCTTGATGCCGATGAAAGCAGTCATTTTGGCCGCCGGCAAAGGCACGCGCATGAAGGAACTCACGAACGAGTTGCCCAAGCCCATGCTGTGCGTGCAGGGTAAACCGATTTTGGAACACATCCTCGCCGGCATTCTTGCCGCCGGGGTGCGGGAGATTTTCATCGTCACCGGTTATCGCGCCGAGACGATTGAGCAGTATTTCGGAGATGGCGCGAAGTGGGGTGCGCGGATTTCTTACGGCCGGCAGCTCGTGCTGGACGGCACGGGCAAAGCGCCGGAAGTGGCGCAGGAATTTCTCGGCGCGTCGCCGTTCATCCTGACCTACGGCGACATTCTCGTTAAGCCAGAGACTTACGCGCAGATGATCCACCGCTTCAACGAAGACTATTTTTCGGGCGTTATCACGGTTACGCCGGGCGAAGACGTGACGAAAGGTGGGTTGAACTTCTTCGACGAAAAGTTCTGTCTCACGCGCCTCGTCGAGAAGCCGACGCCCGTGCAGATCGAGGAACTGCGCCACAGCGGTTGGCTCAAGCCTGGCCAGCCGGCTTGGTACAACGCGGGCATTTACATCTTCAAGCCGTCGCTTTTCGAGTTCACGGCCAAGCTGGAGAAATCTCCGCGCGGCGAATACGAATTGACCGATGCGGTGAACGCGCTGCTCGCGGCGCATCACAAAATCGCCGGGCTGGAAATCCAGGGCCGCTGGGTGGACGTGCGCGATCCGGAGGTGCTGGCGTCTTTGGAAAAACAATCGAGTTAGTTTTCAACCCCCCGATGTCGCCGATCGAACCACCCGACAGTCATCTCCTCAACGCCGCAACCGGCTGGTTGATGCTGGGAAACGCCGTCGAGTCGCGGGCTGAGTTCCAACAGATTGGGGCCGGACTGCGCGAGCATCCGCTCGTGCTGGAGTTCGAGTGGCGGTTGCTGGCGGCGGAAAGGCGCTGGCTGGCGGCCGTCGCGGCCAGCGGGCGATTGCTGCGCGTCTGTCCGGACGATGTGAACGCCTGGGTGCATCGGTCCTATGCGCTCCACGAGTTGCGGCGCACGCGCGAAGCCTTTGCCCAGTTGCTGCCCGCGATAAAGCGGTTTCCCAAGGAAACCATCATCCCCTACAACCTCGCTTGTTACACCTGTCAGCTCGGGGACCTCAAAGCCGCCCGCAAGTGGTTGGAGCAAACGCTCGCGCTCGATCGCGGCGACGAGGAAAAACTCCAGCGGCTGCGCGTTGCGCTGGAGGATTCGGACCTCAAGGCGTTGTGGCCGGAATTGAAGCGCCGGGTGGCGAAGGGCACTGCGGATGACGCGGCGGTTTAGTTCTGCATATTTCGCAAAAGTCCAAGGGAGATTTGGGCCATTCTCATTAGCACCCGGCTTCAGCAGGGTGTTGTCGGCGGCAACCAAGGCGAAACCGTTTCAACGGTTTTCGCCGCGCGCGTCCTGTATCACCGCGCTAAAGCCCGGTGATAATGAGAGGGACTGCGAAATTTCGGAGCCAAGGAGTTCCGCTTCGCGCCGGCGAGGTTTACTTCCGGGTTGTCGTTGGATATTCCGGATGCCAGCAGAAATCAGCGATTGCCGCTTCCAATTCCTGATCGTCCAGGCTGCGACCAAATCCCTCGTCCCGCGCGCACTGGGCGACCTTGAGCGCGATGATCTGGCTGACGCGTCGCAATTCCTGTAACCGCGGGTAAAGCGAACCCTCGCCCGGGTCAATGGTCGGATTGTATTCCGCCAGCGCGTGCGCCGCCGCGAGGAACATCGAATCCGTGACGCGGCTTGCTTCGCTGATGAGCGCGCCCAATCCGACGCCGGGAAAAATAAACACGTTGTTGCATTGCCCGATGACGTGGCGGCGACCTTGATATACGACCGGCTCGAACGGCGAACCCGTTGCCACCATCGCGCGGCCGTCGGAATGTTCGAGCGCCTCCGCCGGCGTGCATTCCGTTTTGGACGTGGGATTGCTCAGCGGGAAAATCAGCGGTCGTTCGCAGTGTTGGGCCATCGTGCGAATCGCGGCGGCGGTGAAATCTCCCGGCTGGCCGCTCGTGCCGACCAAAACCGTCGGGCGCACGGCCGCGATGATCGCAGCCAATTCCCTGGGCAACGGCCCGGCGAGTCCGACCGCGCTGAGTTCTTCGGGCGACAACGCCACCTCCTGTTTGTGCTGGTCCATGTCCGGTTGGCCCTGGCGGACGATGCCGCGCGAATCCATGAAAACCTGACGGGCGCGCACTTCAGCCTCCGTCAGCCCCGTTGCCCGGAGTGCCGTCCGCACCAATCGGCCAATGCCCACGCCCGCCGCGCCTGCGCCGACGAACAGGAAGCGTTGGTCGCGCAGGTTCTGTTTCGTCTGCCGCAGTCCCGACAGGATTCCGGCCAGCGTAACCGCCGACGTGCCTTGGATATCGTCGTTAAAGCTAGGCAACCGCGACACGTAACGCTCGAGCAGCCGGAACGCATTGGCTTTCTTGAAATCCTCCCATTGCAGCAGCGCGTGGGGGAAGACTGATTTCACCGCCTGCACAAATTCCTCCACGAAGGCGTCGTAAGCCGCGCCACGCAACCGGCGTTCGCGACAGCCGAGATAAAACGGGTCCGCCAGCAACGCCGCGTTGTCCGTGCCGACGTCGAGACTGACCGGCAAACAGAGCGAGGGATGAATACCCGCGCCCGCCGAGTAGAGCACCAGCTTGCCGATGGGAATGGCCATGCCGCCCGCGCCCTGATCGCCCAGACCGAGAATGCGTTCGTTGTCCGTCACCACGATCAACCGCACGTCGCGCTGACGGAAATTCTGGAGGCGCTGCACCATCTGGCCGCGATCGCTGGGGCACAGGAACATTCCGCGCGGACGGCGAAAGATGTGGCTGAATTGCTGGCACGCCAGACCGACGACCGGCGTGTAAATGATGGGCGTGAGCCGCTCTAGGTTTTCAATCAGCAAGCGGTAGAAGAGCGTTTCGTTCCGGTCCAGCAACGCAATCAGTCCGATGTATTGTTCCAGCGGATCGCTTTTGGAAAAGATATGTTCCAACTCCATCGCGATTTGTTGCTCAATGGTCAGGACGGCTGCGGGCAGGAGTCCTTCGAGGCCCAGTTTCTTGCGTTCGGCGGCGGTGAAAGCGAGGTCTTTGTTCAGGGCGGGGTCGCGCAGGACTTCTTCGCCCCGCGACCAGCGGAAGGTGTAGCGTTTGCTCATAGAGGAATAGTTCTGGTCGGCCTGTTGGCTGACCTGCTAGGAAGCTGCGCTCCCTGTGCGTTCTTTGCTAACCGGGGATTGGTAAATTTAACGCTGTTCTTGGCGCGGGTTTCTTGCCGGGGATTTCCGTGCAATGAGAAGCTTGCCAGCGCGAACCGCAAAATAAGATGCCCATTGGCCAATTCCCGCGGTGACGCTGCTAACTTATGACCGCAAAGTCACGGTGAAGGCGTGCCACGTTGGCCTGCACTTGAACAACCGGTCGGCGGTGGCAGCCTTCAGGGGATTTCTGTTTATGATCGCAACGCTGGCCTCGCCACAGAAGAAGCGGCTGCTCTCGGTCCTCGACCACGCGTCGGGCGACAAGCGCTTCAAGATTCTGGAAGTCCACATGAAGAAGCACCAGTTTCGCCAGGACGCGCTGATCGAGGTGCTGCACAAGGCGCAGGAACTGTTCGGCTTTCTCGAAGATGACCTGCTGCTCTTCGTCGCTTACAAACTCAAACTGCCGCCGAGTCGCGTGTATGGCGTCGCTACGTTCTATCATTTCTTTACGCTCAAGCCCAAGGGCGAACACACCTGCGTCATCTGCATGGGCACGGCGTGTTACGTGAAAGGCGCGGACAAGGTGCTGGCGTCCGTGCAGGAACTGCTCAAGGTCAAACCGGGCGAAACCACGGCGGATAATCAAGTCTCGCTGCTCACCGCGCGCTGCATTGGTGCGTGCGGCATCGCGCCGGCGGCGGTTTATGATGGCACGGTGACGCCGCGTCAGACGCCGGAATCGGCACTGGAACACCTCAAGAAGTGGGAGGCAAAATGATTCTCCACGATCTGCTGCAAATCAAAGAAACGGAACTGGCCGGGCGCAAGAAGATTACCCTGCGCTGTTGCATGGCCGCCGGCTGCATGTCCTCGGACTCCAAGGGCGTCAAGCAACAACTCGAAAACGCCGTGACCGCGGCGGGCTTGCAGGACGAAGTGGAAGTGCGCGGCGTCGGCTGCATGAAACTGTGTTGCGAAGGTCCGCTCGTCCAGGCCGATCCGCAGCGGGCGCTCTATGTCAAAGTCACTCCGGAAAACGCGCCGGCCATCATCGCCGGACTCAAAGGCGACGCCGCGAACCTGCCGCAGACCGACCCGGATGCTGCGTTCTTTAAGCATCAGTTGGGCATCGTGCTCGCGAACAGCGGCGTGATTGATCCCGAACGCATCGAAAGCTACATCGCAGCGGATGGCTACCAGGCCTTGCACGAGGTGCTCAACGAAGCGACACCCAAGGATGCGGTGGAAACGATGGTCAAGAGCGGCTTGCGCGGACGTGGTGGCGCGGGTTTTCCCACTGGCCTCAAGTGGGGCACGGTCGCCAAGTCGTCGGGCGCGAAGAAATACGTCATTTGCAACGCCGACGAGGGCGACCCCGGCGCGTTCATGGATCGCAGCGTGCTCGAAAGCGATCCGCACTGTGTGCTCGAAGGCATGGCCATCGCGGCGTACGCGGTCGGCGCGGACCAGGGTTTCATCTACGTGCGCGCCGAATATCCGCTGGCTATTTCGCGCCTGCAAATCGCCATCAAGCAGGCCAAGCAATACGGCTTGCTCGGCGCTGGCATTTTTGAATCGCCTTTCAACTTCAACGTGGACCTGCGCATCGGCGCGGGCGCGTTCGTGTGCGGCGAGGAAACGGCGTTGATGGCATCGGTCGAAGGCAAGCGCGGCACCCCGCGGCCGCGGCCGCCGTTCCCGGCGGAGAGCGGCTTGTGGGGCTGCCCGACGCTCATCAACAACGTCGAGACGTTCGCGAACGTCCCGCCGATTTATCGCAAGGGCGCGGAGTGGTTCGCCAGCATCGGCACGGAGAAAAGCAAAGGCACAAAAGTTTTTGCGCTCGCCGGCAACATCAAAAACACCGGCCTCATCGAAGTGCCGATGGGCACGCCGTTGCGCACCATCGTTCAGGAAATGGGCGGCGGCGCCCCCGGCGGCGCGCAGATCAAGGCGGTCCAAACCGGCGGGCCCTCGGGGGGTTGCATTCCGGCGCAGCATCTCGATACGCCGGTGGATTACGAGTCGCTCACCAAGCTCGGTTCAATCATGGGTTCGGGCGGCATGATCGTCATGGACGACCGCACCAACATGGTGGACGTGGCGCGGTTCTTCATGGAGTTCTGCATGGACGAATCCTGCGGCAAGTGCATTCCCTGCCGGGCCGGCACGGTGCAGATGCACAACCTGCTGGACAAGATTCTCAAACGCCAAGCCACGCAGCGCGACCTCGCAAAGCTGGAGGAACTCTGCGACATGGTGAAGAACACCAGCCTTTGCGGCCTCGGCCAGACCGCGCCGAATCCTACGTTGAGCACGTTGCGATTTTTCCGCAACGAATACGCGGAGTTGCTCCAACCGGACAAATACGGGCCGCGCGCGAATGGCGAGGCGAAGCCGGAGGTGGTCGCAAAATGAACACGGAATACGCTCTCTGATTTTATGGCCGCAAAAACACTAACGATAGACGGCAAACCCATCAGCGCCGCAGAAGGTGCCACGGTTTTGCAGGCGGCGGAGGAAGCGGGAATCAAAGTCCCGACGCTCTGCCACTTGGACGGCGTTTATGACGTGGGCGCTTGCCGCTTGTGTCTCGTAGAGATTTTGGGCACGCCGAAGTTGCTCCCGGCCTGCACCACCCGCGTCGCGGAGGGAATGGAGATCAACACCGACAGTGAACGCCTGCGCAAGTATCGCCGCATGACGCTGGAGTTGCTCTTCGCCGAACGCAATCACGTCTGCGCTGTGTGCGTGTCCAATGGCCATTGCGAACTGCAAACCCTCGGCTACTCGCTGGGCATGGATCGTGTGCGTTACGACTACCTGTTCCCGAAATGGACCGTGGACACCACGCATCGGCTGTTCGGCATGGACCACAACCGTTGCATCCTTTGCACGCGTTGTGTGCGCGTGTGCTGGCACATTGAAGGCGCAGGCACCAAGAACGTCGCCGGACGCGGCACGAAATCTCACATCATCACCGACCTCAACATGCCGTGGGGTGAATCCGATTCCTGCACGCAATGCGGCAAGTGCGTCCAGTCGTGTCCGACCGGCGCGTTGTTCCACAAAGGCTCGACCGTGGGCGAGATGGAACGTGACCGCGGCAAACTGGAGTTCATCGTGACCGCACGGGAGAAGCAACAATGGATCGCGGCCGACTAGGAATGAAAATATGAAAGTGCGTTTGGCCACAGTCTGGTTCGGCGGTTGTTCGGGCTGCCACATGTCGTTCCTCGACCTCGATGAGTTCCTCATCGAACTCGTGGACTTGGTGGACATCGTTTACAGCCCCGTCGTGGACATGAAGGAGTATCCGGAGAACGTGGACGTGTGCCTCATCGAAGGGGCCATCTGCAACGAGGACAATCTCGAACTCCTTCACAAAATCCGGGCGCGCACGAAAGTCCTCGTGTCGTTCGGCGACTGCGCCGTGACCGCCAATGTGCCGGCCATGCGCAATCAATTTGGCCTGGGCAACGCCGAAAGCGTGTTGCAGCGCGCCTACATCGAGGGCGCGCAGGACAACCCGTCCCTCCCGAAAGCGGACGGCATCGTGCCGGCGTTGCTGGCGCGCGTGATGCCCGTGCATGAAGTCGTGTATGTCGAACATTTTCTGCCCGGCTGCCCGCCACCAGCGGCGCACATCAAGGCGCTCGTCTCGCAGATGTTGAGCGGCGTCGAGCCGAAGCTGGAGGGGAAGCAAATCAAGTTTGGATGAAGAAAAACGCGTGATCCAGAATGCGTGATCCGGGAGCCGCGCCGGCCGCTCGAAAAGGAATTCACGCATCACGCATCACGCATCACGCATCACGAACCATGTCAAAACGCATCGTCATTGACCCGGTGAGCCGCATCGAAGGCCACGCGAAGATCAGCCTTTACTTGGACGACGAAGGGAACGTCTCGGACGCCGAGTTCCACGTCGTCGAGTTCCGCGGCTTCGAGAAATTCTGCGAAGGTCGGCCATTCTCTGAGATGCCGGGCATCACCCAGCGCATTTGCGGAATTTGCCCCGTCAGCCACACGCTCGCCTCGGCCAAAGCCGGCGACGCGCTCATGGCGGTGAGCATCCCGCCCGCTGCCGACAAACTCCGCCGCCTGATGAATCTCGGCCAGATGGTTCAGAGCCACGCGCTGAGCTTCTTCCACTTGAGCGCGCCGGACTTCCTGCTCGGCTGGGACACGCCGCAACCGCAGCGGAACGTGTTTGGTTTGATTGCCTCGAACAAAGACTTGGCGCGCGCCGGCATTCGTTTGCGTCAGTTCGGCCAGGAAATCATCGAGATTCTTGGCAGCCGAAAAATCCATCCGTCCTGGGCCGTGCCCGGCGGCGTGCGCAGTGCCTTAAGCGTGGAAGGCCGCGAGCGCATCCGCCTCTGGCTGCCCGAAGCGTTTGCCACGACCGAGGTCGCTCTGGCGCTCTTCAAGAAGACGATGGAGACCCACCAGCGGGAGATTCAGATCTTTGGCAACTTCCCTTCGCTCTTCATGGGCCTAGTGGCCGAGGACGGCACCTGGGAACATCACGGTGGCAAACTCCGCTTTACGGACAGCAGCGGCAGCATCATCGCCGACCAGGTTGATCCGCAAAAGTATTACGAGGTAATCGGCGAATCGGTGCAGGCCAGTTCGTATCTCAAGTCGCCGTATTATCTGCCGCTCGGTTTCCCGGCGGGTATTTACCGCGTCGGCCCGCTCGCGCGCCTCAACGTCTGCGAACGGATGGGCGTGCCCAAGGCGGACATCGAGTTGAAAAAGTTCAAGAAGCTGGGCCGCGGTGCGGTCACCTCGTCGTTCCTGTATCACTACGCGCGCCTCATTGAAATTCTGGCCAGCCTCGAATACATCGAGCGTTACATGGACGATCCGGAGTTGCTGAGCGATTACCTGCGCGCCGATGCCGGCATCAACAGCCTGCGCGGCGTGGGTGCGAGCGAAGCCCCGCGCGGCACGCTCTTCCACGACTACACCGTGGACCGCAACGGCCTGTTGCAGAAGGTGAATCTCATCGTCGCCACCGGTCAGAACAACCTGGCGATGAATCAAACCGTGGCCCAGATCGCGCGGCATTACGTGAAGGGGAACAGCCCGGAAATCCCCGAACCTCTGCTCAACCGCGTCGAACATGGCATTCGCTGCTACGATCCGTGCCTGAGTTGCTCCACCCACGCCGTCGGCCAGATGCCGTTGCACGTGCGGGTAATTGGGTCGGATGGAAAAGTTCTGAGCGAAGTCACGCGCGGATAAAAAGCGATTCCGCCAACGGATAAAAAGTGCCAACGGATTAAGTTTCGGATTCCGTATCCGTTGGAACTTTTCATCCGGTGGCGCAATAGACATGAACCTCCCGGCTCCCAAAACATCCCTGCTCGTCATCGGCTACGGCAACACGCTGCGCTCGGACGACGGCGTCGGCCCGCGCGTGGCTGAAGCGGTGGAGGCCTTGTGCCTGCCGGGCGTCCGCACGCTGGTCTGCCAACAGCTTTCGCCCGAGCACGCCGATCCCATTTCCCAAGCCGACACCGTCGTGTTCGTGGATGCCGCCGTGGACGCGCCGAACGAAATTCAACTCCGCCCGCTCGAAGCCGGAGACACCTGCCAACTCATGGCGCACGCCGCCGACCCGCGCACGATGCTGGCTTTGGCCCGCGACGTCTTCGGCCACGCTCCACGTGCTTGGTGGCTCACGATTCCCGCCGTGAATCTGGAATTCAGCGAGCATCTTTCGTCGCAGGCCCAAGCCGGACTGGCCGAGGCGGTGGCGAGAATCCTATCGCTCTACTCAAATCATTCTGATAGATGGTTCACAGGGACAACGGGGCCGGAACGGGGTCGGTTGTGAAGCCGACCGGATTGTGGAACCCAGACCAACTCAGCGTACGTGTCGAGATGCTGCCGCTGATGCGCGTGGGTCGCTACCACAAACAGTTTTCTTATTTCGTGGCGCCGCCCGTCGGGATCCCAAACACCGTGGTCGTGTCCTGACCCTCGTCCTCGGCGGACTTCACCTTGCAGCAGAATACCAATGTGGCCACCGCCCTCGCAGATGAATGAGGTAGAAAGTGAAACCCCCTTTTGAACCGGCAGGAAGGAAGCTTGTGTGGGTTCCACGCAATGTGCGTGAAAATCCTGCGCAGGTTGCAGCCGCGGCGTGCAGTTCTTCAGGTTTCTTCACCGAAGTGTCGCGGCATCGGCAATGCTTGTGAACCAAACAGGATGAAAACGTCCCTATCCAACAAACTGTTTCCCTGCGCCGCGGTGCTAGCCGTGGGAATCCTGGGCCAAACCAACGTTCGCGCACAGGCTGACGGGACTCCGTTGTGGATGAATCGTTACAACGGGCCGGGGAACTATGCTGACGAAGCAACGGCCATTGCGGTGGACGGAAGCGGTGACGTGTTCGTGACTGGGTATTCGGATGGCGGTCCAAGCAGTGGCACTTTGTACGATTACGCGACCATTAAGTATTCCAATGCGGGCGTCCTGTTGTGGATCAACCGGTACAACGGGCCGGGCAACCGCGACGACTATGTCCGAGCCGTGGCGGTGGACACTAACGGCAGTGTGTTCGTGACAGGTTATTCGGCGACGTCGAACGCTCCTTATTTCAATTATTGTTACACGACGATTGGTTATTCCAGCGGCGGTGTTCCGCTGTGGACCAATTGTTACAAAGGACCGTTCAACAGCGATGACTATGCCCGAGCCATCGCGGTGGATGCCAGCGGCAACGTGTTCGTGACAGGCTCTTCGTTTGACTTCCATGATTCCCGTTTCAATCCCGATTACGTGACGATCAAATATTCGGGAGCCGGCGTGCCATTGTGGACTAATCGTTACAACGGGCCGGGAAACGGCTCTGACGAAGCCAACGCCGTTGCGGTTGACACCAGCGGCAACGCGTTCGTGACAGGCTATTCGTATGGCACCAACGGTTATTACGATTACGCGACGATTGCTTATTCGAGCGCCGGCTTGCCCTTGTGGACGAATCGCTACAACCGTCCGGGAAACCACATTGACGAAGCGCGAGCGATTGCGGTGGATGCCAGCGGCAACGTGTTCGTGACGGGGGACTCTTATGGCATCGGTCCCGATTACGCGACGGTTGCTTATTCGAATGCAGGCCTGCCGTTGTGGACCAATCGCTATAACGGACCGGCCAACCAGGATGACCATGCCCGAGCCATCGCGGTGGATGGCAGCGGCAACGTGCTCGTGACCGGGGGTTCTTGGGGAAGCCCCAGTATTCTCGATTACGCGACCATCAAATACTCGGGAGCGGGCGTGCCGTTGTGGACGAATCGTTACAAAGGAACAATGGACTACGGTGACGAAGCCACGGCCATTGCAGTGGACGGCAACGGCAACGTGTTCGTGACGGGGTATTCCGGTGGCGCTGGTTCCTATTGCACCACGCTCAAGTATTCGGGATCGGGCGTGCCGTTGTGGGTAAACCGTTACAACCGGGGAATGGGCCGTGGCAACGCGATCGCAGCGGACAGCAGCGGCAATGTATTCGTGACCGGGGAGGCATCGAATGGCACCAATTACGATTACCTGACGATCAAGTATTCGAGCGCGGGCGGGCCGTTGCTCACCATCGCCCGCACAACGACGAACACGATCGCTGTGTCCTGGCCCTCGCCCGCGGCGGACTTCACCCTCCAGCAGAATACGAATGTTGCCACCACGAACTGGACGCCAGTCGGCGTCACGCCGGCAGATGACGGAACGAATCGGACGGTGATCGTTGATCCATCAATGGGGGACAGATTTTTTAGATTACTGCGTCCCTGATCCGCCGATGTTCCTTTAGTGGCAGGCATGCCGTTTCAGGAGGAAATCCAGCCACGCCTGCATGCCGTCGCCCGTTTTGGCCGACACCTCGAAGACTTGCGCGTGATGGCTAACGCGTTTCAAATTCGTCAAGGTCTGCGCGCGATCGAATCCCGCTGCCGCCGCCAGATCGCCCTTCGTCACGACTGCGACTTGGGCCGAGTGGAACATCGGAGGATACTTCAAAGGCTTGTCCTCACCTTCGGTTGTGGAGAGCAGCACCACGCGCAAATCCTCACCGAGATCGTAGTCCGCCGGGCAGACGAGATTGCCGACGTTCTCAATCACCAGCACGTCCAATTTGTCGAGGTCCAGTTGCGCCGCCGCCTTGGAAACCATGTCCGCGTCCAGGTGACAGACCGTCCCGGTGGTGATTTGCACGACGGGAATACCCGCCGTCCGCAATTGCGCCGCGTCGTTGTCCGTGGCCAGATCGCCGACGATCACGCCCACGCGCAACTTGCCCGCCAGCTTCGCGGCCGTTTCGCGAATGAAAGTGGTTTTGCCCGAGCCAGGCGAGGAGACGACGTTCAACACGAGCAGCTTCTTCGCGCGGAAGAAACCGCGATTCCGCTCCGCCAGCCGGTCGTTCTTTTCCATGAGCGAGCGGTTGAGATTCAACGTCACCGGCTCGTGCGCGTGGCAGTGGTCGTGGTGGTGTCCGGGTTCGTCATGGTGATGATGTTCATGG
>CAIKLQ010001029.1 GCA_903828255.1 uncultured Verrucomicrobiota bacterium
AGCGGAAGGGTCCGCCGCCTTGTGTCATCCAGCTCCATTCAGGACCAGTAGCAGCGAGTGATCGTGCCGGTTTCCCAACATATCGAGGGGGAATAGCGACATGGTTTGCGGTGCTGCATTTCGGCCACAGCACCGAGGCTAATCGAGCGCGGAGGGGTTCCGTGGCGGCGAAGGCATATAACGATTGGCGTACCATTTGGCGAGGAACCGTGGGCCGCATCTGCCGTGGTGCTCAACAGTCGGCCTGCTCGCTAATGCGCCAAAATCGTCCCTCGTCCATGAATAGAACGGTCGCTGACGGCTGTCGTCGGCGCGCAATCGGGCTACTTTCGCCGAGAACTTTTTTTAAAAGCCTCCTCCGATGCCGGATCCTTCTTTGGGTGACTGGGTCGGGGCGTAACCTTGCACCAGCCCCCTCCGGCGAGCAGTCGGTAGACATTGGAGGGCAGCACCTTATGGCCGACCAATGCTTCGTAATCCCGCCCGAACACACCCGCCTGGACCATCTCCACTTTCGCTGCCGTCTCGGCATGCCTGGCAAGCAAGGCCTCGGCCTGGTCCGCATGGAGCAGGCTCCGTCGACGGCCTCCTCGTCCCGAGCGTCCAGTCAGACAGGACTCTCACCCTGACGAAGAAAGCGCGAGTGGAGAATACGCACCGTCGCCACGCTCAAGCCCGTCACCCCGGCGATCAAGCTTGGGGGTGATGGGTTCAATGCCCGCATTAAAACCGCCTGAATGCGGCGCTGGTCGGCGACCGTGGCCGCTTGCTTGAGTAATACCTTCAGTCTCTCGGCTGCGCCGAGCGGGAATTCTTTGGGTGGACGCATGAACAGGCCGTCAGAACAATACCCTCGATGGCGTAGCTGTTATTCCTATGAAAGCGAAATAGTATGAGTGGTTGGATCCGTCCGCCTGCGCAGCTGGTGCTCTCTGGGTGCTCGACCGATCATCGCTACGGACTTTTTCCGGTCATCCGCGGGGTCGGGGCCGCAGAGGGGGGTGTTCATGCGCCTTCCGCGACTCGATACAAGTGGGGAATCTGCACGAGGCGATGGAGGTCGACGGCGGGCACAAAATCGAACTGCTGTTCACCCCCGCCATCAGACCGGGATATACACGCTGATTTCCTCAAGTAGATAGCCGATTCCGATCCACCATCCCTGCACGTGGTCACCGCCCGACTAGGCAGGATCCATCTTCCCAAAGATGCCCCTCGTATCCCAATCAACCTGCGCCTGTTTCAGCTGGCCCCCCAACTCAATCCGGTTGAACGCGTAGGAGCCTGATCGAAGCGGCCGTATCCTACCGCCTTTATTCAAACATACCAGAACTTGAGGATCACCTCGCAGCTGCCTCACGTCCTTGGTCCACAGCAGCCGTTGTTTTCCTCCCTCATTCACTTCTGGCTTGACGATCAGATAAACGCTGGCCCTTGGATATAAAATGTAATGGCTAATGGCGTTTGTGAGTAGGTTGATGCGCAACTTTGGCTTTCGAGTGCATTTGCACGTGTCAACATGTCTATGGGGTCGGCTGGGATCACATCCTCACAGGCGTTGACATCCGCGGCATTGGGGCACAAGG
>CAIKLQ010001030.1 GCA_903828255.1 uncultured Verrucomicrobiota bacterium
GGCGGGCAACTGACGTTGATGATCGCGACGCAAGGCGGACACGGCAATCCCGAGGCGAGCGATCCCGTTGAAAAGGAAAGTAGCGCCGTGCAAGCGGCCGCCTGTTTTTTTCCGCCGACGGATTTCCTGAATTACGGCGGCCCCGGTACCAACGGCTGCGGCATTGGTCCACTGGCGCCGATCCAAGCAGCGTTCGGACCGCGTGCGAACACCGCCAGCGGTCGCGAGCGTCTCGGTCGGGAAATCTCGCCCATTTACTATGTCACCTCCAATCTGCCGCCGACATTGCTCATCCACGGCGATGCGGACCCGGTCGTGCCGTTTCAGCAGGCGGAAAGTTTTGTGCAACGCGCCCGCAAGGCTGGCGCGGGGCAGATCGAACTGATCGTCCGACCGGGCAAGGGACATGGCTGGGGTGAGTTTTGGAAATCGCCCGAAGACATCACCGCCATCGCAGACTGGTTTGACCGGCTCCCTCAAAGACCGACCCAAATGACCAGCGCCTGCCCGGCTGATTCCATTGCGCTGCGCCGCAAGGTGGCGTGGCGCATCGTGCCGCTGATCATTGTGATCTACTTCATCGCCTGCCTCGACCGAGCGAATGTCGGTTTCGCCAAGTTGCGCATGGCCAGCGACCTGAAGTTTTCCGAGGAGGTTTTCGATCTGGGCATCGGCACATTTTTTGTCGGCTACATGATTCTGGAAATCCCCGGCGCGGTGCTTGTGGAGCGCTGGCGTGCGCGCAAATGGTTTGCCCATATTCTGATCACCTAGGGGCTGATCATGGCCGTGCCGTTCAGCCTCGCATTGGGGGCGCCACTCTCTACTCGGGCGCATTGACACGAAGATGGCCTGTGGCAATTGCTGCTTCGGCGGCGAGGACGGCTCCTGGCTCTACATTTGTTCGGATGCCTTCCTGGTCCACGTGAAAACAAAAGTCAAAGGCAGCGCGCTTTGAGGTCCGTGGGAAGCCGCCACCATTTGAATGTCGCGCATCAGGACTTGGAACCGTGTGATTGGAGCGCCGAGCACCGCCTCGGCCAGTTGGAGCGCACTGATTAGGCCGCGACTTTGTCATCTGTCTCTCTCAATAATCTGCGCCATCGTTTGGCGTTCCGAGGCAACTCGGCCTGTCCTAGCTGGTAACAGGAACTAAAGGTATCCCGAAACCATTGGCTACTCCGCGCAGTGGCGGCAACTCGCGGAAAGAACGCGTCGAAATGATACTCCAATAGATGCTCTAGGACACAAGTGGCAATCGCCATCCGAACGTCGTCGTGGCGTCGTGAACCGTGACGAACCACTAGCGTCCAAACGCTCTCAGGGTCGGACTCTGCAAGCTCACCGAGTGAAATCGCTGCCTGCCAGCGCGTACGCTCATGGCGAGACGCAAGTCCTCTGTCAATCTTGACGAGCAGATTCTGAAGGCGAACCGATGGCATAGCGGCCTAACTTGATTATCTTACCGCCGGTTAGCATATCAAGCGACCCTGACTGAGCAATAGGCCATTCACAAAACGTGGGAAGTGATCCGCCGGCAGCAGAAGCCATCGCCACGGAGCAGCGCCAGTTGGTCAAGTGTCACGCGAGATTGCCTGCGCTACCAGTGATCAAACAGACCGCCACGTCACGCGCCTTCCGCGATCACCGGGTTCGTGAGTGAACCGATCTTGTCACTTTCAACGGTCACATTGTCGCCGGGTTGCAGATAAACCGGCGGCTTGCGCGCAAAGCCGACGCCGTGCGGCGTGCCGGTAAGAATCACGGTGCCGGGCAGCAGCGTCGTGCTGCCGCTCAGAAACGCGATGACCGATGGCACGTCGAAGATGAAATCGTCGCAGCGCCAGTCTTGCATCACCTGGCCGTTGAGCACGGTGCGAATTTTCAACGCCGCCGGGTCGGGGATTTCGTCCTTCAACACCAGACACGGCCCGAGCGGCACGAACGTGTCGAACGTCTTGCCGCGGCACCACTGGCTGCCGCCCCATTTGATCTGCCAGTCGCGGGCGCTCACGTCGTTGGCGCAGGTGTAGCCGAGCACGTAATCAAGTGCGGTCTCCCGGGAAACATTCTTGCAGCGCTTGCCGATGACGACGGCCAGTTCGCATTCGTAATCCACCTCGTCGCTGCGGAGATGCCGGGGCAGCACAATCGGGTCGCCGGGATTCTGCACGGCGGTGGTGGCCTTCATGAACAACACCGGACGTTCGGGCACCGCGGCTTTTCCCTCCTCGGCATGACGGCGATAGTTCAAACCGATGCAGAGCAAGTTCACCGGCGCGATGGGCGCGAGTAGCTTGTGCGGCACCACGGTCTGCCCGGTGACTTCAAATTCGCCGAAAATGTCGCCAGTGATGGCGCAGGCGCTGCCGTCGGGCTGGAGCGCGGCGTAATGGATTTCGTTTTGGGCGTTTTGGTAACGGATGATTTTCATGATGTGGAAATTTTAGCGTGGAGAAAACTTACTTGCCGGCGGTGTAACCACCGTCAATCACGAAGGCAGATTCATCGCTGGCGAGATAGACGGCGGCGCCCGCGATTTCGGCAGGTTGCGCCATGCGTTTGAGCGTGTGTGGCGCGACCATCTGCTTCAGGTAC
>CAIKLQ010001031.1 GCA_903828255.1 uncultured Verrucomicrobiota bacterium
GCATACTGTGATTTCCCATGTGACGAACACCCGCGCCTACGAGGAACTCGCGCTGCTGGGATTCAGCCTGGGCGGCAACTTGACTTTGAAATATCTCGGTGAACAGAGCCGAGAATTGGATCCCCGCATCAAGAAGGCGGTCGCCTTCTCCGTCCCGTGCGATCTTCAGTCCAGTTCGCGACAACTGGAAGGCTTCGCTAATCGAATCTACATGCGCCACTTTCTGATGAGCCTTCGGGGAAAAATTCGCGCGCAAATGAAAGCGCAGCCGGGAAGAATTGACGACCGCGATTACGGCCAAATCCGCACCCTCAAGGATTTCGATGACCGATACACCGCGCCGTTGCACGGTTTCGCCGATGCGGAAGACTATTGGCGGAGGTGCAGTTGCCGGCCCGTCT
This sequence comes from uncultured Verrucomicrobiota bacterium, assembly GCA_903828255.1. Classification (GTDB taxonomy): domain Bacteria; phylum Verrucomicrobiota; class Verrucomicrobiia; order Limisphaerales; family JADLHS01; genus CAIKLQ01. The sequence goes on from CAIKLQ010001031.1 coordinate 402, forward strand.
TGAGACAGATTACGATTCCGACGCTGCTGATCAATGCCCGCAACGACCCATTTCTGGCCGCGCCCTGTTATCCGCTCGCCGAGGCTGAAGCGAACCCGAACTTGCACTTGGAAATGCCAGCGTCGGGCGGCCATGTCGGCTTCATGGCCTTCAACTCGCAGGGCGAATACTGGTCGGAAAGTCGCGCCCTCAATTTTTTGAAATGAAAATCAAAGTTTCGGCCCACCCGCGACGATGTCCGGGGCTTCCGCTTCGTATTGCTTGAAGTTCTGGATGAACCGCTGCGCCAGATCGCGCGCCTTGACGTCGTACTCCGCCGGGTTCTTCCAAGTGTTGCGCAGGCTGAACAGTTCCGAGGGGATTTCGCCGCACTGCTGCGGCACTTCAAACCCAAAGATCGGATCCTTCACCATCGGCGCGTGGTCCAGATGACCGCTGAGGATTTCATGGATGGAGACGCGGTTGTATTTGAGCGGAATGCGCGGCGCGACGCCGGCAGGCCCCCCGACCCAACCGGTGTTCACGGTGTAACAGCGGCATTTGTGTTCGCGCATTTTCTTCGCCAGCATGTCGGCGTAGGTACGCGGCGGCAGCGGGAGAAACGGCGCGCCGAAGCAAGTGCTGAACGTGGCCTGCGGCTCCTTCCCCATGCCGGCTTCCGTGCCTGCCAACCGCGCGGTATAGCCGCTTAGGAAATGATACATCGCCTGGGTCTCCGTCAGCCGCGCGACGGGTGGCAAGATGCCAAACGCGTCGGCCGCGAGGAAAATAATCGAGCCCGGTTGCCCGCCAACGCCGGCAGGAACGGCATTGGAAATAAAATCCAGCGGGTAGGCCGCCCGGGTGTTCTCGGTGAGGGCGTCGCTTTCAAAATCCACTTCGCGGGTGTGCGGATCCATCACCACGTTTTCCACGACCGCACCGAAGCGCAACGCGTCCCAGATTTGCGGCTCGCGCTCGCGGCTGAGCTTGATGGCTTTGGCATAACAGCCGCCCTCGAAGTTGAACACGCCGTTGTCGCCCCAGCCGTGCTCGTCGTCGCCGATCAAGTGCCGCTCCACGTCCGCCGAGAGCGAGGTTTTGCCCGTGCCGGACAAGCCGAAAAACAACGCCACGTCGCCTCCATCGCCCATGTTCGCCGAGCAGTGCATGGGTAACACGCCCTGCAGTGGCATCAGGTAATTCATCACCGTGAAAATGGATTTCTTGATCTCGCCGGCGTAATGCGTGCCGCCGATCAGCACCGTGCGGGATTCGAGGTCGAGCGCGATGAAGGCGTCGGACTTGGTGCCGTCGGTGGTCGGGTCCGCCGGGCAATTGGGCGCGGCGATGACGGTGAACTGCGGCTCGTGCTGCGCGAGTTCCGGCGCCGAGGGCCGGCGGAAAAGCTGTTGCGCGAACAGCGAGTGCCACGCGAACTCGGTAATGATGCGGATCGGTAAACGGTGCGCGAGGTCCGCGCCAGCGAAGCCATCGAACACAAACACCTCGCGACCCTTGAAATGTTCCGTCACTTTTGCCCGGAGTTTTTGGAAGTGCTCGCGGCTCAGCGGCTGATTGACCTTGCCCCACCAGATGCGCGCCTCGCTGCCCGGTTCGCGCACCACGAACTTGTCGCCCGGCGAGCGGCCCGTGCGCTGGCCGGTAAGCGCGACGAGCGCGCCGTTGTTGGCAAGTGAGCTTTCACCGCGACGCAAACTGATTTCAATCAGTTGCGCGACGGGCAAATTACGGTGGATGACCCCAGTGTTGGTGAGGCCGTTTAGATTCAAAGTTGTCGAGTTCTGCATTGTTGACCTTTTCTATACCGGGAAATGTGGGGGCGCGTCCATCGCCAAATTGCGGCGAATCCCGGGAAAGGCGTGAGACAAAATTCTGCGTGCGTTTCAGAATGCCAATAATTCGGGATTGTCGTCAAAGCAGCGCTGCACAATGTGGGGAAGCACGTCCACGCCACCGAAGTTTGGCTCCGCCTCACCGTGCAAGCCCGCTCGCGCCCGCTCGCCATTGAGGATAACGGCTGCGGCTTTGCTTTGTCCGCCGCTCAACCTTCAACTCTCAACCCGCAACCTTTTGCAACGGAGAACGGCCTTGCCAGTGGGTTGCTCAACGGCACGCCCGGCTTCCGCTGCGCCGGCCCTTTTGCCCCCGCCGAAGCTGCGCTTGCGGAACTTGCTCGCCGCGGGTCGGAGGTGGTGCTGATGGGCATCCGGCGGGCGCCACCTTGTCCGCATCCGATGCGGCGAAGGAAATTCGAGGCGGAGCGGGAGCGGTTTTGTGCCCTTTTGTGGCGCGGCTGGCCTTTGTTTCGCGGTTTCCTGAATGAATCTTTTTGACTCGGCCCCCGTCTTTCGTTCCAATTATTGACAAATTATATGCAAACTATGCGAATCAAAATCCTCTCACCGAAACTCCTACTCACCCTTGCTGCGGCCTTGGCCGTGACGCTCGCGGTGCAAGCCGACGAGAAGAAGACGCGGGCCAAAGTGGACACCAGCAAGCTCCCGCCGGCGGCTGACAAGAAAGGCGTGACCTATGCCGGCGACATCAAGGTGATCCTCGATAAGTCCTGCACCAAATGCCACGGTGCCGAGAAGCAGAAGGGCAAGTTGCGTCTCGACAGTCTGGCCGACACGCTTAAGGGCGGCGAAGATGGCAAGGTCCTCGAACCCGGCAAGAGCGC
>CAIKLQ010001032.1 GCA_903828255.1 uncultured Verrucomicrobiota bacterium
AACACTCCCAACGCCACATTGATCGGCTCGGGCACGGCCGTCACGCCCACCGTCCAATCCGTCAGCGTCGCGAGGCCGCCAGCGGAAGCATCGCGAAAGTAGATCACCCAATCCCCATTCGGGTCCACCCCGGTAAAACTCTCCAGCCCGGCCGTGCTCGGGGTGGTGTCGTACGAGAGCTCCGGAGCCACCTTGCGGCCGTCTGCCGCCCAGGAGCCGGTCACTTGTCCGTCGCCGTTGTAGGTCGCCCCGAGGCTTTGGTAATTATGGATGTCGGCCGTCGCGCTGGTGTTGAACGTGATCGCGAAGCCGGGCGTGCTGTACCCGGATCCACTGGTGGCGGTGCGCCCCACCTGGTTCAACAACACCGCGAAGCCCGCGCCGTGCGAAATGTACGCGTAGAGATCGCCGTTGTAGCCTCCGGAAATGTTCAGCGTCACCGAGACGTCCGTGATCGCGGTGGCCGCGTCGCTCAAGTTGAAGTGGTAGGCCAGGCCGGAGCCGTTGTTGTCGGGAATGGCTTGCGGGCCCGACCAACTGTAGGACACCGCCGCCGCGGCCGGCAGGGCGCGGAGGGCGAGGCCGATCAGTAGCAGGCTGCGGGGAATGAGGGTTTTCATAAATTGTGGTGGCATGGGAAATAACATTTTTTGCGGTTTAGTCAGAAGGCAGCATCAAGGCGGGGTGTAGGCCGGATAGACCGTCCGGTAGTAGCGCGACCCCGCGTCGCCGGTGTTTTCGCGGAACTCGAACACCCCCACCCCAAAACTTCCCGCCGTAACCGGTGCGGTGGCGTTGGCCTTCCAATGCCAAACAACCGTTCCCGTGATGCTGTCGGTGTATTCAATGGTATAACTCTCGCCTGGTGTGCCGGCGAACCGGACCACGAACTCCCCGCTCACCACCGCTGGCCCATAGACCACGTTCAGCGAAACCGCCGTGCTGGCAGTGACCGTCACCGTCACGGTGCCGGTCGCCGGGTCGCCCCCGGTGTCCGCGATGACGTAGGTGAACGTATCCGCACCCGTGAAGCCATTGGCCGGCGTGTAACTGACCGTGCTCGCCCCCAGTGTAACCGTGCCGCCTTGGGCGCTGAGGGCGCTGACGGAAGCCACGTCCAAGGTTTCGCCGTTCGGATCGCTGGCGCGGGCAAGCAGTTTGGCGAGCGGCAAGGCGGCGGTCTGGCCGGCCGGGACGCCCAGATCCATGGCGGCGGGCACGGGCGGCCCGCCGGAGTCGGGCCAGAAGCCATCCGCCACAGCGTAGTTGGCGGAACTGGCGCTGCCGACGACGGGCTGGCCCAGCGTGTCGGTAAGGGTATAGACCCCGACAGAAGCGGTACCACCGCCCGCCGGGAGGACGCCCCGTTCCCCGGCGGCCAGCGCCCGGAGCACCAGATGCAGCGTGGATTCCCACTGGATGTTGTAATCACTCAGGGTGCGACCGTCTTCCAATTCCTTGCCGGCGAAGATCAGCCGTTGCTGGGCCGGCGGATAGCCTTCCTTGTCGTAGATCTTGGCTTTGACGTTCTCAATGGTATCACTCGGCTCCACATCAAGCGTAATGGTCTTACCCCCCAAGAATTTGACGAAGATCTGCATCGCGAACACGTCGGGCGTCGCACTGAGCAACATCACCACAACCGGCCACATGGCGCGGTGCCGGAATAGATAGTTAGTTTTCATAGTATTCGTTTTATTCGTTGCTCCGCGGTCGGTTCAATGGCCCGGCCTGCGTACCAGCCTGAGTCTCGTTTCTACAAATATCGCCGCCGCTGCGCGGGCTGTTCTTGGTTCTATTCGCACACGCTCATCATTCCATTTGCTACCGCTCATCCGTTCAAAAGGGTTAAACGGTAAAAGAGCAGAAACTAAAGCCCCCTCACACAACGAAACCCAAAGCTGCCGCTGGCGTTGAGCGGGTAGTTGTTGACGCGATAGGCGCACTGCGAGTTGATCGCGCCGTAGAACCAAGCGCCCCCGCGCACCACACGCGATGACCCGGCAGGTCCGTGTGGGTCGGTCCCACCTGCATAAGGTGTCCCATACCAGTCCCAACACCATTGAAAGACGTTTCCAGCCATGTCGTTAAGACCATAACCGTTCGCCGCAAAGGAGCCGACTGGACTTGTCCTCGGGGACGTTCCCCCGATACTCCCAATGGCGTTGTAGCCATTCGGCCCCAAATCGTAGGCATAGCTGGCGGTGTTGCCGTAGTAGTTGGCCAGTTTTTGCGAGATGGTGTCGCCCCACGGAAACCGTTTCCCGCTCAACCCGCCTCGCGCCGCCTTCTCCCACTCCGCTTCCGTCGGCAGCCGATACCCGGCGACCGTCCAGTTCGCATAAACTGTCACCTCGCCATTCGTATAGACCGTCGTGAATCCCGCATCGGTGTAATACACCGGCGTCCGCCCCGCCTGCTGCGACCGCGCATTGCACCACTTCACGCAGTCATACCAGTCCACCGCCTGCACCGGATGATCCCCCGCCTTGCCCGCACCCGGATTCACAAAGGTGTAGCCGCCCACGAGCGTGGCCCAGTTATAGATCGTCCGCCATTGGTTCGAGGTCACCAGGTTCACATCCATGTAAAACGCTGACACCGTCACGTTGGTCGGGACAGCATCTGGCAACCCATCCAGCGTGTCACCCATCGTGAACGAGCCGGCCGGAATCAGCACCATGCCGGGCGGAGCCGCCACGACGGCGGAGGCGGGGATGTTAGTCAAGCCCGCCCCGTTGCCCGCCAACGTGCCGCCATTGGTTAGCACGTTGGCCGGCAATTGCGCGGGCAAGATCGTGCCGGTCGCCATTGAGGTGAACTTCAAATTGTATAACATGCCGCCATCGCCGCTGAAGCTACCGTTGAAGCTACCGTCTAAGGAGTTCCCTATGCTCCCATTCG
>CAIKLQ010001033.1 GCA_903828255.1 uncultured Verrucomicrobiota bacterium
ACTTGATCCTGTTTGGGTCGAGCGAGTTCGGGTTTGTGCGGTACGGCGATGCTTTCAGCACCGGGTCGTCGATGATGCCGCAGAAGCGAAATCCCGACGCCTTGGAGCTGGCGCGAGGCAGTGGGGCGCGCATGCTGGGCGACCTGGTGGCGCTTTTGGGCACCATCAAGGGCCTTCCGAGCGGCTACAACAAGGATTTGCAGGAAGACAAGCGGTCGCTCTTCGACGCCGTGGACGGCATGACGCTGCTGCTGCCCGCCGTGGCAGGCTCACTCGGGACGCTGTCATTCAAGCGGGAACGTATGAAGTCGGCGGTGACCAGTTCGATGATGGCCACGGACCTGGCGGATTATCTGGTGCGTAAACGTGTGACTTTCCGCGAGGCACACGGGGCCGTGGGGCGGCTGGTGAAGGAGGCTGAGGATGCTGGGATCGAAATGACGGAGCTTCCGATGAGTGCCTTCAAAGCGGCGTGCTCGGCCTTTGACGATGACGTCATGCAGGAGCTCCTGCCTGCTACTTCGCTGTCACACCGCAATGTGGCGGGCGGCACAGGGCCGGCATCGGTGCGCCAGCAGCTTGAGGCAGCCAAGGCATCGCTGGTGTAGCCTGCGCGCAATCAAATGCTTACCAATGTCAGTTAACCTGTTGACACGGTTGCATTAAGTCAGGCATTGTATATATTCGTCAATAATGAGTATTCTTATTTCTCGAATATGAGCAATATTTAATGCGCGCCGTCACCACTGGAACCGCCGCCTTCGCACTCGGTATCCACAAGAAGGACCTCGACAACATTCTGTCGCGGTATCCAGTGCGTGGCTTCGAGCGCAGGACCCAGGGATTGGCTCGCCGCCTGTCGCTGGCAAGCATCGAACAGGTGGCCATCGCCATCGATTTGACGCGGGATTTTTCGATCCCGATCCCCACCGCCCTGCTCCTCGCTGAAGAGGCCCTCGGTTCGCGCGAAGGGGTTATTGCCTCGCCGCACGGCCATTTGGCCATTCACGCTGACCTCCCCAGGATCCGGCGAGGACTTCAGGAACGACTCACCGACGCGATCGAACACATGATCCCCCCGCGTCGAGGCCGCCCGGCAGCAAAGGACTGACAATCAAATGTTTGACGACCTGCGCAAAAGAGGGCCCCTGGTTTCCCAGGGGCCCTCTTGCGGACGAACGGCTTAGCGAGGCTTAGCCGCCGACCTTGGTCACGTTCTCCGCGGCCGGGCCCTTCGCGCCCTGCGTGATCTCGAACTCGACCGCATCGCCTTCGGCGAGCGACTTGAACCCCGAGCCCTGAATCGCGCTGTAGTGCACGAAGCAATCCTTGGTTCCGTTGTCTGGCGTAATGAAACCAAAGCCCTTCGCATCATTGAACCACTTCACCTTGCCGGTCGTACGCATTCCCTGCTCCTGATCTTGTCGATCGCTAGCTCGAGCCTATCCCGAGTCGAAGCCAATCGTGAAAATCACGGGATATTAGGAGCCCCCCCGTGCTGGGCCGGATACAAAAAAAGGACCTGGACGAACCAGGCCCCCCAGATCGCATCCGCATCAAGACTATGGATTCCTGGGAAAATAGGCAAGTGCGCCCCAGTGCCCCCCACCGAACGCCCAATCTGCTCCCGGTTGCCCCAGCTTCGTCCACCCGGGAACTTTGACTGATCCTCCGTCTCGGACCACCCCGCCGTGCTTCTCCTCCTCGCGGCCCTGCTCGCCGCGCCCCC
>CAIKLQ010001034.1 GCA_903828255.1 uncultured Verrucomicrobiota bacterium
CCCAGTGGAAACTAGCCGTTTGGACAACCTCCTACCCCATCCTTACCTGCCAGGTCTCAAACCATTTTCAGTTCACAGGCCTCACCATGCTGAAAATCATGTTCACCGCGATCATCGTCGGCGGGATCGGCGTGCTGCTGCTCAAGGGTGCGGGCCATGCGCAATACCACATCAAGCCCGCGAACATGCTCGGCGTGTCCCTGGGCGCGGCGCTCTTCGGCGTCGGGATGGTGCTCTACGGTTACTGTCCCGGCACGGGCGTGGCGGCGATGGCCACGGGCAGCCTGCACGCGATGGTGGGTTTCGTGGGGATGCTCGTTGGCGGGGCTCTTTACGCGCTGAGTTTCACCTGGGTGGAGGCGAACATTCAAAAGGTCGCCGCGCTCGGCAAGGTGCGCCTGCCGGATGTGACTGGCGTGCCGGATTGGGGTTGGTTTCTGATACTCGCTGTGATCGCCGGCGTGGTCTTCTGGCTGATTGAAACCCGGTTCAAGCCCGCCACGATCGGGTGACGCGTCGCTAGCCGTGCAGTGATGTTTCACCAAGTGCGCCAGGCGCGATAGAACTGCGCGGGTGGAGCGTTCGTGCCGGTGTCTTCGACGAAAAGCAACGTGCCCGAGCCATCGAGAAATTCGAGCAACGCGCCATCCGTCCATGCGGTGAGGTTGGAACTGGATTGCAGGCGGAACTGTTGGTCGGTTGCGCCGGTGAAGAGGAAGACGTTCATGCCGGATTTGCGCTCGAAGCTCGCGATCTGAATCGGGGTGGGGTCCGGGACGAGTTGGCTGCGCAGAATCGCCCCCTCGCTGCCGACGGTCACAAGCTGGCCGTTGTAAGCGGTCACACCGTAGAGGGATTTCTTCGTGAGCGTGCCGAAGTTAAACCAGTTGGTGGCGTTGGGACTGCCGAGCACCGTGCCTTGATTGCCGACGATGCACCAGGTGTCTTCGATGAAGTCCGCCGCATTGAGCCACGCGGTGGTGCCGCTGGCGTTGGTGCGCCATTGCACTCCGTCTGCGCTGGTCAGGAGACAGCCGTTCTGGCCCACGGCAACCAACCGGTCGTTCAACCAGCGTGCCTGACTCAGCCAGTTGGTCGTGCCAGAAACGCGAGGGGTCCAGCTCACGCCGTGGTTGGTGCTGGTCAGAATCACGCCGGCTTGCCCCACGGCTACCAGGCCGCCCGGAAATGCCGCCACGCTCATCAGAAAGGCGCTCGTTGGGGTGGTCTGGCGGGTCCAGTTCGTGCCATTCGGACTGGTGAGAATCGTGCCGTTGCCGCCTGCCAGGATGAATTGCGTGCCGTCGTGGCAGACGCCTTGGAGATCATTGGTCGTCGGCTTGGGCGAAAGTTCGTTCCAAAGAAACACATTTGTGCCCCACAGCACTGTCCCCTGCGTGCCGACGGCCAGCAGCAGGTTGGAACTGCCTCCCACGCCGAGCAACACCGCGTTGGTGGCCGTGAAGGGCACCAGTTCGAGATCCCAATCCACGCCGTTCGGGCTGCTCAGAATTGTGCCGTAGTCGCCCACCGCCACGTAGTGCGACGGCGTGCGGGCCACAGACCAAAGCCAGGAGCGCACGGATTCGGAAAGCGGCTGCCATTTCACCGGTTCGGCCGAATTCGTCTTGCTGCCCTCGACCGCGAGGCCCGACCGTCCGGCCAGCAGGTAATAACCGCTATTCCACAATGCCGAGTAATACGTCCACGCCGGCGGCGGAGTCAGTGCGGCGGCGAGTTGATTCGACCATGCGCCGCCTTCCTCCGCGAGCCGGACTTCGAGGTCGCCAGCGGCGAGGTGTGAATTCGTCACGCCCGCCAGCGCGAACAGATAATTGGTCGCGCCCAGACTGACCGGAGTCCATTGGTTGCCGTTGGTGCTGCTGAGGGCTTTGCCGCCGTCGCCCACCACCAGGAAATGATCGCCCAGCCAGGCGACACGATTGAGATGCGTCGTTGTGCCGCTGGTGCGGACCTGCCACATATTTCCGTTTTGGCTGCTGGCGATGAGGCCGCTCTCCCCCACGGCCACGAAGGTCGAACCATTGCACGCCACGCTCCGCAGCCAGTTGGCGAAGGCGGGCGTGATGCGTTGCCAGTTGACCGCGTTGGTGCTGGTGTAAATCGCCGCGTTGTCGCCGACCGCGACGACCAGATTGGTGGAAGCCGCCACGCTTTCGAGCCAGTCCGCCGTGCCCAACGTCAGGCCATGGAAATTCCACAGATCATCGGCAAACATGATCGTACCCGCTTCCCCGGTGATGACGAGGCGGCCGTTGAAGAACGTGACCCCGCGCAAGGCTGCGGTCGTATAACTGTCGCGGGGCGTCCAGGTTTCCCAATCGTCGCTCAGGAAGATTTGCCCGCGCTCGCCGACCTGCACCGTCAGCGCAGCATTGGCGGCTTGATCCACGATGTTCGCGCCGTGAGGCGTGGGGTTCGACCAGCGCCACAATGGCGGGATGGAGACGGCAACAGCGTGGTGCATGAAAGCGAAGCAGATGGCGAGGAAGATGAAACGCTCGAATCGCCGCGAAGTCTTGGGGCCCGCCATACCGCCCTGCGCTGCACCTGAATCCAGGTGAGCCATTCGGCAATCCCAAAGGGATTGAGTCTTCCAGCCCAGGGTTGCGCGGAAGGAGCTACCCTGGGTCACGGGCCGCGGAGATTTCAACCCCAACGGAGTTGCGTCACGCTGCAACCATCGGGCTGCAACCCCGTTGGGGTTGGGGGCGTTTTCGAATCTTCCCCAGGGTAGCTCTTTCCTCGCAACCCTGGGCTTTGAGCCGGAATCCCGTTGGGATTCAACCCCGGCTGCGCCAGAAGCGATCCGAGTTGTCTGAACCGGAAGACCGACCTCACGCCATTCCAACACCGCGATTTCCAAAACACGTTTCACATTCATGAGACTCCTGGTTGTTTAGTTTTTCAATTACGCTCGACCCCGCCGATTCGGTTTCCACAAACAAACTTTGCGGCAGGCGCAAGGCGAACACGCAGCCGTGCGGCGAGTTGGATTTCAATTCCAAGGTTGCGCCCAGTTGATTCGCCAGTTGCTTGCTGATCGCGAGGCCCAGTCCGCTGCCGCCGTGGGTGGAATGGCACGGCGTGAACAACCGCGGCAGCACGGACGCGGGAATGCCCGGCCCGGCATCCACCACCTCACAGCCAACGCCATCCGCCTCCGCAACGAAATGGACGCAAACCCGGTCGCCGCGCGGCGTGACGCGCAACGCGTTGTGGATCAGATTTTCCAGAATGAGCAGGATCAGATTGGTGTGGCGGTTCGAGAGTTCGCCTGGGGCGTCCAGCACGGTGATCAAATTAACGCCGCTGTCTGCCACCGCCGAAGCGAGTTTCTCGTTCAACACCCCCACCAGTTCCTTCAACGTGATTTGATAATGATCGTCGCCGCGTTCCTCGGCCAGCACGCGCACGACATCGTGAACGAGCCGCTGCATCCGGTGCGTGGAAGTGGCGAGAGTTTGCAGTTCGCCATCGGTTGCGCCGTTGCCGTGACTGGCGATGAAATCCTGCAAATTCGCCAGCGGATTGCTGAGCCCATGAATGAGGTGCGCCGTCACCGAGCCGAGTGCGCTCGTCTTGGCGGCGAGGGCCAGCTCGTGGTTCGCGCGCAGCAACCGCGCCGTGCGTTCCTCCACCAACGCGTGCGCCTGGCGCAGCCGGCGATAGGCCCAGAGGAGCACGCCGG
>CAIKLQ010001035.1 GCA_903828255.1 uncultured Verrucomicrobiota bacterium
GATTTCTTCAAGTTTGCAGACTTTCTCGACTCATGGGAGTGACCGTGTCATTGTCATTCGTCAGTTTGACGAGGGAATGATGAGCGAAAGCATGGATCACAAGCCCGCCCGTCAACGGCTGCAACTCCGCAGACCTCACTTCTTCAACTCGTAGTCCGCCGGCTTCACGCCGGGCTTGAATTTGCCAAAGCCAAAGTTGGTCGGTTTGTATTCGTCGAGGGGCGTCACGTCGGCGCGCTGGGGAATTTCCTTCTCCAAATTCACGGCCCAGTAGCAGGCGTTCACCACCAAGCGTCGCAGATCTTCGCAGGCCAGGTCCGTTGCCGCGCCCATCGTCGTCGTGACGATTTTGGAAGTCTTGCCTTTCTCACCGGTGTAATCGCGCAGCCAGACCAGCGGCATCATGGGATCGTTCTTCTTGCCTTCGAGCGGTGGGTCGGTGGGTTTCATGCCGGTCAGCACTTGGCCGCGGACCAACACTTTCGCATCCGCCGGCAGATGCGCCACGCCATAGACATCGGTCGGCCCCCATAAGTCCTCCACGCCGCGCAGGATTGGATGGGATTTGAACTCCGCGACGATGACGCCGCGCGTGCTTTCCTTGCCGTGGTCGCCGTGGTGATTCACCCAGGTTTCGCCGAGCACCTGCTGGCCAAAACCGCCCGACCACTGCTTGTTTTGCCAGTCGAACTTGGCATAGGGACTCTGCTTGTTCCGCCCGTAGGCGAACGCATGGGTGCTCGTCCGCAACCCGATGAGCGGCTTGCCGCGATTCAGGTAATCCACGAAATGCTTCATCTCCGCGTCCGGCAATTCGCGGAAGCGCAGGCCCAGGACGCAGAGGTCGGCGTTATCGAGCGCGGCCAGGCCGGTGATATTCGTCTGGTTGTTCGGATCAATCGTGCCGTCCGCCGGATTGAGCGAGAACAGCACCGTGCAATTGAACCCATGCTTGACGGCGAGAATTTTCGCCAGCATCGGGAAGCCTTCCTCGGAGCGATACTCCTCGTCGCCGCTCAGGAACACGATGTGCCGCCCCTGGCCCGGGCCTTTGGCGGCGGTGAAGGTCAGGCTGTCGGCAGCCGACAAAGAGATCGTGGTGCTCAAGCAGAGCAACGCGGCGGAGCGAATGATGGCAGTTGGCAAGTTCATGTGCGTTCGAGTATGTCGGTTTAGAGTTTGCGGTAAAACTTTTTCTGTCAGGCTGCCGGCGTTGCCGCCGGCGGATCCGGAGTTTGGTGGCGGCTCCGTCGCCCTGCGGCTCGGCGTGGCAGCCAGCCCGGCTGCTACGGCTTGGCTATGGCCAGGACGGCGCGGAATTCGTAAGCGCCGGAGCCGATTTCAAACACGGCGGCGCCCTTTTCAAATCGCGTCGGCTTCAGCGGCGGCGTGCTTTGCACCTGGTTGGCTGAGGCTGCTGGCACATAAACCGTCGCGGTGCTGTTGGCGGGAATGCTGACGTTCAGTTGCCCCGAACCGTTCTGCTTCGTCCATTCCACCGCCACCGGACCGCGCCCGGTTCGCACGCTGGCGCGCACGTGTGCCAGCGGCTTCGGGAGGAACGGCCTGATCACAATGTGCTCGAAGCCCGGCTTGGCTTCGTCCGGTTGGATGCCGGCAAGCGTGCGATAGAACCAGCCGTCAATGCTTCCCATCATCACATGGTTGTGCGAGCCGTGCAGATCCCAGAATTCGGACAGCGTAGTTCGGCCGCCTTCCAGCATGTGCGCCCAACTGGGGTTGCCGGTTTGCGTCGCGAGTTGATACGCCACGTCGGCCCGGCCGAATTGAGTCAGCGCATCAATCAAATACTTCGCGCCGAGCACGCCTACGTTGAAGTGTCCTTTGCACCGTTCCAGATCGCGCAAAACATTTTCCAGCACGGCCGGTTGATTCCGCTCCTCCGCCAAGCCGAGGAAAAGCGGGAAGGCATTTCCGAATTGCGTGCCCTGCTCGTACTGCTGCTGCTTCGCGTCATAGAATGTGCGGTTGAAGACGGCTTTGATCTGGGCGGCGAGCGCGGCGTATTTTTTTGCGTCCGCCTCCTGGCCCAATACCCCCGCCGCTTTGGCGACGATGGTTGCGTCGTAATAGTAGAACGCCGTTACTACCGACACCGGTTCGCCCTCCTTCCAACCCTCCACAATCGTGCCCCAGTCGCCGATCCAATACTTCGGCAGGATGTGGTTAGTGGCCTGCGTTCCGAGGAAGTCCACGTAGCGCTTCATGGCATCGAATTGCCGGGCGAGGAACGCCCGGTCGCCGTAGTGCAAGTAGTATTCCCAAGTCATCACAGGGTAGGCGCTGCTCCAGGTCGGGTCTGGTTCGTCGGGGATGTAGGGACGCGGCGAAACGATGGAGATGTCGCCGTTCGATTCATTCTGGTTCAAGCGGACGCCGTCGAGCCATTGCCGGTAAAACAGCGGCATATCAAAGTTGAACATCGCCTCCTCCATCGAGACCATCGCGTCGCCGAACCAGCCCAACCGCTCGTCGCGCTGTGGACAGTCCATGGGATAACCCATGAGGTTGCTGCGCTGCGACCAACGGGTGGCGCGGTGGATGCGATTGATGAGTTCGTTGTCGCAGGTGAATTCGCCGAGGCTCTCGCAGGCGGTGTGGACCACGCAGCCCAACACATCTTCGAGCTTGGGCGCGCTGGGCAGGCCCGTCACTTCCACGTAACGGAAACCGTGGAACGTGAAACGGGGCTCGTAAACTTCACGACCATTGCCCTTCATCACATAGACGTCCGTGGCCAGGGCGCGCTCGTTGCTCGTCACATCAATCATGCCGTCGGGCTTCAGGTCTTCCGCGTAGCGCAAGGTGATGCGGGTGTCCCGCTTCCCCGCAGCGGTGAGGCGAACCCATCCCGCGAAGTTTTGTCCGAGGTCGAACACATGAACTCCGGGCTTGGGATTGGTCACGGCCTTCGGCTTGAGTTGCTCGACGACTTTGATCGGCGGCATGAGCTGCGAAACGAGCACTCCACCCGGAGGCTCAACGACATTGGCCTGCTGCCAGTCGGAATCGTTGAAACCCGACTCACTCCAGCCTGGAAACTCTTTCGTCGCGTCATAGACTTCGCCGTCGAAGACGCAGGAGGACAGCACCGGGCCGGGCGCGGTTTTCCACGAGTCGTCGGACACTACCAACTCCGAGCTGCCATCGGCGTATTCGACGTGCAACTGGAGCAAGGCGCGCTTCGCGCCGAACCACTGCATGCGATACGGCTCCCACCATTTCTGATAGGGATTGAACCAGCCGTTGCCGAGCATCAGGCCGAGCGTGTTCGTTCCCTGCTGCAACAGTGGGGTCACGTCATAGGTGTCGTAGAGCACCCATTTCCGGTAATTGCTTTTAGCCGGGGCCAGCACGCGGTCGCCGACGCGCTGGCCGTTGCAGGAAAGTTCGTAATAGCCCAGGCCCGTCGTGTAAACCTCCGCGCGCCGGATGGGTTTGGCGGCGCTAAAACTTTTACGCAGCAATGTAGAACGTCCGTCAACCATCACTTTCGCGGTCAGGTTGGTGAACTCCTTGGTGCTTTTGAAAAACCCTTCAGGCGGACGCGGCTCGTTTGGAGCACCGCTGCCGATCCACTTGGCCTGCCAGTCATCGGGCCGCAGCAAAGCCATCTCCCACGAGGCCGGCGGACTCCAATCCGAGGCCTTCCCAGCCACGTCCCACACGCGCACCTTCCAGTAGCATCGCAGGCGCGAGGGCGGGGGAGCGCCGGCATAGGTCACCAGCGCGGACTCGCCCGACTTGATCTGGCCCGAATCCCACAAGTCGCCTTGGTTCGCTACGAGCCGCGCGGGCGTGGTGGCGACGAGAATATGATACGCGCTTTGCTTCTGATTCCGCTCGCGCGATTCCAGCCCCCAACTCAACTGCGGGCGCGCTGCGTCCACGCCGACGGGATTGTGCGTGTATTCACAGCGGAGGTCGGTGGGTTGCATGACACTGGCCGTGGCGGATGAGGGCGGGCCGGTCTTCGTTGCGGTGGCATCACCCTGTGCCTCCAGGGTAAGGGGAAGTGCTAGGCAACCCGAGATTGCCGTGAACCAAAGAGTGGATTGCAAACGTCGCGCATACATCGTCCGCGATTGGTAACGGCTCCGCTTGAGCCTGTCACGTTCCGAGTTCGTCCCAATTTGCGCCCGCCTTGGTTCAACCCGAATCCGAAGTTGGCTTTCGCACCAGCGGCGGGAGCGGTTGTAGCGCAGACATTCCTGTCTGCCGGTTCACGGGACTTTCTTGTCCCGTGTTCCAACGGACTGGCGACTGGAAAGCCCGCGCCACCTCCGCCAGCGACATGACTGTTTCGGCGTTCGGGTTCAGCTCCACTGTCAGATGACATCACGGGCCAGGCTGCTTGGGCCGCACGCAGGCTAGCGCTTTTGCCGAGCCAAATCGTCCACAAGGCCAGCGGGCGGGCGCATCACGCGGTGCGCGTCGGGGCCCCGGCACGCCCAGCAAACCCGCCGCTTTATGGCGACGAATCCTGCGTCACTGCGACTCGATGATTCCCTTGCCTGCCAGACTGCGGCGGGCCCGTTGCCGGAATCCAATTCCCGGAGGGACGAGTTACACGGGTTTCAGCTTTTTCGGCCATTTTGGAAGCTGGGGGACTCGTTTAACTCGTCCCTCCAGGGACTCTGCCCCATCGGTTCTACGCAGTGCGCTGCCGATTGGAAAATCGGCGATACCGCCGGTTTGGAAACCTGCGCCCTGAGGTCAGCGGGACGGGCTGCGCTCGCGGTTGCGATGGTGAACAATTCGGAAAAAGAAAGTCTGAACATGAACCGGGCATCGCGAGATCGAATGCTCGACGCAACCACAGCAGGTCAGTTGCCAGGCCAGCTTTGAGTAACCGAACCAGTATCAGAACCAGTATCAGAACCAGTATCAGAACCGACACGGACCGGACAGAAATGAAGGCAAAGCCCCGGCTCGCATCCGCACAGTTGCCCCCGGGTTGATTTCTGACGGCCTTGGCGCATATTCACCGCAACCCCGACCGAATACGGCGGGGTTCGCGTCCGGTCAAGCAAGACCAATTCTCGGCTAGCTCCATTCGCGGTGCGAAGGCGGGCTTTCTTTTAGGTATCAGGCGGACCCGATCAGGCTGGTCCCGCTGGGGGGGCGCCGGTGGGGAGCGAGCGCGGGAGTCTCCCGTTCCGACAGCCGCCCGCCTTTTCAATCGTGATGGCAGCGCCTGCTGCCGGTGGCGGGGCGGGGCCTGCGTGAAGAATATCACACCCCCTTCATGGAAAGCGCTTGCAAGCCAGATGTTGTTTTCAAACCGACAGCGCGTTGGAAAAGCCGCTTTGGGAATCTCGCGATCTGCCATTGACGCAAGAAGCGCTCCGGCGCAAAGTTCCGGCGTGCGAACCGAAGAGCAACCCGTTTCCGGTGCCCGCCAAAGGGCACGCCTGGTGGTTCCCACGGCTCCCAGCCTGCTGCGGCGTTGCTCCTTGATAGGCGACAATCCCCCAGGCTTCCACCGCCCAAGTCA
The DNA here is from genome assembly GCA_903828255.1 of uncultured Verrucomicrobiota bacterium. Classification (GTDB taxonomy): domain Bacteria; phylum Verrucomicrobiota; class Verrucomicrobiia; order Limisphaerales; family JADLHS01; genus CAIKLQ01. Next base: position 5,519 of record CAIKLQ010001035.1, read on the forward strand.
GTTCTGGACAAGGCTTACCCACCGAACAAATCTTTCCGGCATAATATGACGACAAAAAACAAACCGCATTGTCGCACACTTAACTGCTCGCCAGCTTAATCATGCCGACGCCACTCCAATTGCTGACACCTTGGGTGCCTATTGATCCAGGCAAGAGGGAGCGATATGAGGATGAATATGCTGCCGAGATTGGAAAGGCGCATCCGCTTTATGGAGTTCCCGTGAAGGGGGTAGCCTATCGTGTGGATTGCGACGATGTGTTGTTCGAGTTGCTCCGCCATTTATGCGACTATGCAGTGGTGCATCTGACATGGTCGGGACGGGAGGAGTCCGATCCGCGATGGCCTAGTTGCCAGATTTACGCCGATACGGCCGACTTGATGGAGAAGTGCAGCAGACCAGACCACGCGGATTACACATCATGAGGAAATCGGCGAACAAGCCGGCTGCACCGAACGCCGGGATCGCGTCTCAGTTAGCAATCGAACATCATTGGCCCGGCGTCGGTGAGCCGGGCCGTTAGTTGCCACTCGGAGCGTTTATGTTGACGGAACGTCCATTACCTCGAATACCTTGGAAGAGAGCCGCAGGTGTGGTCGCGGCGTTTTCAGCGTTCGCTGCGGCTACAGTTTGGCTCGTCGTGCGCTTCGATTACGATTGGCTGATGGGTTTACCCTTTGTCGCTGCTGTTCCCGTTGGCTATTATTTCTTCTGGGTGAGGCGTTGCCCGGAGTGTGGCCAGCGGGTTACATCTCGCCGAGAGATGCTGGGAAGCACGACCAGCTATCGGGTGCTCTCTCGCTGCGACCATTGCCAGATTGATTGGGATACGGGACATCTGGGAGACACGAATCACGATGATTGAGTGGACTAACCAGATCATTGCAGCCCACGCCGATGGGGCATTCCGTTCCGCTTGTGCGGTTCACATCCGCGGCCCGGCGTGGCTGAGTAATGGCGTTCGGCGGCGAGAAAGAGTCTATGAATGAGATCATCACCAGCAGAAACACGGTACGCATAGAAATTAAAGGTTGGGACAAAATCTGGTCCTTCAAAGGGTCGCTCACCATTCCCAAGGACTGCATCATCCGCGCCTATAAGCATGACGGCAAACTCAAGCCCCCTTTCTGGCGCTGCCCGGGCACCGCGATCCCACGCGTAATCATTGCTGGTACATACTACGGTCGGGGGCGAAAGGAATTCTGGAACACCCATTTTAAGGGCGGTATTGTGTTCGACCTGAAGGATGTCGAGTACACAAGAATCGTTGTTGATGTTGAAGCTCCCGACAAGGTGTTGTCTGAATTCAGCAAATGACCTGGCCGAACCAGATCATTGCAGCCCACGCCGATGGCCCATTCCGTTCCGCTGGCGCGGTTCAGGCAGGTTGGA
>CAIKLQ010001036.1 GCA_903828255.1 uncultured Verrucomicrobiota bacterium
AGGGCCGGCAGGTGATGACCCGGCGGGGGGCGCGGCAATTCAGCGCCCAGGGGAAGAAGGATTTGATGAGCGCGGGGATGTATTGCTACCTGGCGTTCCGGCTCTGGCTGCGGGCGGGCGAGTGGGTGCCGGGGATCAAGGCGGAGAACCGGGCGCTCTTTTCGATGCAGTAGCTTTCTGTTCATGGCTGACCTGGGGGACAGGCCCACGCGGAAACCGAAGATGTTCACCCGGTGCCGCGCTTGGGCGCGCGCGCATTGCGCGCCGACCGGCGGTTTGGCCTTGTGCCCGCTGCGGGCCAGGCGTATGAAGTCTCTCATGCAAACCAAAATTGGGTTTTCTCCGGGGCAGCCGGTTCTTCGCGCTGTCGGGCTATTTGCTTTTACCTTGGTTGCCGTCACAGCGCTGGCCGCGCCGCCGGTGGTGTCCAACATCCGCGCCGCGCAACGCGCCGGCACGCATTTGGTGGACATTTACTACAACGTCGCCGACGCCGACGGCAACAGCCCGCTCACCGTGTACGTGGCCGTTTCCGCCAACGGCGGCGTAAATTTCAACGTGCCCGTCTTCACGCTCACCGGCGCGGTAGGGCCGGGCGTCACGCTGGGCAACGACCGGCACATCGTCTGGAATGCCGGCACGGACTGGCCCGGCCAGTTCAACAGCCAGTGCAAGGTGAAGATCATCGCCGACGACGGCACCGCGCCGCCCGCGCCCACCGGCATGGCGTACATTCCCGCCGTGCCGTTCCAGATGGGGGACACTTATTTGGAGCAGACTACCGCCATGCCGGTGCATGGGGTTTATGTCAGTGCGTTTTTCATGGACAAGTTTGATGTCACGCGGGAGACGTGGGTGGATGTTTATACGTGGGCGATTGGCAACGGATACGACTTCAATAACGCCGGCACCTACTCGGGCAACAACCATCCGGTGCAAACCGTCAACTGGTATGACGCGGTCAAGTGGTGCAATGCGCGGAGCGAGAAAGCCGGGTTGACGCCCTGCTATTACACGGACGCCACGCAGACGACCGTCTATCGCATCGGGCCGAACAACCTCACTAACGCCTGCGTGAAATGGGCGGCCAACGGCTACCGGCTGCCGACCGAAACGGAATGGGAAAAAGCGGCGCGCGGCGGGTCAGGCGGCAAACGCTTTCCGTGGGGCGACACGATCTACAGCACCAATGCCAATTATAACAGCAGCGCCAGTTATGCCTACGATCTCGGCCCGGTGCGCGGCTACACTTACGGCGGTGGCAGTACGAGTCCGGTCAACAACTACGCGCCGAACGCCTATGGACTTTACGACATGGCCGGTAACGTCTGGCAATGGTGTTGGGATTGGTATGATGGAAACTGGTATGGCCAGCCAGCGGCGAGCAGTGATGACCCACACGGGCCACCCACGGCTTTGAGCTATCGGGTGCTGCGGGGCGGTGCGTGGAGCCTCAACGCGATCTACTCGCAGTGCGCCTTTCGCTGCAGCTACGACCCGAACTACGCCGGCTTCGACGTTGGGTTTCGTTGTGTGAGGGGGTTTTAGTTTCTGGTCTTTTACACTCTTAAGCGGGGGTGCGGGGGCGCAGCCCCCGCGAAAAAAATTTTGCGTGAAAACCAACCTTTCAGAACCGGTGGAACAGGCGGCGGCCCGGCTGCACGCCGCGCGGCCGGACGCCCTGATTATTTTGTTCGGTTCCCAGGCGCGCGGCGACGCGCGGCCGGAGAGCGACATGGATTTTCTGGTGGTCCAGCCGGAAGTAAATTCGCGGCGGGAGGAAATGACGCGCTTGAGCAACCTGCTCCGGCCGCTGCGCCTGCCGGCAGACGTGCTCGTGGCCAGCCGCCGCACGTTCGAGAAATGGGCGGCGATTCCCGGCACGATTTATCACACCGCGCGGACGGAAGGGAGGGTGTTGTATGGCGCAGCTTGAAGCCGCCCGGTTGTTGCTGGCCAAGGCCGGGCAGGATGAGTTTGTGCTGGCGGAATTTGCGGGCAATCCCCAGGCGGCGGACGAGACGTTCGGCTTCCACGCGCAACAGGCGGCGGAAAAACTGCTGAAAGCGGCTTTGGCCGCGCGGGGCGTGGTGTATCCGCGCACGCACCGGTTGGGGGATCTGCTGGACCTCGCGCGGGACCGCGGCCTGGCCTTGCCGGAGGAATTCGACCACCTGCACGAGCTAACGCCGTTTGCCGTGGAGTACCGCTACGAATTCTTTGCGGAAGAGGTGGACCAGCCGCTCGACCGCCCAGCCATCCTCACCGAGGTGCGGCGGCTACGGGACTGGGTGGAGGCGTTGGTGGCGGAGATACGGGAGGACGAGCATGGCTGAGTCCGACAACATCCTGACCCAGTTGCACGACTTGTTGCGGTATATCATCCCGCAGTTGAGCAAATTTCCGCGCGACCAGAAGTTTGTTCTGGGCGACCGGATCGAAGTCAAGCTGCTCGAAGTGCAGGAACGCTGTTTGCGGGCGTATTACAGCCGGGAAAAGCGGACGCATTTGATTGAGGCGAACATGATGTTGGAAGTAACGCGCCATCTCATCCGGCTGGCGCATGCGCTGCGATATTTCAGCAACCAAGGTTATGCAGTGGTTTCCGAAAAGCTGGACGCGGTGGGGCGGATGATCGGCGGCTGGCTGAAAGCTGCGGGAGGCGCGTCGCCCGCATGAAAACCTACAACCATCTGTTCGAGGAAATCACCTCGTTTGAAAACCTGCTGGCGGCGGCGCGGCGGGCGGAGCGTGGCAAGCGGCAGCAATGCAGCGTGGGCCGATTTCGCACGAATATCGAGGCGGAGGTGTTGCAACTCCAACGGGAACTCCGCGACCAAACTTACACGCCGGGCGGCTACCGGGAGAAAATCATCACCCGTCCGAAGCAGCGGTTAATCAGCGCCGCTCCGTTCCGCGACCGGGTGGTGCATCACGCGCTCTGTGGTGTGGTCATGCCGCTATTTGAGCGGAGGATGATTTTCGATCTTTACTCGAACCGCCCGGGCAAAGGCACGCATGCCGCCATCCGCCGCTGCCAGGAATTCTGCCGGGAGCATCAGTATGTTTTGAAGTGCGACGTGCGGAAGTTTTTCCCCAGCATGGATCATGCGGTGTTGAAAGCCACCCTCCGCCGGACCCTCCGCTGCCGCCCCACGCTGGCTTTGCTGGGCCGGATTATTGACGGCAGCAACCGGCAGGAGCCGGTGTGCAACGTGTATCCGGGCGACGACTTGGCTACGGCGGCGGGCCGGCGCGTGGGTCTGCCGATTGGGAATCTGACGAGCCAGTGGTTTGGGTGCGTATATCTGGACCGCTTTGACCATTGGGTGCAGGAGGAATTGGGCTGTCCGGGTTACGTCCGCTACGTGGATGATTTTCTCCTGTTTGGAGACGCCAAGGCGCAACTGGCGGAGTGGCGCTTGGCCATCGGGACGAAGCTGGCGGAGTCCCGGTTGCGGCTGAACGAACGGAAATCCCGCGCTTTTCCAACGGCGCAGGGAGTGACGTACCTGGGCCAGCGCATTTGGCGCGGGCGGCGGCGGCTGTGCCGTCAAAACGTAAGCGATGCCCGGCGGCGGCTGTGCTGGCATACGCGGCAATACCAGTGTGGGCGGTTGTCGCGGGAAGCGCTGCTGACCCGCTGGAATAGTTGGCGCGGCCACGCCGAACAAGCCGACACTGGTGCTCTGGTGGAACGAATACGAAAGGAACTGCGTGAAATTTTGGGTGCGACCGGAAATTGAGCAATCGGGTGCTGCGGGGCGGTGCGTGGAACAACAACGCGATCAACTCGCAGTGCGCCTATCGCAACAACAACAACCCGAACAACGCCAACAACAACATTGGGTTTCGTTGTGTGAGGTGGATTCGAGGAGAAGCCGGGAAACCGGTTTTTCCGGGCAGAGCACGAGGATTTACGAATCCCCGTGGCGTCCCAGTCGAAAACCCACCGGTCGCGGCCTGTTTTCTCCGGGGCCACCGGGGGGAACGAATAAACGCGCGGCGCGGGGGCTGGTAACAGCGGGACATTCCGCTGCGAACGTCCTCGCGTCAGTCGCGCGGTTGCTCGCGCTCGGGCTGGCGTTGTTGGCCCCAGCCGCAGGTCATGCCGAAATCGGGACGAGTTTGTCTTCCCTGTTCAATGTGGACACCCGCTGGGGTTTCGGCACGAGTGCCACCGTTTCCGGTTTCTTCCCCGTGGACACGCGGTTTTCCGGCAGCACCGGCGATGCGGATTCGGGCTTGTTCACGGTGAATACGCTGGGGGCCATGACCGGCACCGCCACCATTTCGGGCTATGTGCGCGATGCCAATAACACGGGGTTGGCCGGGGCCACCGTGTCGGCCCTGCAAAACGGGGTGTTGCGGTTGCAAACGGCGACCGATCCGTCAGGAAGTTACGCGCTGGTGGCGTTGCCGGATGGCGCTTACGAAGTGCGGGCGGCGAAAGCGAATTATTTGACCGCCAACCGGTACGGAGTGAACGCCGTCGCCAACCAGACCACCGGCCAAAGTTTTTGGCTGGCTGGCAACCCCGCCGCGCCGCTGACGGTGCCTACCACCCGCCCGTACGAGCCGCTGGCAACGGTCACAGTCACCAGCACCCAGTTGAAGAAATTTGTCGGCGGGGTGTTTGTTTCAACCTACACGCTGGATCCTTCCCAAAAGACCGTGGTGTTCACCCACGGCTGGAAGAGTAATCCGGATTTCTGGGCCAAAAGCATGGCGACCAACATGGTGGCGAGCGGCGTGACGGACGCCAACTTGCTGGCCTGGGATTGGCGCGAGGTGGCGGGCACGCTCGAACCGTCGCTGGCGTTGTCCCATGTGCGCGAGCAGGGCGACAAGCTGGGGTTGGAATTGAAGAATGTCTTGCAAACGGGCTACAGCCAGCCGGTTCATTTCATCGGCCACAGCCTCGGAACCCTGGTGAACGCCAGCGCCGCAAACGCCATTCACCGGGCGGGATTCGACTGGCACAAGACACACCTGACGTTGCTGGATGAAGGCGAAATGGCCAACGAAATCCCATTGGGCGACATGGTCACGGGGGTCGAGTGGCTTTGGGGGCGAACCGAAGCTCCCCGGTTGGGCTGGGTCACGCCCGAACCGGATGAGTATGGCTGGATGGATAACTATTTCAGCCTGGTGGGATTGCCGCATCCCTATTCGGTCAATGTGTGGCTGGGGCAGGGCATTGACCGGGCCGACCGGAGCGGCCTGAAGAACTTCATCACCAGCGCCCACGGCTATGCGTGTGCTTGGTATGGCACCACGGCGCTCAGTCCGAACAGCAGCATTTTAGGGCATCGGTATTCCTTCGAGCGGCTGGGCGCCGGGGTGAATTTGAGCGCGGCCTGTCCGTACCCCGAGGGTTCCTTGTTCGCCCAAGACATTTATCCGTTCGATCCCTATCCGCTGCACGAGTTGACCGGCGATGGGGTCGCAAACTATGTGGAATTCAACGCGGCCGTATTTCGCGCGCTCTCGGTGACGACGATTTACGCGGCAGATGCCGGGCTGGCAGATGTTGTGCATCTGGGGGCCACCGGGGTCATGATTGGAATCAACACCATGAGTAGCGTGGGCCAGACCATTGGGAATGCCTACGTGGACGTGATCGAGGCGACGGGCGCAGTGGTGGCGGATGTCTCCATCTGGACTTATCAAACCGCCTCCAGCCTCGGGTCGCAATTCTTCCACTCGCTTCGGGCGGTGTTGCACAGCGGCACGGGCGGGCCGCCACCGCCAGCGGGCGGCATCCATCCGCTCAGCCCGGGCGCCCCGCCGCCAGGCGTTTGGCTGCCGATCCAAGTGCCGACGAATGCCGTGGTCATGGCGTTCGATTTCAGCTTCACCGGGGATGCGGGCAGCGACGTGGTCTCGGCGAGCATCAACAGCACAAACGTCTTTGCCCTGGCAGCGGCCTACATCCCCACCAACCAAACGATGCACAGCGGGTCCATTGACGTGCGCCGCTGGGCCGGACAAAACGTGGAACTGTTTTTCGGTTTGCTTGGCGGCACGACCACCAATGCCACCTTGACGGTGGAGGCGATGAGATTTTACACGCCCGCCGCGCCAACGCTGGCGGCGCAAACTTCCGGGAATTCTCTGGTCCTAAACTGGCCCCCGGCCGCTACAGGTTATGTGCTGGAAACCCGCACCAACTTGACCGCGGCGGATGCCTGGACGGTGGTGACGAACGTGCCGGCCATCGTCGGTTTACAAAACACCGTCACCAATGACATTTCCGCCGGGAGCCACTTCTATCGGTTGCGGAAGTAGTTGCGACCGACGACCGCGAAGGGGGATGAAGGATTTGATGAGCGCGGGGATGTATTGCTACCTGGCGTTCCGGCTCTGGTTGCGGGCGGGCGAGTGGGTGCCGGGGATCAAGACGGAGAACCGGGCGCTCTTTTCAATGCAGTAGCGGGGTCGGGGAGGACCGGACCA
>CAIKLQ010001037.1 GCA_903828255.1 uncultured Verrucomicrobiota bacterium
CGAATGTAAAAAATTCCCTCGTGCGCCCCAACTGCCACTGCCGCAATCGCCAATCCCTCGATCACCCGAAACGGAAACGACTCCAGAATCATCCGGTCCATGAACGCGCCGGGATCGCCCTCGTCGCCGTTGCAGATGACGTATTTGGTGGCGCTGGTTTGCTGGGAGACCATGCGCCATTTTTGGCCGGAGGGAAATCCCGCCCCGCCGCGCCCGCGCAAGCCGGACTTCTCGATGGTGGAGATGATTTCCTCCGCGCTAGTAGCGCAAGCCGCCGGCTTGCGTTGGTCCCGCCGCCCCTCTGGGTTGGCGTTTCGCTTTTCCTCAGACTGCAAGCCAGAGGCGTGCGCCACCTCCGCAACCTGGAAGGTTGCGCCACTACATTTCGCCAGCGCCGCGAACCCGTCGTTCGCCAAATACTCATCCAGATCAAGCGGGTCTAGTTTTCCAAAATGCTCCGTCGCGATGTGGACCTGCTTGTCCAAAAACGCCCGCACCGCCGGGTCGCGCTTGCTCATCGAGAACCGCTGCACGTTTCGTTGCTCGCCCGAGTCATCGAGCAGCAAGCCATCCAGCACGCGCGTCCAAACGCGGCTGGCGCGTTGGAGCAAACCGCGCGGCTTGAAATGCCGTTGCAACAACGCCCGCGCCTGCTCCGGCGCCAGCCCCGCGTAGAACTCGCCTTTGCCCCCCGCCGTCGCGACCTCAATCATCGGCGTGCGATGACACATTCCCACGCAGCCGACGCGCTTCACCACCACGTCCGTACCGCTCGCCTCCGCGCTCTCACGCAGCGCGTGAAACAAGCGGTCGCTACCCTTCGCCATGCAACACGAGCCAAGTCCGACGTGGATTTCCGCCGCCGCACCGTGCCCGTGGTGGCCCTTGCCTTCCGTGGATTTCACCGCCGTCGCCGTGCCGTGGTTTTCCAGAAACTCGCGCATCAACTCGGGAACTTTTTCCGAGGTGGTGTAGCCCATCGTGGACTCCCCGATGCGCACCACCGGCGCAAGCGTGCAAGTGCCCAAGCACGCGACCTGTTCAATCGTGAACTGCCCGTCCGCGTCCGTGTCCGCGCCACTCGGGATGCGCAAATGCCGCCGCAACGAATCCTCCACCCGTTCCGCGCCCGCCACATGACACGCCGTCCCGCGACACACGCGCACGACGTGCTTGCCCGTCGGCTGCATCCGAAACATGTCGTAAAACGACGCCACGCCGCTGATCGCCGCCGGCGTGATCTCCGTCGTCTCGCACACGCGGCGCAACGTCGCTTCCGGCAAATAGCCGTAGCGCTCCTGCAATGCCTGCAAGATCGGAATCAGCGCCTCGGGCTTGCGGCCCACGCGAGCGATAGCTTCATCCGCAATGTTCAGGTCAATGGGCATGAATTAGAGTCCGAAAAACAATTCCTTGATTCATCATGGAGTCATGTCCTCTGGCGATGATTGCGAATCGTTTCGCCACGGCTGCACCTCCATTCGCCAGCCATAAACCATAATCCTCACTTTTGTCTGCTTTCGCAGTTCTTCCTCAAAGGCTGGCATGACTCCAGAACAAACGAGAACACCTGCAACCCTCTTGGAATGTTCAGTCGCTCTGAGTTCGCGCATATAGTCTTGGACCTGACGCATTGCTTCGCGACCAATGCGACCAAGTTTCACTTCGACAATTACCAGATCGCCCTGCGGAGTTTCGAACAGGAGGTCGATTCTGCCGCTCTTGATGTCAAGTTGTTGGTGCAGCAACTTCAAGTCCTTCCCGATCAGACTGGGATTGCTCGCAAGGTAGTCTTCCACGTCCTTCTCCAATGTTTCTGCGACCTCCTCTGTGGTCCTCGGCACATTGGGGCGAGAGAGGCTGTCTGCTGATTTGATCGCGGCGCGAATTACTTCGACATCCTTGTTGGCAAGCGTTCTCCATGAGCGTGTGGCCGAACCAATCACTTGGCTTTCCCGCCGCCCCACCGGGAATTTGATCGCAAGCGAAAGTTGAGAAGCAAGTGCTCGGTTGAAAACCAGGGGACGATCCAGCACACGCGACAGTATTGGATCCCCAAAGAGAACAACATCGTCTCTGCCAACGGTGGGCCTCTTACCTTCGCGACACTCGACGAGATGTGGATTGTGATATTTTTCCACGATGGCCTCGTCTCTGCACGCTACAATTGTATCCAGCACGCGATCGACCACGTAGTAAGCTGTTATGCACTTTCGCCCTCCGATGGTTGTGTGAAAGAAAACGGAATCGCCTTTTTGGAGTTCTGACTTGAGCTTCCGCGCCCGAGAGTCGCTGTCGCCATAGGTAAACTCAGCCAGAGTCGGATCAAGGTGATTACGGATTTGGACGTATGGGATCAGCAGGTGCATAACAATTATCTTGTTGGATGTGGTCGCCTTTCGGTTTTCGGAATTGTCTTCATTTCTTCCCTCCCAGACACCACAAGTTCGTCGCCCCGCGCAGATAAACGCGGCCATGCAAAAACGCCGGACTGCCGTGAAACAGGTCTGCGAATTTCGCGCGGCCCAGTTCCTTGAACTCGCGTCCCGCCTCGACCAGCAGAGCATCGCCTTTGGTGCTGAGCACAAACAACCGGTTGCCGGCAATACCGGGCGACGCCTGCACCTCCAGTTCCAAATCCTTTTGCCAAACTTTCTTCCCGTCCTTCAAGTCGAAGCACGTCAACATGCCGCTGCTCGTCACGGTGAAGACCAGTTCCCCGTTGCTGACCGGACTGGTTACGTCCGGAGCGTTTTCTTCTGCCGTCCACGCGATGTGCGATTTGGTGACGTCGCCCGCCCCATCAGGACGAAGCGCGAGGAGTTTGCTCGACGGATTCACCACGATGGCCAGCCCGCCGGCAAAAATCGGCGAGGGCGTGATCTCGCCTTCCATCAATTCCGCACGCCAAAGCTCCGCGCCATCAGCGAGCGACGAACTCATCACGTGCGGCAGGGCCACAGTGATGATCTGCGTCTTGCCCGCCGCCTCGACGATGATGGGCGAGGCCCACGAGCCGTGCGTCGGCTTGGTGCGTTCCCAAAGCGCGCGTCCGGTCGCGCAGGCGAATGCCAGCAACTTCGAACCGCCGGGCGCACCTTCGTCCTGATCGAGTTGCACAATCAGTTTGCCCGGCCATATCGCGAGCGAAGTGGCATGGCCATACATGTTTTTCGGCACGCCGAGATGTTTCGCCCAAGCGGGCGAGCCGTCGAAGTTGAACGCCGCGAGGTCGCCGTTCGCGAACATCACGAAGGCCCGGCGGCCGTCGGTGGCCATGGTGGACGCGGCGTGACCGGTGGCGTCGGAAATTTCCGGCAACTTCGCCGGACTGCCGGGCACATTTTCGACCGCGCGTTGCCACAACAGTTTTCCGTCGCCGGCGTCGAAGCAAAACACCTGGCGCTTGGTGGCGTCGCCGCCAGAGAGAAAAACCCGATTGCTCCACACTATGGGCGAGTTGAAGCCAATCGCCGGGATAGGCGATTTCCAGATGACGTTTCCGCCGGGTGTTCCGCCGAAGCTCAAATTCCAATCACCTTTCGCCGCGCCGCCGCCGTCGGAGCCACGGAAGCTTGGCCAGTTGGTTTGAAACTCCGCCAGCGACGGCGCATCCGAAGCCGCACTCTCGCCACCGCCGAGAACCTTGTTCACCTCGCCAGCCTTATCCGACAGCGGCGATTGACTCATGAACGCCAGCGCGAGCAACCCCGTGCCGAACACCGCGCCGACGCCTGCCACGGACCGCCGGGCGCGAGCCGCCGCTTGCAACGCCAGCGCTTGCGCGTCCGTCCGACGCTGGGGCATCGGCGGTTTTTCGGTCAGGCGCTTCGCCGATTTCGCCGCCAGCAGCAGCGCGCCCACGCCAGCGACCAGCAGCCAACCCCCGGTGAGGTTCAGCGCCAGCCGACGGAAGTAACGCTGGCGAAATTCCAAATCAAGCCGACGTATTTCGGCGCGCAGCGATTCATCTGCTGGCGCGGCGCGGAGTTTTTCTTTCAGCGCGAGCAGTTGGGGCGATTTCCAAGGGTCATGTTCGGCGGCAGCCGAGTGCTGATAGAGCATGGCGCCGCAAACGAGCGCGCAGAAAGCGGCGGCAACCCAGGTCGTCCGCGACAATCCAACGCAAAGGCGCAAAGGCGCAAAGGCGCGAAGCCAGTCGGACATGGCGTCTTTGCGTCTTTGCGTCTTTGCGTTGGAACTCGTCATGGCTTAGCCGTTCCAGTAACCGAGTTCAGCGGCGGCTCGCTCGCCGGCATCAACCCCGCGCGCACCCATTCCTGTGGGCACGAGCGGAAACAACGCGCGCAGGCAAAACACGCGCCGCGGTCCGGCTCGAAATCCGTGCGCAGCGTCCGCAACGAAAGAGTGACCAGCTTCATGCCCAGCACCAAACCGATCCAGCCGCCGAAAGCCACACACGCGAGCCAGAAGCGGTGGCGCAGGTCCGTCGCGGATTTCAGCAACGCCTCCGGGTCGCGGTCGGCGCGCTGGAGCGAAAGCGTCTCGGGCGTCATCAAACCGTAATCCACCGGCGATTTCTGCTGTTTGATGTAGCGCTCGGCGAGTTCGACTGTCGGGTTGAGCTTGGCCACCGGCACGGCGAGTCGGCTGCCGATCAATCCGCCGCCAACGATGAGTGCCGGCACGAGCAGGACCAGCCAGCCGAGCCGGCGACGCTCCGGCGCGAGAAGTTTTGGCTCAACCGTTCCCGGAGAAGGCTCGCGCATCGCCCCGAACGGGCAGGAATGTTGGCAAAGCTGGCATTGCGTGCAGATATCTGGCGTGACCCGCACACGCCATTTCGAGGCGAGAGAGGCGAGCTTGAGCAACGCGCCGTAGGGGCAGAGAAAGCGGCAATACGGCCGGCCCACGAACATGCCAAGGACCAGCGTCAGCGCCGCGAGCGCGATCAGCAGGCCCGGGCCATTGAGGCGGAAGATCGGCACGATGGGATCGTAGCGACAGATCGGAAAGCCCGTGCCAGTGGCGGCAAAGGCGAGGCCGAAGCCAAGAAAGATGAAGGGCAAAACACCGAGCGCGTGTTCGAGCCACGCGGGGACTTTCATTGGTTTGATCAGCAGCAAATCCTGCAACGCACCGTGCGGACAAACGCCCGCACAGAAAGCGCGCCCGGCAAACAACGCGACGATGAGCGGCAGGGCGAAGAACGCGATGACGGTCAGCGGCACCGTGTAACCGGCATCGAACAATCCGAGGATGATGTTTTGCGGTGCTCCGATGGCGCAGATGCAGCCCTTCCGCCAGAAGCCGAAATACGCGAGCGAGAAGATCGAAAGCCAGAACAGTCCGCGGCGCGAGCGCTTTTGGTAGATGAACCACAACGCGACGCCGAGGCAACCCGCCAGCACGGCGACATCGAGGTATTGCATCCATTCCGCCCTTGCGGGTGGCGTGGTGGTGATGGGAATTTGGTGGTTGGTTTCGCTGAAATCGGGCGGCGGGAAGCGGGGCTCGGCGAAGGCGGTGGAGGCCAGCAGAGAACACATCGCGACTACGAACCGTACGGCTTTCCCCCTCACCCTGGCCCTCTCCCCCGCGGCGGGAGAGAGGGAATGGCTGTTGGCGCTTGCTTCTTCTTCTCTGCGGTGTTCGCCCGTCATCAGCCGCAGGTGCGCGTCGAGTCGGCGGACGATTCTCCCTCTCCCCTTCC
>CAIKLQ010001038.1 GCA_903828255.1 uncultured Verrucomicrobiota bacterium
AAGACTGGCGGATCAAAGGCCCGGTTGTTGAAGGGCTGCGCCGGCAGCGACTCCCGGATGAACGAAGCTTTGGCCAGCGGTTGCAAGGGCTGCCGATCGTTCGCCTGTTTGTGCCGAAGCCGATGCCGACGCCGTCGGACGACCGGAAGTACCTTCGCTGGGGCAAAAGCACCGAGCCTTGGCCCGCTATCGTGGAAAACGCCGCCCGTGGAAGATCATCCGGCGACCCAGTGACTCACGAAGCGCGCACCAGTCTGGTTTCAGTCGGCCGGTGATTCCCCTCGGCTGCCGAATCCGCAGTCGCTGTCGACCGCCAGTCAGACTTGTGGCTACTTCAACACCCGCGCCGCGATGGTGGCAAAATTCAACAGCGGGCCGGGAAACAAGCCCAGCCAGAAGATTCCGGCAATACAGACCGCCACAGCAAACTGCATCGGCCGGGAGATTCCGATCGGCTGACGATCTGCCTGACTCTTGCTCCAGTAGATTTCCCGGATGACGCCGAAGTAGAAGTAGAGCGAAATCACCACGCCGATGAGCGCCGTGAACGCGAGGTAATAGTAACCCGGATTCGTCGCGCCTTGTTCGATCACGGCTTTGAGCAGCAGGAATTTTCCAAAGAAACCCGCCAGCGGCGGAATGCCTGCCAGCGAAACCATCGCCAGCGTCATCGTCGCGGCCAGCAGCGGCGAGCGCTGATTCAAACCCGCCAACCCGCTGATGTCTTCGCTTTCCAGATGGCGTATCACCAGCGCGATCACCGTGAACGCCGCCAGCACGGTGAAGAGATACCCGCTCAGATAATAGAGAATCGCCGCGCCGCCATCGCTGTCGCGCGCCCCGGCCAGTGCCGCCACGCCAAGCAGCAGGTAGCCCGCGTGCGCGATGCTCGAATAGCCGAGCAAGCGTTTGAGGTTGCGTTGCGGAATCGCGCACAGGTTGCCGTAGAGAATCGTGATGCCGGAGATGATGATGAGCAGGTTTTTCCAATGCGCCGTCACGTCTGGGATCGCCGTGAACAGAAACCGCAGCAGCAGAACGAAGCCCGCCGCCTTCGAGCCGACGGCGAGAAACGCGGTCGTGGGCGTCGGCGCACCTTGATAAACATCCGGCGTCCACATCTGGAACGGGAACGCCGCGATCTTGAAGCCCAGCCCAACGAGAATGAAAAGCACGCCGAACAGGAAGACTTTGTTCGTCGTAAAATTTCCCGCAACGGCCGCCAGTTCGGTGAAGTTGAACTTGCCCGTGATGCCCCATACCAGCGCGATGCCATAAACCATGAACGCCGACGACAGCGCGCCGAGGATCAGATACTTCACGCCGGCTTCCAGCGCCACGACCTTGCCGCGCGTGAAGCTCGTCAGCACGTAGAACGTGATCGTGATGAGTTCAATCGAGACGAACATGAGGGCGAAGTCGTTGGACGACGCGGCAAACAGCATCCCCGCCAGCGCAAACACGATCAGCGAGTAATACTCCGAAACTCCCGCCGCGATGCGATCGGAGAACTCCACCGCCAGCACCAACACCAGCGCCGCGGCGAGCAGGAAGAAGCGTTTGAAGAACACCGCCAGACCGTCCTGCACGAACATCCCGCCACACGTGCTGTCCGCCAGCCCGTTCGCCAGGCTGCAACTGCAATTGCCGGTGAAGGTATTCAGGAACAGCAACCCCAGCACCGCCGCCGCCGCGTAGCCAAGCATCCGCTTGCGCTCCGCCGGCAGCCACAAATCCGCCAGCAGCACCACGAGACCGAGTGCCACCACCGAGATTTCCAAACTCATCAAGGACAAATTCATGGCTTTGGCAATTGGCTATCTGCGATTGGCGATTGGCGATTGGCGATTGGCCACCGAAATTTCGGTCCCGCCCATTTCGCTGGCAGCGGGCCGGAGATTCTCCCTCGCCCCTTCGGAAGGGGAGAGGGCCGGGGTGAGGGGAGAATCCGCGTCCGACTTGACTGCCGCAACCACGCCCGCCGTCGCCGTCGCCATTTTCACAATCTGCTCGGTCACGGGCTTGATCTTGTCTGTCAGCAGGCGCGGAAAGAACCCAAACACCAGCAAGCTCGCCAGCAAAACCACATAGGGAACTTTGCGCCAGGCATTGGCATCGAACACATTCGTCGCCGCGCTCCCATCCGCTCCATGCAACGTCGCCCGCACCGCCCGCAGCATGTAAACCGCGCCGATGATCAGCGCCCCCCAAACCGCCAGCACCGTGACCACCCGCAACGCCGGCACCTGCCACGCGCCAAAGAACACCGTGACTTCGCCGACGAAATTCAAGAAGCCCGGCAAGCCGCAGCCCGCCATGGCCGCCATCGTCAGCGCCACGCCGATGAAACGCAGCTTCTTCGCCAGCCCGCCGAGTTCGCTCATTTCGAGCGTGCCGGTCTGGTTGTAAATGTACCCACTCAATCCGAACGTCAGCGCCGCGAGAAAGCCGTGCGCCACCATGATGACCACCGCGCCGGTGACGCCGATGAGGTTCAGGCTGGCGATGCCAAGGAAGATCATGCCCATGTGTGCCACGCTGGAATTGCCGATGAGCAAGTTCAGGTTCTTTTGCCGCATCGCCACCCAGCCGACGTAAAGCACGTTGCCCAGCGCGAGCCACGCGATCAGTTGGACATGCGCTCGCGCCACCTCCGGGCAGAACGGAATGGCGATGCGAATCAAGCCGTAGAGGCCGAACTTCTTCAGCACGCCCGCGTGCAACATGGCGGTGGCGGACGGCGCGGAGCCGTAGCCGAGCGCCGCCCACGAATGAAACGGCCAGAGCGACACCAAGATGCCAAAACCCAGGAGCAGCACTGGAAATACAAACATCTGCGCGCTCTTCGCCATCGTGTGATCGGTGAAATACTTTGTCAGCGTCGGGATGTCGAAGGTGCGAAGGTCCGCCGGCACTTGCAGGTAAAGCGCGATGAGGCCGATGAGCGCCAGTAACGCGCCGATGCTCAGATAAAGCGTGATCTGGAAAGTCGCGTAGTTCTTCCGCTCCCCGCGCCCCCAGACGCCGATCATGATGAAAGTCGGGACGAGCGCGAGTTCGTGGAAGAAGTAGAAGAAGAACAGGTCGAGCGACATGAACGCGCCCAGGATTCCGCCGGTCATCACGAGCAAAAGGATGTAAAACTCCTTCTCCCGCGACTTGATCTCAAACGAGCAACACGCCGCCGCGAACGCTACAATCGCGCCCATCAAGACCAGCCCTACATTCAAGCCATCCACGCCGAGCTTGCAGGCGATACCGAGCGACTCCGCACCGAGTCCGGGAATGATGCTGACGAATTGGTAGCCTTCCGCCTTCGAGTCGAACTGCCAGAACATGAGCACCGCCAGCAGCATCGTGACAAACGTCACACCCACCGCCACGGCGCGCATGATGACGGCAAAGTTGCGTGGCACAAACGCCAGCGCGATAGCGGCGAGCAGCGGCAGAGCGAAGATTAAGGTCAGGGTCGTCATTCTTTTTAACGCAAAGGCGCAAAGGCGCAAAGGCGCAAAGAAAATATATTCCGGGCCTGGCGTCTTTGCGTCTTTGCGTCTTTGCGTTTATTCATGGCATCAAGTCTTGGTTGGTTTCCGGCCTGTCCTTGTGCTTCGGTTGCCGTTTGAAATCCGCATCGTCCGGCAGGCCATTCACGACCCGGTAAATTCCATTCTTCACGAATCGTTCACCGAAGTTGATGACCAAGCCGAGTTTCAAGCCAGTCAGCCGCAGATAGGTCAGCATCTGGGCTTCAAAGATCGGATTCCACTCGGTGACAGCCTTGTTATCCACGAGCACCAAGCTTTCGACCCTCATGTCGAGCCGAAGCGGCTTGCTCAAGATGCGGCCTTTGTAAGTGATCCGAACAGGAAGCTGACGCTCCACTTTCAGACCGCGCAGCCTCAACTCTTCGGCCAAGGCTTCTTCATAGACATCTTCGAGCAAACCCGGTCCACCGAGTTCGCGATGCACTTCAATCGCGGCGTCCACGATGATTTTGGCAATCTCGTTCTCGGTCATGCCAGACCACCTTTCTTAAACGCAAAGACGCAAAGGCGCAAAGACGCAAAGGAAACACAGGTGTTCCCCTTTTTGCGCCTTTGCGCCTTTGCGTCTTTGCGTTGAATTCTTGCGTTCATTTCCCAAGCACAAACCACAGCACCACGGCCACGCCGAGCACGAACAGGAAGGCGTAGGTCTGGAGGTTACCCGTTTGGACCAAGCGCAGCGCCCGGCCCGTCAAATCCGTTCCGCCCCGCACCAAGCCGATGCAAAAGCCCTCCACGATCCAGCGGTCAATCCAGTCGGCGACGGCGG
>CAIKLQ010001039.1 GCA_903828255.1 uncultured Verrucomicrobiota bacterium
CCTCCACCAATACCCGGCTGCGTATTTCAGTCCAATTTTCCATATCTGCGTACATGCTTCAGGTTATCGAAGATGCCGCCGCTCGCAGTCCCCAACCTCGTCACCCAAGTGACCCCCGCCGCACTTTTCAACCGCCGTTTACACTCGCCAACACTTGGGTCTGCGGTGTTCGTTCGCGCACACGCAAATCTCACCAGGTTCGCACCTTCCCTTGTTTGGTTCGGTTCACAACCAGCCCAGACTTCGCGCTGCTCGCACAACCGACCTCGGCACAATCTGCGCCGCCCAAGGAGCTTTGCCCCTCCACCCACAATCCCGGAATTGTCAAACTGTTGGCGTCCTCCGGCAGAGCCGGAGGATTTCCTGTGGATTAAAATCGTGCCTTCAACGCAACCTGTGCGGCTGGGCGTGGCCGAACCGGAGTGTTTCTGGTCAAGCAGATTGACCGGCGCATAGGGAACTGGTCGCTCTTCGTCTATTTCCCGCGACCCGAAATCCCGGCTCTGAACCGGCGGGCATGCGTTCCGAGGCAACCTTCGCTCCCCCCAAAAAAAGAAGAGTGCCACGCCACTTTCCAGCGGCGCGGCACTCTTGAAACGGTGGCGAAATTACTTCGCTTTGCCGGAAAGTCCGGCTTTTTGGAGGGCGGCAAAGACTTCCTTGTCATTGAAGTCCCCCGACACCACAAACGAGGTGGCACCCTTCTCGGCGGTGTTACCCGTCACTCCGGCGACGGGCTTGAGCGCTTCGGTCACGGCATTGGCGCACTTGGCGCAACACAGATGCACGCCTTTGACGGTCAGCGATTTTACCTGCTTGCCCTTGGCCCCGGTGTCGGCGGCGACTTTGATGCTGGCCTCGCTGCTTTTGCCAAAGTAACCGGCCGCCACCAGCGCGTTCGCGGCTTTCTGGACCGTCGCCGTGTCCGGCCCGGTCAACGTGACGGTGCCCGCGTCTTTGTCCACGGACGTCGTTACGCCAGGCACTTCTCCGACGGCTTTTTCCACGCCGCCGACACAGTTTTTGCAGCACAGATGCACGCCGCTGATCTTGGTGGTGACTTCGGCGGCCCAGGCCGGGAGGCTGAGGGCACACGCAATAAGAACTGAAACAATGAGCTTTTTCATAATTTTTGTTTGGTTGCTTTGAAAACGATCCTATTCCAAGTGACGCCAAATGCAACTCAACAAAAAACCAACCCGACGGGGCGAGACGTGATGCGTGATGCGTGATGCATGAGTGGAGAAAGGGTGTCGCGCTTGGGATTGCATTTCATCGCACGCCGACTCGATAAAAATACGCGACGCTGTTGGTTGCGTCTGTGTCGGTGAGCGTGGTAAGCCCAACCAAGCCGGGGATATTGCTTTGGATCATCGAGAAGCCCGCCGGAGAACTCAGATCGCCGCTGCGTTCGACCCAGTAATTCCGGCCGGAAACACTCTGCCACGCGAGCGTCGCGCCGGAAGGCGACGGCGGCAGGGAAACCAGTTTCAAAACCGACTGGGCGTTGGTGGGGCTGGTGCCCGCGATCCATTCCTGCCAGTTGTTCCTGAGGTCTGAATCGGTATCAGCGTAGTCCGCCGAGCCGTTGATGGGCAGCCCGTTTTGCTGAAGCCAGAAAGTGAATTCGCCCCCACCCGCCCCGTGGAATTCATACGCGCCAATGTCCAGCACGCCGCCGACGACGCGGGGGTGTCCGTCCAGGTCAATCGCGCTTTGCGGATTTCCGGCGCCCGTGTTGATGCAGGGAGAATTGGTTTGCAGCCGATAGTTTCCGCCCAGCAAATCAATCAAGAGCGGATCGCTCGCGATGTTCGCCGTGCCAGCGGCCAGCGGCAGCAAACAGCAATTGGTGATCGCGCCCGGCGAGGCGTAGTTGGCGGCGGTTGGCGCGGCGTTGAAATAGAGAATACTGGTGCCAATTGGCGACTGAGCCGAGACGGAATAAACGCCGCCGCCGGTGTTCGTCGCCGTGTTGGCCACCAAGGTCGAGAATAGCACTGTGTTGATGTTGGTGCAGTAAGCGCCGCCACCGGTGCCAGCCGAATTGCGGGCCACCAGGCACTGGTTCCAGGCGGTGTTGTACCCGCCTCCGCCGAAAGCAGCGGTGTTGTCGGTCACGACGCACCGGGTGAGGCTGGCGCTGTTGGCCGCGCCGCCATTGCCGCCCGCAGTGTTCCCGCGGAATTTGCAATTGACCCAGGTCGCGCCGAAGATCCCGGCGCCATTCGTGCCGGCCCAGTTTCCCGTGATGAGGCAGTTGGTGGACGTCACCCCGGACGGTGGCGGGAGGTAGGCCCCGCCGCCGCTGTTGGTGGCCATGTTGCCGATGAACGTGCAGTTTGGATACGAGCCGTGGTAGGCGCCGCCGCCCAGCATCGCTTGATTGCCGGTGAAGATGCAGTCCCGGGTGGTTTGGGAATTGCCGGCGCAGCACAGCCCTCCGCCATTCGTGCGCGCGGAATTGGTGAGGAAGCTGCAACCCGTCGCTCCACCGAACCCGAGATAGATGCCACCACCATTCCCGGCCCGATTGTTGACCAAGGTGCAACCGGTGGGCGCACCGGAGGAACTGAAGTACATCCCACCGCCGTTCAGGACTGCCGAATTGCTGTCAAACCAACAGCGGGTGACGCCCGCTTGGGCTGCTCCGCCGCCGTGCTGGGTGGCCGTGTTGCTTCCCAACCAGCAATCCGCCAGGGTGCCGGCGTACGCCCCGCCGCCGCTGGCCGCAACATTTCCGAAGAGGCTGCAATTGGTCAGAATCGCGCCGTTCGCCCCGCCACCGTTTGCACCGGCGGAGTTGTTGGTAAAGGTCGTCCGACCACAGGTGTAGCCGCTGGCGCCAGTGCCAAATAGGCCGCCGCCATTTGTGGCGGTGCTGTTTCCGGTGAACGAACAATCTTGGAGCAACTGACTGCCAGATAAATAAGCGCCACCGCCAGAGGAGGGCGCCGAATTGCTCGTGAAGGTGAAGCCTTGGAGCGTCCAGGTGCCCTGCCCGACATAAATACCTCCGCCGTTGGCGGCCGCAGAATTTCCTTGAAGAGTCCAATTGGTGAGAGCCGGAGCCAGCATGAAGGTCTGCAAATACAGTCCGCCGCCATCGCGACCGGCCGAGTTATTCACCAGCAGATTATTGTTTCCCGGTGGCGAGACGCTTTGGGTGCCGCTGGTCCAATAAACTCCGCCGCCATAATTTGTAGCGTAGTTGTTCGATACGGAACAGAAGTCCAACCCACAATTGTACGCGCCGCCGCCGGCTGAAGCCCGGTTGCCGAAAATCACACAATTACTCAACGAGGCAAAATTGGCGCCACCACCGTAATAGCCGGTGGCGGCGTCGTTATACGAGACGATGCAGTTGTTAGCGGACCCTCGATAGATGCCACTGCCGTAGTTGCTTCTCACGGTGCAACCATAAAGTTGGCAGTTCCATGCCGCAGCGCTGATTGATGCTCCGCCGCGCGAATTTCCCGTCACAAGGCAGTTGCTCAACACGCTTGAAAAGGCGCCGGAGCCATCGCCGTGGTTGCCTTGGAGCATGGAATTCAACACCGTGCTGAAAGCGGCACCGCCGCCGCCGCCTTGACTCCCGTTGAGGTTCCAGTTGCTGCGGACCAGACACTGGTTCAGCGCCCCCGAGTACACGCCTGCGCCCCACCAACTACAGGTGTTTGAGACGATCACGCAGTTCGTGAGGAGGGCCGAGGTGTTCTCGCACCAAGCGCCGCCGCCGCTGGCGAAATAGGTTTTGTTCGAGGTCGTGTCCCCAAAAAAGGAAGTGTAGGTCGCTCCGTTCGTCAGGGTGAAGCCGCTGAGCGTTGCGCCGTTGGTCAGGTACGCGCACCGCACGGCTGCCTCTCCGTTCGGTTGCAGGCCCTCGATGGACGTGAAGTCCGGGCCGTTCACACTTTGAACGGTAATCGCTTTGTCCACCGCGATGCGGTTGGTCAGCGCGCCGTACATCGTTCGCCCGCCGGTGTTGTAAACCCCGTTCGTCACCAGGACCAGGTCGCCATCCACCGCCACGTCAACGGCATCTTGAATGGTGACGGCGGCGCTGCTCCAGTCGGTGAAGGGTGGGATTGGATTGCTGCCGCTGACATCCACGTAGAGGGTGGCGCTTCTCACTTTGCACACCAGTAAACTAAGGGCAGCCAGAATCGCGATGTTCGTTGCGTTTTTCATGTGAATAAGTAGTAACTACCCCCCCCCCCCCCGAAAGCAAGCCCGAATTGCTGCCCGCACTCCCGCAGTCATCTGCCCCGTTGTTGCCGGCGCTGGAGTTCCTTCTGGCCTTCCTCGGCTTCCACCCGCGGCAGATTGGCGGCGTTCAGCGCGGCGTCGCTTTGAGTCAGCAGGCGTTGGTAAAACGCGAGGCCGAATTCCACGAGCGCGGCGTTGTCCGGCTCGGCTTCGAGCATGGCGAAGAGGGCGTCTTCGGCTTTGGCGAAATTTCCGGTGCGTTCGTAGTGTTGCATCAACCGGGCGTGCGTCCGTATCGGCAACGTTGTTCGCCAGCGCGGCGACGAGCCACTCCACCTGGGGAACGAACTCGGGAAAAAATCGGACCATCGTAAGACCCAGGGGTCAGTACGGTCTGCGTTACGCTCCAAAAGTTTCATGGCGACGAAATCGTTGCAGTCAAACCGGGCGCCGGCGCCTTTCATTTTGTAGCTGACAAGCCCGGGGCGCACGTTCCGGTTGCTGGGACGGCGCGGAGGATAGGGCTCTGCGGGAGCGCAACCTGAGCCCCGAGCCG
>CAIKLQ010001040.1 GCA_903828255.1 uncultured Verrucomicrobiota bacterium
CGGCGAATACTTTCAGCGGCGCGCTGGCGGGCGAGGTCACGGGCCCGCAGGGGGCGACAGTGGTGTCGGCCAACCTCCCGCGCCTAAACGGAGCGAATGCCTTCACGGCCCCGAACCAGTTCAGCGGCGTGGTACTGGCTACCAATGCCAATAATGTTTTCAGCGGCAGCTTCACCGGCAATGGCGCGGGGGTGACCAATTTGAACCCGGCGAACCTGAGCGGCGGCACGGCAGGGATCAGCATCAGCGGCAACGCCGCCACGGCGAATACTTTCAGCGGCGCGCTGGCGGGCGAGGTCACGGGCCCGCAGGGGGCGACGGTGGTGTCGGCCAACCTTCCGCGCCTGGACGGATCGAATGCCTTCACGGCCCCGAACCAGTTCAGCGGCGTGGTGTGGGCCACCAATGCTGGCAACCAGTTCTCCGGCAACGGTGCGGGCTTGACGAATCTGCCGGCCAGTGCGGTCGCGGCGGCTCCGCCCGGCATGGTGCTGATTCCGGCCGGGGCGTTCACGATGGGAGACAGTCTGGATGGCTCGTCCGCTGCCGTCCCGACGAACGTGACGGTGTCAGCCTTCTACCTGGACATGAATCTGGTGAGCTGGAGTCAGTGGCAATCGGTCTATTATTGGGCGACGAACCACGGCTATGGCTTCCTCCATGCGGGAGAGGGCAAGGCGGCGAACCATCCCGTGCAGACGGTGGACTGGTGGGACTGCGTGAAGTGGTGCAATGCGCGGTCGCAACAGGCGGGCAAGCCGCCGGTGTATTACACTGATGCGGGGAGGACGGCGGTATCGGCGGTATATACAAATGGCGAGCCGACGACCCTTTATCCGAACTGGGCGGCCAGTGGCTACCGGTTGCCGACCGAAGCGGAATGGGAGAAGGCAGCGCGGGGCGGTTTGAGCGGACAACGCTTTCCGTGGGGCAACGTGATCAACCAAAACCTGGCCAACTACGCGGGAGCCCCCGACAGCTATACCTACGATTTGGGGCCGAACGGCTTCAACGTAGCTTTTACGAACGGGGTGGAACCCTACACGAGTCCGGTGGGCTCCTTTGCGGCGAACGGGTATGGGCTGAACGACATGGCTGGGAATGTATGGCAGTGGTGTTGGGATTGGTATGACCCGACGTATGCGGGAGGGAGCGATCCACGCGGTCCTGCCGGGCCGTTGAGCGTTCGGGTGCTGCGGGGCGGTGCGTGGTACGTCGACGCGATCTACTCGCAGTGCGCCTACCGCGTCAACAACCATCCGAACAACGCCAACAACCACGTTGGCTTTCGTTGTGTGAGGGGGTTTTAGTTTCTGCTCTTTTACTCTTTAGCCCTTTTGAAAGCCCGCGCAGCGGCGAAATTATTTTATGAATATGAAACTACCACTACGAGCCTTGGGGCTGATGATTGCCGGCCTGCTGCTGGCACTGTCCCCGCTTCACGCCCAAACCTATTCCATTGACTGGTCCAAGATCGCCGGAGGCGGCGGCACGAGCACCGGCGGGGTGTATTCCGTCAGCGGCACCATCGGTCAACCGGAGGCCGGGGGCGCGCTGACCAACGGCCAGTATTCCGTCACCGGCGGCTTCTGGGTGCTGCCCCAAGCGGTGCAAGTCAGCGACGCCCCGACGCTCCTGATTGCCCGCGCGACCCCGGGTCAGGCCCGGATCTCCTGGACGCCCGCCACCGCCGGCTTTGTGCTGCAAGAGAATCTGAACCTCGGCACACCCAACTGGACCAATTCCTCCAGTGGGACCACCAACCCCATCACCGTGCCCGCCAGCGGCCCGGTGAAGTATTACCGTCTCCACAAACCCTAACACCCAAAAACTCCACCACAGCAAACATCATGAAACCTAGAAACTACCCAATCCTCACCGCACTCCTCGCCATTCTGGCGGGCGCCCTCCACCTCTACGGACAAGGCACGGCCCTCACTTATCAAGGCCGGTTGCTGGACAATGGCCAGCCGGGCAACGGCAGCTATGACCTGACGTTCACGTTGTTTAAGGCCAGCACGGGCGGCAGCGCCGAAGGAACGCTCACCAACGCCGGGGTCGCCGTGAGCGGCGGCCTGTTCACCACGACGCTGGATTTTGGCGGGGTGCCGGATGGCAGCCGCATCTGGTTTCAACTCGGCGTGCGCACCAATGGCGGCGGCAACTTCACCACGGTCAGCCCGCGCCAGGAAGCGACGCCGACGCTGTATGCGCTGTTTGCGAACACGGCGAGCAACCTGGTCGGGAGCCTGCCGGTGGCGCAGTTGAGCGGCACTGTCCCACTGGCGCAATTGCCCGCGGAGGTGGTGGTGAGCAGCGGGCCCAGCGGCGTGAATCTCACCGGCACGTTTGCGGGCAACGGTGGCGGCCTGACGAATGTCGCGGCGGCGAACCTCGTTGGCACAATTGCGGACGCCCGGCTGAGCGCGAACATCCCGCGGCTCAACGTCCCCAATACCGCCACGACGGCCACCGCCGTGCCCATCGTCAACAGCGGATTCATCACGAGTGCCACTGTGACCAGTGGTGGTTCCGGCTACCTCACCCC
>CAIKLQ010001041.1 GCA_903828255.1 uncultured Verrucomicrobiota bacterium
AAGACTGGCGCGGTCGTCAGGATGCTGTTGATCAGCGCCAGCATGTGCTCGTAGTCCCGGACCTGCGGGGTCCCCGTCGGGGTGGTCCGAAATTGCGGGCTACGCGGCAGTTCCTCGAACATCTGATGAAACAACATGTAAGTCTCCGCATCGCCCTCGATAAGATCCTTGAACTCCTGAACGACCGGGAGGAGCGGCGTCGGATGGGCGTCAACTTTCTTGATGAGCGTATCGAGCCACCGGTCCATGACCTGTTGGTCCGAAGGCAACCACTTCCCGACCCGGAACGGCATCGCGCGGCCCGATTGAACCGCCCTCTCGCCGGCAGTGGCTTGCGGGAGCAGGCTGACAGGAAGGGCGGCGACGCCTGCGCCGATGCTGGCACGCTTGAGGAAGTTTCTTCTCGAAGTGATGAATGACATGATGTTTCCTTTATTGGGTGGAACTTGTTTTGCCGCGGTGCAGTTCAGGGCGAATTGCTTTTGCGGCGATTCCATCTCACGTCGAGTATCTGCTTCGGAAATGGCACTGCAAGGGTTTTTTCAGTTTTCTTATCCTGCCGCATCGGCGAGCACAAAATTGCAACCCCGGTGCAACTCTAAAGGTATGATTAAAAACACCGGTCAAACCAACCCACAACCACCATTCAAAATTCCCGCCTCCATCCTCTCTCTGGGCCTACCGCTCTGGGTGCTCCGGCAGGTTAACGAGACCGTCGCGAAGCATCTTGGCCAGGCCTTGCGGTTGCCCGCGACGGACGGGGAAATCGCTCGAGAGGTAAATAATCTCTATCCAGAACTGCAAGGCACTAGCCCCGCATCGAAGCGGCGTCACCAGGTACGCGCTTGCGCCCGCGAGACCATCATCCATGCCATCGCGGCGTCACATATCGAGGTTGAGGGCAACGAGGTTTTCGGCGGGGAGCAATACGCGAAGACTTGCGAAATGCAACTGCCCCCGGCCACCGGTGCCGGGGTCTCGGTAACGACGGAACGGGCCCTTGCGGACGCGGCCAAGAGCGCGGAGGAGGATCGCGCACGCAAGCGCCGCCAGGAGGAATCGCAACAGGTTTTGCAGTGGCTCAGTGACTGTTTTGCGGCGCTTCGGGAGTACGAGGTGCAGGAGTGCGAGAAGCTGGCCCAGCGGCTGGCAGACAAGTTGCGGCTTCTTGCAACCGAGCCAGAGCGTTAGCCCTAGCACATTCCGTTTGTTGCCAAAAGACCCGGGCGGAATTTATGATGTTTAGCTCCAGCCAAGCCGCCCGGCTGGTCAGTAGCCCGATCATTTTCCACCACCGGATCATGGCGGCACAGGATTGCCAACTCGGGTCCCACTGGAGCGTCCGAAGCCTGCCCGCGCTTTCCTCAGTCACCACCATGGCCATGCCCTTGAGTCTTACCCCAACGACTGTCGCAGTCGGCATTCGAGTCAAGTGTCACGGGATAGGAGCGGCTCAGCAGCGCAATGATCGCCTCTGGCAGATGTGGCGGGCAGCAAATTCGATCCTCATTCCTCAGGAGGCTTCTTGGGTTCTTTGCCCTTCGATTGGGGCGGACTGCCATCTCTCCATTTCTTCACCAAGGGAAATTTGTCGTCCATGTCGCGTAAAAGTTTCTGGGCTTCTTCCGGGCTCCGCACGACGCGGGGGCGGAGAAAAACCATCAACTCGACCTGGCGGCTCGTTGAGTCCTTCTTGTTGAACGCCCATTTCAGTCCGGGGATGTCTCCGAGAATCGGCGTTTTTCGCAACGTGTTTGATACAATCCGTTGAAGGATCCCGCCCAGGATCAGCGTCTGCCCATTCTTGGCGGTCAGATCAGTGCGAAAATTGCGCGTATCGAAAATGGCGCCGCCCAACACAGTCTGCCCGGACACGACGGTGGAGGCTTCCGTGTGGATTTTCAACTCCACGTCTCCGTTGCTGTTAATGTGCGGCGTGACCTCGAGGACCACGCCGACATCCCGGTACCTGATAGTCGTGTTTTGCGAGCCGACCGAGGACACTTGGGTGTTATCGGGCACCGGTACCTGCTGGCCAACGAAGAGCCGGCCGGTTTCATTGTCCCGGATGTTGAGTTGCGGCTCGGCCAGGACGCTGGCATCGGTTGTCTTGTGAAGGAACTGGATCAAGAAATCCATGTTGATCGTGCTGCTCAAGACTCCCGAACGCAGGGAAGCCAGCCCCTGCGCCACGAGCGTAGGGGAAGCCGGCGCGTTCACGGTCGTGTTTCCGCCAAAACCCTTCTGGTATTGGGCCGTTGCATGGGCCAGGATGGAATTATCAAAGTCATCGGCGGTGAAAACTTTGCTGCCGTCGGGAGACCAGCGCACGCCGAGCTTCTCGAGAAAATCGCTCGCGACCTCCACCAGTCGGGCTTCAATCAGAACCTGGTCGGTGGGCGCATCCAGGTCCTTGATCAACTTTAGAACCTGGGGCAAGAAGTGGACATTCGCGGAGACCATGAGCGCATTGCCGCGGACGTCGGCCACCGCGCGGACCCGACCGACCAAATCATTAACGGGCCGAGTGGTGCGTCCATCACCGGAGCGCGGGTTGTCCGGCTGCCCGCCCAGCCACGGAAAATAGCCGTCCTCCTTCGCTTCCTGTTCCAGATCGAAACCGCTGCGGGAAGTGGGGATCTGTTGTTGTTGCTGGGACGGGTTGGGGATGCCGGATTGGCCGGGCTGGTTTACGGCCCGCAACGGTGGCGAGCCGTTTTTGGCGAACAGGATGTTGACACTGTTGGCCACGGTGAACGCTTTGGCGAACTGCAATTCGATTCTCAAGTTGCTTTCGCCTCCGGCTGAGGGGACGTCCAATTGTTCGAGAATTGCCTCCACCGCTGCCAGATTCTCCTTCGAATTCGAGGTGAGGATGAGCGCGTTAGAGTGCGGCTCGCTGGTGATCCGGACTTTGCCATAAAGCCGGCCGACATCGCGGTCGGGCGTCTCCGGGGGAGACTCATCGTAATACCAATAGGGCCGCTGTTGATCCTTCTTCTTCAAAAACAACTCGTTGAGGACATCTTCCATATCCACGGCGCTGACGTATTTGAGTTGGTAAATCTTGGGTGAAAGACTTTCGTCCGTCACCGGCTCATCCAGTGCAGCTACCATTTTGGCGATCCCATCCATCATAGACGGCGTGGCCTGGACGATGATCGAGTTGCGCCGCCGGTCGGCTACGACGCTGAACTTCTTCTGGCTCTTGGTGGAAGGACTGCCACCGGAAAACATGAAGTAGGGATACCGGGAGGAGCTGTCCGAGTCCTGATTGAGTTCCTTTAACTGCTTGGCGACGTCCGTGGCGTCGGCGTTCTTGAGTTGAAACGTCTCCGTGGCTTTTTCCTGCGCGTCCTCGGTGTCCAGCATCGTCACCAGTTTCATGATCGCTTTGAAGTCGGATTCGCCGGAGAGAATGATCAGCGAGTTAGACCGGTCGTTGGCGGCGATCTCGACCATTTCCTTCTGCGATTTGCTGGTGAGCTTTTGGTAGAGCGGGCTGATTTCCTTGACCAGCTCCTGCGCACTGACGTGTTTCAACGAAATCATCCGCATGGCCACGTCGCCGGGCTGATCAGTGTCCAGGGCACCAATGAAGTCGCCCACCAGGGACAGGCTGTCGTTGAAATCCGTGACGATGATCTGGTTGGCGTGGACGTCCACCTCCACCGTGGCTTTTTCCGATAACAGCCCCTTGACCCGCTCCTTCATCTCCGCGGCCTGGACGAACTTGAGCGGGAAAATTTTGATCAGCTTCTGTCGGCCCACCGGGATGTTCGTCCGCGTGGCCTCGATGAACTCGGGATTCATCTTCGGCTCCTTCCCCTCCGGCACGATGAAGATGAACTTGCTGGACTCGACCACCGAAATTCCCTCCAAGGACAGCGCGCGATAGATCAGCGAAATCGCTTCCCGCATCGCGACCTTCTTGGCGCCCACGATCGTCAACTGGCATTGGGCCTGGGGACTCTTGACCACGCTCTTGCCGGTGTTCTTGGCCAGCCATTCCACGATCATCTCAATGTTCGCGCCTTGGAAGCTAACCTGGATTTCGTTGGTGGAAGAAGCCAGGTCCGCGCCCGCATTGATGGCCCCGTCTTTGTTGGTGGCGGAGCCGGTAGTTTCGGCGGCCGTGGCCGGGGGTGCGTTGGAAGTCCCGGACGGAGTGGCCGCAGCGCCGGGCACAGCGGCGGGTGCCCGAGCGTTCGTGCTGGTTGCGCCTTTGGGCTCAGCATCCTTCAGCGCGGTTTGGGCCAGGACGGAAAAGGCTGTGGCGCCGGCAAGCAAGGCCGTGAGCAGAGCCACGCAGAGCCGACTGGCTGCCAGCGCGGGCATTCTACTTGGGTTCGATATTGGTTTCATTGGTAGCTGGCTTGGGTTTGGGTAAAAGACTTTCGCCGCCGATGCCGGAGAAAATGGTCAGTTCTTTCTTCTCACCCTCCTGCTCGACGAGCACGCGGTTGATACCGATCTTGAGCAGCTTGATGCCGCCCATTTCGTCGCCCTCCTTGGCCAGGCCGGTTTGTCCGCTGGGTGCGCGGAGGAAGGCGTCGTTGCCGGCGATACCCAGCAGGGCCATGGGCATCCGGCGCATGAATGGCGCCAGGATTTCGCTCTGCGCGATCTTATCAATGCGCGCCAGGATGAGTGGCGGCAGTTCCGGCATTTTGACCATTCCAGGCGGAGACATGGAAGGTGGCGGCCTGGACCCGCCGGTGGCGCGGGCGGTAAGGGAATTTGTCGTGGCGGCATTGGTACCGGTCTTTTGGGTTGTCAGCCCGGAGGAAGTATTTGTCTGAGTCTTGCCGGATGCCTGAGTTAAAGGGGAATTCGTTTCCGTCATCATTGGAGCGTCGGCTCGCGCGACGTTGGTTTCCGGCGGCTGAACCGAGTGCGCGGGCGCATTCGTTCCTGCCTTCCCGGATGCCTCGGCAGGGGGCGCATTGGTCCGCCTCTCCTCCAGCTTCTGACTGGTGCCCGAGTTCGTGGCGTTTGTGCCGGCGGCAGGCGCGGTGGCCACGTTAGTCCCCTTCTCCGCTGCCTGCTGGTGCGAAACCACGTTCGTCGCGTTCGTGCCGGCAACCTTGCCCGGGACGATATTGCTCCCCTTCATCGCATTGGTCGCCTCCAGGCTCGCGGGCAAAGTCGGCAACTCGGGAATGCCCACGCCGCGCAACGGGTTCGCCCGCAGCACCAGCCGTGCGACTTGAAACAGCAGCAGCGCCGCCAGCACGCCGCAAGCGATCTTCAAAATCAGTAGCGCACGTTCACGCATGGGGCGGCTCCTCGGCTTTCCATTGTTCGAAATCCATGATGATGATGGTGAGACTCAACTTGAGCAGGCCCGGCTTCATGGGGTCGGAGCCGATCTGAACCGAGTCCAGAACGATTGGAAAACCCAGGCTGTCCAGGCGGTGCAGGAACGTGAGCAACGCCGGCAGGGGACCGCTGCCCTCCAATTTCATGGTCGCCAGTTCCCGCGCGGACCGCCGCCCCGGCGATTCGCGGATCGGTCCAAACTGAACCCCGCCGCCCAGCGCCGCCTTCTGGATCGCCGCACTGGTTTCCGCGACCGTCGTCGCTTTGGAAAGTTTCGCGGGGTCCAGTTTGAACTTCTCCATCAGCGCTTTGACCGCCGAGCCCTTTTCCTCATACGCCCGAAGCTCCTGCTTGAGTTGCTGGCCTTCATTCAGCAGCTTCCGATATTCAGCGCGCCGGGCTTCCAGGAACTTTCCGCCGACGAATATCACGTAAAGCGCGGCCACGACGCCCGCGAGGCGCACGATCCGGTTTTCCCGATGAGTTAAGGCGCGCATGGAATTATTCCTTCATCTCCGCCGGAGGAGGGACGATGACCGGCACGTTAGGAGTGCTTGCGTTGCCGTTTGTGCGAACGCTCATCTCCTTGGGTGGCATCCGGGCGGGCCCGGGCGATGGCGGCGGACGGCTCATTACCGGCATCGGTGGCGGCGACGGCATTCCCGGCATGCCTCCCATCATCGGGAACGGCGCGCCCATCATGGGCATTCCGCCGGGCGCGGCATCCTTGGCCGTCGCTTTGATCTTTTCCATTTCCTCCGCGGTCGGGCCAAGCTTCAGCGACTCCCGGGCGCTGGCCGGCTTCCACTGCGCGGTCAGGCGCACGATCACTTTCTGCCGGTCCGGCGTGGGCGTTTGTTCTTCCACCGTCACATTGGAGAAGAATCCCGACTCAATGAGCTTGGCGCGAAACTGTCCCACTTGATCGAGGGTGCGCAGGCTGCCACGCAAGGAGATTTCCCCGCGCCGATCCATGGACAGCGAGTCAATTCGCGTTCCGCCCGCCGTCGAGTTGGCCAGGAGATAAATCGCATCGAGGTACGGCGATTGGTTCTGCTTGAGGTATTGGAGAAAGCCCAGTTCCCGATCAATCGTGGCCAGCGTGCCGCGCGAGGCTTTGGCGGCGGCGACCTTTTTCGAGAGATGCGCCTTCAGCAGCGCCGCTTCCACGTACGGAAGCAAGAGGCAGCCGAGCAACAGCAAACCCGCCAGCGCCGCCCACTTGCGCAAACCGGGTTCAGCCAGAGCCGTCCCACGCTTCGCTTCCGAATGCTCCAATACCAACAACCGACCCTCTGCCTCCTTCCCAACGGCGCGCTGCAGGCCGTGCATGGCGGCGGATCGTCCTGCGCCCGGCGGGAACTCCGCGGACTCACAAGCCACGCCAGCCCCGAGAAGTTTTGCGAGCCCCGCGGCGACTTCCTTTTGTCGGGAACTGTTGCCGGTGAGGTAAAGCCTGTCCCCGGACCAATTGCTCTTGATCGCCGTCGCCAGCTCGTCCAGCGAGGGGAAATTCTCCTCGCCATACGACAGAAGGCGCAGCGCCACGGGCACGCCCTGATCGAAGGCCAACAACTCCGAGTGATCCCGTCCAATCTCCACCACCGCGCAGTCCCCGACGGGGCGCGGCCAAAGGCAACTGCGCGCCAGCGCCGCCAGCGTGAAAACCGGAGTGACGCCGCACTCGGCCAGAAGTTCGGAATATTCGGCGACCACTTCCTTTCTGACCGCGGCGACGAGGAAGTCCTGAGGGCGGAGGGCGGAGGGCGGAGGTCTGACTTCTGACTTCTGATCTCCGACCTCTGACTCGAGCCGCAGATAGCCCCACGCCAACTCGTCGGGCGCCAGCGGGAATTCGCTTTCAATCTGCATCCGAAGCAACTGCTTGAGGTCACTCTTCGCGGCGCGAGGAAGACTAAGACGGCGCAACAAGACGCCCCGCGCGCCGATGGCGCACCACGCCCGAAGCCGGGGCTGCCAGGCGGGCCGTTTCAGAAACGCCTTCAGACCAGTGCTCAATCGCTCCTTGCAAGCCGGCGTCAGTTTTCCATTGGGCAGCCGTTCGAGCGGCAATTCCAGCCCGACCTCTCCGTGAACCACGCGGAAGGAGCTTTGGCTGATCTCGATAAAATGCGAGGCGGAATTCATGAAATCCAAGCCGTTCATAGATCCTCCCGGTAGGAAAGTGTTTCCACGTCACGAGGCCCGACGTTGACGATCACCTCGATGCGCCGCCGCGCTCCGGTGGAATCCACTTTGCCCTCGCTCACGATCCGGAACGTTTCCGAGCGGGCCGTCACCAGCGGCGCAAGTTGCTTGAAAATGTCGCGCGTGATTCCCGGAACCTTCAAGAGCCACGCGACGTTCGGAAAAAACCCGGCGGACTGCCGGTGCGAAATAATCGCCTGCGCCAGATTGCGGTCGAGGCCAGGGAGACAGGCCAGCACATCGAGGCTTGCGGAGTTGACGTTCACGGCGCCCGGCAAGCTGGCGCCGCCTGCCACCGTCACTTCATCGGCGATGTCCATCAGCACCGTCTCGCTCACCACCTTCGGACCACCGGGTGCGCCGCCGGGTGGGTTGGGCTGGGGGCCGCGATTGCCGCCGGGCCGGGGCTGATTTTGGT
>CAIKLQ010001042.1 GCA_903828255.1 uncultured Verrucomicrobiota bacterium
ATAGGCTGGTTTCCTTGGCGGTGGGCAGGGTGAAATAAAAGGTGGCGCCAGCGCCGGGGGTGCCGGAGGCCCACACTTGGCCGCCGTGCCGATGGATGATCCGCTGGACCAGCGCCAGCCCGACGCCCGTGCCTTCAAATTCCGTCTCGCTGTGTAACCGTTGAAACACGCCGAAGAGCTTATGGGCGTAGTGCTCGTCAAAGCCGGCCCCATTGTCGGTGACGTAATAGGTCGTTTCCTCGCCGTCCTGGGTGAAGCCGACTTGGATGACGGGGGCCGGTTGGTGGCGGCTGAACTTGACGGCGTTGCCGAGGAGGTTCTCGAAGACCTGCCGCAACATCCCGGCGTCGCCCAGCGCTGGCGGCAGGGGCGGGAGTTCGAAGCGCGGCCCGGGACCCGGGAGCGCGCGCGTCACACTCTCGAAGCAGGCCCGCGCCAGCCCGGTCATGTCCACCGGCGTGGGCGCGAGGTGCTCGCGGCTCATGCGCGAGAAGGCCAGCAGGTCGTCAATCAGGCGGCCCATGCGCTTGGCCTCGCGGCTCACCACCCCGATCAGGCGGTTGCCTTCCGCATCCAGCCGGGGACCGTAGTCCTCCTGCAACATGCGGACAAAGCCATCCATCCCGCGCAACGGCGCCCGCAAGTCGTGCGAGACCGAATAGCTAAACGCTTCCAGTTCCTGGTTGGCCCGGGTTAGTTGCACGGTGCGCTCCCGGACGCGCTGCTCCAGGCTGGCATTTAGTTCGCGAATTTCGGCCTCCGCGCGTTTGCGCTCGGTGATGTCCTGGAAGAAGCCATAGATGCGCCGCTGTTCCAAATCCGCCCGCCCGACGGTATGCACGGCGCGGCGATTCCCTTTGGCGGTGATGATTTCCAGGTCCAAATCAAAAGGTTCGCCCTGCTCAATAGCCCGCTGCACCGCGCGTTCAATAATCGGCCGGGACGTGGGCACATAGTAACTGATTCCCATTTCCACCATCGGTTGGTGAGTGTGGTCCAGTTCGTGGATGTGATAGACTTCTTCCGTCCAAGTCTGCTGCCCGCTTTCAATCGCAAATTCCCAGCCGCCCACCTTCCCGACCTTTTCGGTTTCGGCCAGCAACCGGCGGCTTTGTTTCAGCGCCTCCTCCGCGCGGTGGCGCTCGGTAATGTCCCGCGCGGTGGCGCAGACGCCCAGCACCTGGCCTTGCGCGTCCCGATAGATCGCGGCGTTGTAGAGCACTTCGGTGACCCGGCCGGAGACGTGCCGCAGGCTCAGCGGATAGTCGCGCACGAAGCCCTCCTGGAACACCTGCTGGTAGCCGGCGCGTGCCTGGGCAGGCTCGGTGAAGTAATCGGAAAAGTCCGTGCCGATGAGCTGCGCGCGCGGGATGCCGATAGCTTGCACGGAGGCGTCATTCACGTCCGTGATCTTGCCTTCACTACTGATGGCGACGAGGGCATCAAGGCTGGCTTCGACCAGACTCCGGCTGTACGTCGCGGAGGAGCGGAGCGCCTCCTCGGTCCGTTTGCGCTCGGTGATGTCCCGCGCCGACGCATAAAGAAACCGCTGCCCATCAATCTCGATTCCCTGGGTGTTGACCTCTACCTCAAATGTCTCGCCATTCTGCCGGCGGTGCCGCGTCTCAAAGACTTGCGGATGCGCGATCAGACTCGCGATCAGTCCTTTCAATTCTTCGGGCGTCCATTGCGCATCCCAATCTGCGACGTTCAAGTGCGGCGGATGCTCCGGCGGATAGCCCAACATACGATAGAAGGAGGCACTCGCTTCAATCAGCTCACCCTCCAAGCTCACCACATGCACGCCGTCGCTGGCGGTTTCGAGCAGGGACTGGTAGTGCAACCGGACTTTGGTCAGGGCGGCCTCCACGCGCTTGCGCTCGGTGATGTCCTCGATCATGCACAAGTGCCGCGGCTGCGTCCGGTCGGCGACCACCATCGGGGCGATGGTCATGTGAATCCAGACGTAACTGCCGTCGGGCCGGCGATACCGCTTGTTCATGTCGAACCCGGGGATTTCGCCGGCGTTCAAGCGCGCCATGTTGTCCAAGTTCGCTGGCACATCGTCCGGATGCGTGATGCTCATCCAATCAAGCGCGGTCATTTCCGCGGCCGACCGTCCGGCAATCTCCGCAAACTTCAGGTTGACCTCGCAGATGTGCCCGGTGAGCGAATCAATCAGCGCGACGCCGAGCGGCGCTTCGGCAAACATCGTCCGGAATCGTTTCTCGCTCTGCGCCAGCGCCGCCTCGGCCTGCTTGCGTTCGGTGATGTCCTGCACCGTCCCAGACACGCGGTAGGGCTGGCCCGAGGTATCGCGGTCCACTTCCGAAGAAACAACCTCCAGCACCCGGACGCCGCCATCCGGCCGGATCGCGCGATACTCCCACCGCGCCAAAACTTCGCCCCGCAAATAGGCTTCGGTGGCCCACGTGTACTGCGGCAAGTCGTCGGGATGAACCAGTTTGGTGACGCCCTCGAGGGTGTGCGCAAACGTCTCCGGCATCACGCCATAGATGCGGTACATCTCTGCCGACCACAACACTACGTCGCTTACCACGTTCCAACTCCAACTGCCCAGATGGGCGGTCGCTTGGGCGCGGTTCAGGTTAGCCTCGCTCACCCGCAGCGCCGCCTCCGCTTGCAAGCGCTCGGTGATGTCGCGCGCGATCACCTGAACGGCCGGTTGCCGATCATAAACAATCGGGGTGACTTGGGCTTCCACCTCCACGGTCGTTCCATCCAGCCGGACAAAACGCTGGTGGGCGAGGGGCGCGGCGACGCCCTGTTCGACCAGGAGTTTCCGCCGGGCCAGCGCCCGGTGATGGAAGTCCGGGTGAATCCGATCGAGCATGGGTTTCCCGACCAAGACTGCGGCCGAAGCCGCGCCCAGCATCTTAAGGGCGGCCGGATTGGCGTAAATTATCTGCTCGCCCCGCTGCACCAGGATCGTGTCGGGCGACGACTCAATCAACGCGCGGTACCGCAGCTCGATCTCTTGCCGCGCCGCCTCGGCCTTTTGGCGATCCTCCAGCGCGCCGAGCATCGCCCGGCGGGCCCGCTCGGCGGTCGCGAGGCTCTGGCGCAATTCCGCGGTGCGCTCCTCCATCCGTTGTTCCAGGTTTTCATTGGCGGCTTGCAACGCGGCCTGCTGCGCCCGGTTTTCCAGCAGGAGGGCCACCGCATTGCCGAGGTTCCGGATCAAGGGTTCGTAAGCTTCATACCCACTCTCCGGCGCCACCGTCACGATGAAATGGCCATAGAATCCCGTCCCCGTCTCCAAGGGATAACTCCGGACCAGGCCCGGCAAAACCAGGCCGCAGGCGTAGGCCCCGGCTTCCGCCCGCGGGTCCAGACTCCGGGCGCACTGCAAGCAGGTTTCCCCCGGCGCGTCGCCCAAGGGGCGGGCGAGGTTCCGGAAACAAAAGCGGACGGACTGGCACCCGGGCACGCCGCGGAGCAAGTTCCCCAGAAAACTTGCCAGGGCGGGTTCGGTGGGGAAAACATGCACCACCCCGAGGGCGGAAATGATCTGGCCGACGATCTTCAAATCCAGGTCCGGGCGGACGTTCACCTCGGCGGCGCTCATGCCCGGCTCTGGTAAGCTTTCAGGAAATCTTGCGGCTTCAGGTAATAGGGGTTTTGCACGACCTGCCCCCGCACCACCATCATCGGGTGGACCTTTAACACATCCAGGATGGTCGCCCCGCTGAACCGGTTGGCATCATACTGGCAAATGGCCGTGACCGGGTGCGTCACTAGGACTTCATTGACTAGGGCCTCATACTCCATCAGGCGATCCGAGCCGGGAATGTCCCGCAACGCCCAGGACATTTCCCCGCTGACGCGCATATTCGGATAGCCCTCCGCTTTGGCCTGCCGGTAAGCTTCCCGCAGCGTCTGGAGCATGGCTTCGGGAATAAATTCGCCGCTCGGGCAATAGGTGGATTCCGCAGCGGTGATGGCAAACCCGTCCTCCTCCGGCAGCGCAATACCCAGCTCCTGCAACCACGCGCGCACGGCCTCCGGCGTCAGCGTGTCGGTAAAATACGCGACCTTCTCCCCGGCCCGCACCCCGCTTTGCAGGAACTTGCCAATGGTGGTCCGCCGCTCCGATTCCTGGGAATAGATCAGGCAGATATGCGTGCCGGCGGGGAAACGTTCCTGGGTGAAGCCCATGTCGGTCAGGTTGTCTTGGTTCAATTGGTTCATTTGTCTGCTGCTGTGCTCCTGACGTCTGTTTAAGACCATTACCTACTCCCGCTCATACGGCCTGCTTGCTGGCCGCCGCATCTGGCGCAACGAGTTCCTGACTGGGATAACGCCCCGCCGCGCCCGAACGGTGGCAGAGTTCATTCACCTCGCGCTTGAGTTCCTGCACGCGGTCTTCCCGATCCAGCGTCACCGCTTGCCAGCGTTCGAGCTCGTCCAACTGGAGCACCAGCCGCGCAGCCGTCTGCTTGCGCGCGGTGATGTCCTCCAGGGCGACGCACAAATGCCGGCGGCCGTTGAGCAGAACGGGGCCGGCGCCGACCTTCACCCAAACCTGCTGGAACGTGCCGTCCCGAAACAACTCCACCGATAGTTCGGTTTCGGATACCGTGCCGCCGGTGGCGATCAAAGCTCTAATGGAGTTGCCCAGCGGGCAAACCAGACATTCCGCCGAGTAGCCACAGCCGCGCGGATCCTCTGAACTGTGAACACAACGCAAGGCGTTGCCCAGGCGGTGTTCCAGAACATCCGCGGTGCCGCCCTTGGCCAGGATTGCGGCCGCCGGGTTGCATTGGATGATATTAGTGGTTTCATCGAGGATAAACATGGCCACCGGTGAAGCTTCAAAAATC
>CAIKLQ010001043.1 GCA_903828255.1 uncultured Verrucomicrobiota bacterium
TCAACAGTTCCGCTTCATCCAGCGTCCGCGTGAGCAACTCGTCGAGCGTATGGTTATGCGCATACTCGCTGAGCCGCAACCGGGCCTGAAACATCGCTTCCATCTGCCGCCGTTCGGTGATGTCGCGATGGATCGCTTGGATGCAAGTTTCGCCGCCGTGCTTGATCTGGATGGCCGAAACCTCGAGGGGGACAATCCGGCCGTCCCGGTGATAATGTTCGACCTCGAAGGTCAGGGCTTCCCCCGCCAGCAGACGGCGCATCCGCTCCGGCAGGAGTTGTTGGGTTTCCGGCGTGTCCAGATCCCGCAAGTTCATCTGCAGCATTTCCGCCACGCTGTAACCGTGCATTCGGGCGAACGCTTCGTTGAGCGAGATCAGATTGCCGCCGGGCGACAACAGCAATATCCCGTCCGGCGCGCGGTCCAACAATGCCCGGAAGCGCGCCTCACTCTCCCGCCGTGCCGCCTCCGCCTGCCGGCGCGCGGTGAGGTCCGTCAGGACCACCCGACATTCCTGCCCATCCACCGAGAGACAGGCGCGGAGCTCGACTGCGAGCGGCGGTTTGCCTTTGAGCAAAAGACTCACTTCGCTAGCTTCCGGGTCCCGGCCGGCAAAGACTTGGTATAACCAGTCGCGAAAGGCCAGCCGGTCCGCGACGGAGACAAACACGGCCAAACGCCGATTCAACAAGGCCGAGCGGTCCTGACCCAGCATACCGACAGCGGTGAGGTTCACCTGGCGGATGGTGCTGTCCGGTTGGAGGGACAGGTAGCCGACCGGAGCGAACTCATAGAACTCATTGTGGCGCTCGAGCGCCGCCTCCAGTTTCCCCGCAACCTCCCGCAACTGCTCATTCTGCATCTCCAGTTCGATCTGATGCACTTCCAATTCGTGCAGGAGCCGTTGCGGGTCGGCATCCGTCTCGGAACCATTTCCCTGGCCTAGCAACTGCGCTTCGGCGCGGGCGCGCAAGTCAGCAGCAGCGCCGGGAGTGCGCGGATTCATTTTCATGGCGGGCTTCTCTTCGGGAGTCATCGGCGGTGAAGCATCAGTCATACGTCAGCAGTACAATATTAGGTTGCGGGAATCTACACATATCCACCTCAATGGAACCGCATAAGTCGGCGCGCGGCAATCAGGGCCGCGGCCTGATTCCCGGCTCAGGACCGCGCTTAGCGCCAGTCAGAAACGCAGCAGCCGCCGTAAGGAGACTCTGACTCTTGGGCTTGCAGGCTCCCAAAAGCCAAGAGCTTTGCGCCTCCTTACGTCGGCTGCTCCGACCGCGATTGGGGTTTTCGAACCGGCGTTAAGGGATCGGACCGGTGGCCTCCGCTGCGGCCTGGGATCGCGGCACGGCCAGCTTTTCCATCAGTTCGTAAAGGGTGGGCCGGCTGATTTCCAGTTCGGCGGCGCTGGGAGCGATCTTCCCTTTGTGCCGTTTCAGCGTGGCGACAATGATCTCGCGCTCGGCAACCTCCCGCGCGTCCTTGAGGGTTTTCAGCCGCAGCGAACTCGCCGCGCCCGACAGCTCCAGATCCTCCGCCGTAAGCTGGTGGCCCTCGGCCATGATGGTGGCGCGGCGAATGCGGTTTTCGAGTTCGCGCACATTCCCCGGCCAAGGATACAGTTGCAAGGCGCGCAGGGCGGCGGGCGCGAAGGCGAGGGGGCTGCGCCCTTTCTCGGGAGCGGACTTTTTCAGGAAGTACTTGGCCAGCGCGGGGATGTCTTCCCGCCGATCGCGCAAGGGGGGCAAGTTAATGTTCACCACGGCCAGACGGTAATAGAGGTCTTCGCGGAACTTGCCCTCGGTCAGGGCGCGTTTCAGGTCCACGTTCGTGGCAGCGATCACGCGCGTATCCACTTCAATAGGCTGGCGACCGCCGACTCTTTGGATAAACCGTTCTTGGAGGAAGCGGAGCAGCTTGACCTGCAAGGCCAGACTCAGCTCGCCGATTTCATCGAGGAAGAGGGTGCCCACGGCGGCGGATTCGATCCGCCCCTTGCGCTGCATGTGCGCGCCGGTGAAGGCGCCTTTCTCGTGGCCGAAGAGTTCACTTTCGAGCAGGGTCTCCGGAATCGCGCCGCAGTTGATGGCCACAAAGGGGCCGTCCCGACGAGGGCTTTGCCGATGGACCGCCAGGGCGGCGACCTCCTTCCCGGTGCCGCTCTCGCCGAGGATCAACACCGGGGCATCGGTGCTGGCCACTTTGCGAATCGTATTGAACACCGCCTGCATTTTGGGGCTGGTGCCCAACATCCCCTCAAACGTATCCGTGCTCAGAAAGCGCTGGAGCTCGCGATACTCCCGTTCCAGGCGGGCGCCGTAAGCGGCCCGTTTCAGGACGATCCGAAGTTCATCCATGTCCACCGGTTTGCTGAGAAAGTCGTAGGCGCCTTCGCCCACGGCGCGCAAGGCGTGCTCCTTTTCACCCTGGCCCGTGACGACGATGATTTTGAGCTGGGGGTCGCTGGTCAACAGTTCGGAGAGCGCCGCAAACCCCTCGCTCGTTTCGGTTGGGTAGGGCGGCAGGCCCAGGTCCAGCAACACGACCAAGGGTCGGCTTTGGCGAAACAAGTCCAGCGCGGTGGGGCGGTCGTGCGCCACCAGGAGTTCGCATTCATCCGCCAACGCCCATTTCAGTTGGGAGCAAATCTCTTCGTCGTCATCGACGATCAACAAGATTGGTTTCATACGCTTCTTTCGGTGAGTGAGTTTTGAATGGGGAGCCAGAGTCGAAAAGTAGTCCCTTGTCCCGCATGGCTGTTCACGGCGATCTTTCCGCCATGCGCCTCGACGACGGCCTTAACTTGAAACATGCCGATGCCCAGCCCGTTTCGCTTGGTGGTCTTGAAGGGTTTGAAAAGCGAATTCGCCACGAACTCCGGGCTCATGCCGCAGCCGGTGTCCGCCACACTGAGCAGGGCCCAGCCGTTTTCCCGGCTGGTCTCGACGCGAATTTCGCCACGACTCCCGAGGGCTTCCTTCGCATTGAGTAATAGGTTCACAATCACCGACTCGACCTGGCGCCGATCCATGGCGAACGCGGGCAGCGGCTGGAGCCGGCTTACGACGGCAATCTCGGGCGATGCCCCCGCCGCCTCTAATGCCGTGGTGACAATCTGATTGAGATCCGCTGGGGCCGGCTTGAGTTCCCGTTTTTCGCGCAACGTGGTGAGCCGCCAGATGAGTTCGTTAATCCGCCCCACGCTCTTGCCGAGGGTTCGGAGGGCGTCCTCGCGGAAGGCGGGGTTCTCAAAATGGATGGGGAGATTTCGCAAGGTGAGCGAAAGTGCCGACGCCGTGTTTTTGAGATCGTGGACGAGGAAGGCCGACATGAGTTGAAAGGCCTCCATCTCCTTGGCGTTGAGCAATCGCTCCGAGAGGCTAAGGTTGCACACGCCGGCGGCAATCTGGTCCCCCAGACACTTGAGCAACTCGAGATCTTCCGCCGCCAACAGCATCCCGCGCACCCGGTCGCCGAGGATAATCAACCCGAGGACTTCCCCTCGGGAAACCAACGGCAGGCAGTGGCGATGCCCGCCCTTGGGGAAGAAGACCGGGTTGCTACTCCGGAGCGCCTTACACCATGATTCCTCGCAGCCATCAATATCAATAGGCTGCGCTCCCGCCGCAAAAAGGTGCGTGAGTTCGGGAAGGACCTCGTCGGGCAAATGATTCGGGCCGACGGGAGCTGGCTCCAGCGCGGTCGAAGCGGCCAGGGTAAGATGGTTGCGGGATGAGTCCACCAGCCACAGAGTCACGGACAGCACCTCGAACGTCTCGGAGATGACTTTGACGGCGGCGCGCGCGAACTCCTGCCGATCCATCACGGCTGTGGTGCGCTCGGTAAAAGTGGTCCAGACCGCGCGGTAGTCATGGAGGGGGCGTTTCAGGTGGCGGCTGACGAAGCGCCGGGTGGCCTGACCGACCCGGTCCGACAGGTAGAGCATGCTTAAGCCCACCAACGCGAGGAGGATGAACAGGGCTTTGAGGGGGAACGATTCACTCCCCCCCAAAGCGGAAACCAATTTGGCCAGCACCCCGACCACAATGAGATAGGCCCCGGCCAATAGGACGGTGAGGGACTTGTGGAGCGCCGCCGTAGAGGGATAGAGGTCAACATCCGCGGCTCGCGAACGCCACGCCCACACGCCGAGGAGCAGGCAGGCGAGGGCGAGGGCGGCGGAGTTGAGGACAATGAGTTGGACGTTGTTGGCCGAATAGAGAATGACCTGACTGCTGGAATATATCCGCACGCCGAACAGGAGCGCGACTCCGATGACGGCGTATTTGATTCGCCAGCGCGAGGTGCCCACCGCGGCCCGGAAGGTCCACTCGACGTTGGTGATAATCAAAATAGAAGTCAGTAACATCGTCAGGTGGAGCGCCTTGCCGGCAAGGGTGACCGGAAATACCCAGTGTCCGGCTTGCTCGGTCCACACCGCGTCACGGATCCAACCCTGCCCTTGCCAGAGGGCCAGTCCGAGCGGCAGCGCCGCAAACAGGATCAAGCCGGGCCGCCATTTTTGGAGGAACTCCCGATGGTTGCCGCGCGCGAAGGTCAAACTGAAAACGAGCCAGGATACCGGGACGAGCGCCAGGGGAAGCGCGGCCAGGCGCTGCCAGAAAAGCATGTCTTGCAGGGCCACGGCATCCAGGCCAACGACCTGGCAACCCTGCTCCAAGGAGCAGGCCAGCATCCCGACGAAGAACGACCAATTGGCGACCGAACGCGGTCGCGACAATAGAGTCGCGAGCGCCAGGAGGAAAGCGCCCGCGGCGGCTACCAACGAAATAAGGACAGGAAAGTTCACCTTGGAGGAAATCCGAAAGGAGCAAACAATAAGCTGAAAGCGGTTTCGACTTTCCGCTTTCAGAATTGCAGGCTCACCGGCTAGAGAGGCCGCTGTACCGGGCGGCACAGCGACCCCTCATGTGGTGATGCATTGGTTGGCAACGAAGAGCCACCCTGTTGGGTGCAGATCGCACCGGATGCACTAGCGACTAAAAGGTACTGCTGTTCGGGATTGGGAGGCAGGTCAGTACCCCAAGCCGCTACGTAAGCCTATGCTGAATTCATGCCAAACGAGGGTCTTTGTTCTAACATTGTCACACGCGTTTATCTACCAATCATTTACCTCTCAGCGCGAAGCCGAGGGGCCTACCGATGAACTCTTAAATGTGTAAGCCCCGCCGTCTGCCAGTCGCTTTTCTTGCGGGGCAACTTCCTCGCTGCCTTCCTTAGCTGATTGCCGGCGAACTCCTTCGGCGGCACTCAGAAGAAACTCCGCCGTAAACCCAACCGACATCCGGAGCGCGGTTTGACACTCCTGGCGGGGTTCGGGCGCAGAGACTTCCAACCTCGTCAAGGTACCGCGATGCCAAGCGCTCATTTGAGACTGGCCAACAACCGTTTTGCCTCGGGCGCGAGGGGCGAGTTCGGAGCCAAGGTTAGCGCCTTGGTCAGGTTGCTCTTGCTCTCCTGGCTCTGTTTTAACTTGTACTGGGTGAGGCCGAGGCAATAGGCGACTTCCGAGTCATTGGGAAAGCGGGCGACGGAACCCAGCAAGAGTTGCCCGGCCCGCGAGAATTCGCCGCGCTCGTAAGCCAGGATTCCCAGGAGGCGGGCGACTTCCGCGTCCTGCGGCAAAGCTTCCCGGGCTTTGAGGGCGTGGGGGTAAGCTTCCGCCGGCGACTTCAAGCGGTCATAATACAGGAAGGCCAATTGCCGCTCGGCGAGGACAAAGGAAGGGGTGGCTTTGAGGATGCGCTCGTAACTGTCCCGGGCCGCCGGGAAATTCCCTTTTCGTTCCTGAATGCCGGCCCGAACCATCAGGGCGGGAACCTGATTGGGCTGCTGTTTGAGCAACGCTTCCACCTCAGCCGAGGCGGCGTCCGCCTGAGCCGGGTCGCGCCACAAAGTTTGCAGGCGGACAAACGTTTTGGCTTGTTCCAACCGGGGCGACGGCAAGCCACCGGCGATCGCGGCCTGAACCGCGGCCGTGGCGTTGCTTATCTGGCCGAGGCTGTAAGCGGCGAGGCCGAAGTCAAACTGCACCTCCGGATCTCCCGGAAGTTTGGCGACGCTTTCCTGCAAGAGACTGATGGCCCAGGGAAAATCGCCGGCGTCATAAGCGAGGCGGCCGAGGGTGTGGGAGGTGACCGGGTCGGCAGGGGACAACTCCCGCGCCCGCCGGGCCAGTTCCAGGGCTTTCTGGGGGTTGTTCAGTTTGGTCGCCAAGAGTTGGGAGAGCTTGATCGTCGCGGTCACGAGGTTGGGGTTGAGCTTGAGAGCCGCCGAGTAACTGGCGGCGGCCTTGTCCCAGGCGCCGGCCTTTTCCGCGAGGGCGGCCTGGCGCAGAAGCACGATGGGATCGTCGGGCAACCGGGCCGACAAAGCGTCCAATTCGGCATTGGCCGAGGCGCTGGCGGTAACGGGGCCGAGGTCGAGCAGGCGCAGCCGCTGGGTGGCATCGCTCCGCCACTCGCCTTCGCGGGCAAGCTGGAGGGCATTTTGCAACGCGAGCCGGGCCGGGGCTTGCTCGCCCATCATGTAATGGGCCAGGCCCAGATGGTATTGAATTTCCGGCTCCTGCGGCAGGGTCTTGGCACTCTCCTCGATGAGCGTGAGGGCCCGGGGGTAATCTCCCATGCGAAAGAGTACCAAACCAAAAGTATCCGAGGTGGAAGGGTCGCTGGGGCGCAGATCATGGGCCT
This sequence comes from uncultured Verrucomicrobiota bacterium, assembly GCA_903828255.1. Taxonomy (GTDB): domain Bacteria; phylum Verrucomicrobiota; class Verrucomicrobiia; order Limisphaerales; family JADLHS01; genus CAIKLQ01. The sequence continues at coordinate 6,720 of CAIKLQ010001043.1, forward strand.
TGCTGGCAAGAGCGTAGGCGAGCTTCAAATCGCCGAGCCGAACGGCGGCAATCCACGCGAGGTTGTTGAGGGCCGGCACAAAGCGGGGATTAACGGCGAGGGCTTTCTCATAGGTTTGTTTGGCGGCGGAA
>CAIKLQ010001044.1 GCA_903828255.1 uncultured Verrucomicrobiota bacterium
CAGCTCGAATTCCTTGGGCGCGACGGCGAGGCAGAGGTCTTTGAAGGTGGCTTTCGTCGGTTGGCCACGTTTGAGGCTCCACAGGACTTTTTTGCTGCCAAGCGCGCTGTAACCAATGTCCACCTTCTCCTCGACCACCGTGGCCGGGCTGTAGCCGATGGCGTCAATGATGCGGCCCCAATTCGGATCGCCGCCGTGCCAACTTGTTTTCACCAGCGCGCTGTTGGCCACGGCGCGGGCGGCGGCATCGGCATCTTGGAGGGTTTTGGCGCCAGTCACGCGCACGGTCACGACGCGGTGAACGCCTTCGCCGTCGCGCACGATCTTCTTCGCGAGTTCCAGGCAGACGTGAGTGAGGGCGGATTGGAAAGTGCCGAGTTCCGGGCTGCGAGTTCCGAGTTGCTTGTTTTCGGCGAGTCCGTTGGCCAGCACGAGCACCGTGTCGTTGGTGCTCATGTCGCCGTCCACGGTGATGCGGTTGAAACTTTGCGCGACGGCTTCCTGCAACGCGGCTTGAAGCGCTTTCGCTTCGATGGCGGCGTCGGTGGTGATGAAACAGAGCATCGTGGCGTGGAGTCCGCTGGGCAAGGCGGCGGGGCGCTGACCGGTGGCGCTCATGCCGGGTTGAATCATGCCCGCGCCTTTGCAGATGCCGCCGATGCGGACCGCTTTTCCGCCAAGCTGGAATTCCACCGCCACCTGCTTCGGCTTGGTGTCGCTGGTCATGATGGCTCCGGCGGCTTCCTCGGCGTGCGGAGCGTCGTGACCGAGAATTTGCAGGGCGTGGAGAATGCCGGACTCGACATTCGGCATCGGCATATTGACGCCAATGCGGCCGGTGCTGCCGACTAAGACGTGTTCCTCCGGCATGTGCAGGTGTTTCGCCACCAGGGCCGTCATGGCGAGCGCGTCCTTCATGCCCTGGCGGCCGGTGCAGGCGTTGGCGTTGCCGGAGTTCACGACGATGGCCTGCGCCGTCCCGCCGCGCACGCGCTCGGCGCAAACTTTCACCGGCGCGGCGCAAACTTGATTGGTGGTGAACATGCCGGCGACGGTCGCGGGGACTTCGGACACAATGAGCGCGAGGTCGCGTTTCTTGCCCTTCTGCGAGCCTTTGCCCGTGCCGAGGCGTTTGATGTCACAGAATACACCGCTTGCGAGAAAGCCTTGCGGCGCGGTGACGGAACCTTCAATGGGTTTAAGTTTTGTTTTCATCTCGATCTTAACTTGCCGACGCATCTTGTATTTCAATTTCCCCGCGCAGGTAAAGCACGGCTTTGCCACCGATGCGGACGCGATCGCCCGTGAGTTCGCAGAACAGTTCGCCGCCGCGGTGCGAAATCTGTCGGGCAAAGAGTCTCGTTTTCCCCAGCCGCTGCGCCCAGTACGGGGTCAAGGTGCAATGCGAAGAGCCGGTAACAGGGTCTTCGTCCACGCCCGCGCCCGGAGCGAAAAAGCGCGAAACGAAGTCGCAATCGTCGCCGGGCGCCGTGGCGATAATGCCGAGGCAATCGAGGGTTTTCAGTGCGGCGAAATCCGGCTTCAGCGCGCGGACCTCGGCTTCGCTGGCGAAGACGGCCAGATAATCGCGCGCTTTGGAGACTTCGACCGGGCGGGCGCCAAGTCCCCGCGTCAGGAGTTCCGGAGCGACGCAGGGTGCGCCGGGTCGCGTGGGAAAATCCAACGTGAACAATCCGGCTGCGTCATGGAAAACCGCCAAGACTCCGCTGTGCGAATGGACGCGAATTGGGTTCGTGCGAACACCCAGCTC
>CAIKLQ010001045.1 GCA_903828255.1 uncultured Verrucomicrobiota bacterium
CCCTTTTGAGCTTTCGGCGTCGCCGGGCGCGAAAACTACGCAGGGAGTAACCCGGCGCGATTTAGCCGGGGATGAATCGCGGCGGTCGCCGGGAAATGCCGTATGGGGCAGCCGGGATCGGGAAGCCTTGGACTGGATTCGTCGGGCCGTGGCGATCGCCGGAGACGCGATTCGCCGCCGGGCACTTGAAGATCCGGACCTGGAACGGATTCACGACCAGCTTCAGAAGCGCACGGGTTGATGTGAGCCGCTTCGCCGGTCAGTCCGCGCGGCAAGCGGTGCGGGCCATCGGAACCTGTGCGCCTGCGCCCGGCAGTGGTTTTCCGGGTGCGCGGCCGGAATTTTTCCGTGCAACTTTCGCGCTGTCGGTTCACCATGCGCCAATCGCAGCGGGGCGAACCGACGCAAGAACCGGTTCGCCGCCGTCTGCGGGTCACAAAAATCCAAAACTGTTTCCAAACCGGGTAAGCAACATGGCCCTGAAAAAATCCGAACTGTATTCCTCCCTGTGGGCCAGTTGCGACGAACTGCGCGGCGGCATGGACGCGTCGCAGTACAAAGATTACGTCCTCGTCCTGTTGTTCGTGAAATACGTCTCCGACAAGGCGGCCAGCCAGAAAGGCTACCTGCTCGACGTGCCCCCGGGCGGCAGTTCTGCCGACATGGTGGCGCTCAAGGGGGACAAGGAAATCGGTGACAAGATCAACAAGATCATCGCCCGGCTGGCCGAGGCGAACGACCTCAAGGGCGTGATTGATGTCGCGGATTTCAACGACGCCGACAAGCTCGGCAAGGGCCAGGAAATGGTGGATCGCCTGTCCAATCTCGTCTCCATCTTCGCCAATCCCGCGCTCGATTTCCGCAGCAACCGCGCCGAGGGGGACGACATTCTCGGGGACGCCTACGAGTACCTCATGCGGCATTTCGCCATCGAGTCGGGCAAAGGCAAAGGTCAGTTTTACATACCATCGGAAATTTCGCGCATCATGGCGAAGGTCATTGGCATCGGAGGTGTCAAAAGCGCCAGCCAGTCCATTCACGATCCCATCTGCGGCTCGGCGTCGCTGTTGCTCAAAGCCCATGACGAAGCAATGAGTCGCGCCGGGCACGATTTAGCAGTTTACGGACAGGAAGTGGAACTCACCAGTGCTGCACTTGCTAGGATGAACATGATCCTGCACGACTGCCCTACAGCGGAAATTTGGCAAGGCGACACGCTGTCCACCCCGCGCTTCATTGGCCCGGAGGGACGTCTCAAGACCTTCGACTTCGTCCTCGCAGGTGTTCCCTTTTCCACCAAGGCGTGGAGCAACGGCTTCGACCCGGCCAACGACCTGTTCAAACGTTTCGAGTTCGGCATCCCGCCGCAGAAGAATGGCGATTACGCGTTCCTGCTCCACATCCTCGCCTCGCTCAAGAGCACCGGCAAAGGCGCGGTGATTCTGCCGCATGGCGTGCTGTTCCGGGGCGGCGCGGAGGCGGCCATCCGCAAGGAGATCATCCGGCGCGGGTACATCAAGGGCATCATCGGACTGCCGGCGAATCTGTTCTACGGCACGGGCATCCCGGCGTGCATCATCGTGCTCGACAAGGAAAACGCCAGCGCCCGCAAAGGCATCTTCATGATTGATGCCTCCAAGGGCTTCCTCAAAGACGGCAACAAGAACCGCCTTCGCGCCCAGGACCTCCACAAGATCGTGGAC
>CAIKLQ010001046.1 GCA_903828255.1 uncultured Verrucomicrobiota bacterium
AACCTTTGGTCACCGCTACTTTGGACTGGTTGGAAGCCGCGTCGCCGAAGTTGGTGCCGCCCCTAGACCGACTGGCCGTGGGAGGCGGAATGGTCTGAAATCCGGGGTGCGACCCCGCGAAAACTATCGCTCCACTTCGGAGTTCGGGTTAACATTTTCTGGCCAAGGGCCTGCTCGCGTAGCGCAGACCGCCAAACGCTAAAAAGCGCGGGCATCGCACCCGCGCCTTATTATCGCCACAGCGACCATCGAAGTGCCTCGCAGTCCGGGAAGGGCGGCTGAAAGCGCATGACCCCCGTAGCTGCTTGCAACCTACCTCAACTCGCATGTGCTCGCCAATTTTTTCACCACCGCTTGCGACCGCTAAACCGTGGGTCAGCTTTGGATTAACCGCAGGACCTTTTGAAGCAGCGCCCGCTCTTGGGACGTGCGTGCCAGATTGAAAAGAGCCGGAACTTCCTCCTTGGTCAAATTGACTTCGTGTTCGTCCAGTTCTCCGGCCAGGAATTGCTGCCAAGCCTGCCGCAGGATGGCGTGTTGTCGGAGTTTCTCGAAAGCTCGCCGCTCGACAGCCCGGACACCCCGCTCCGACATGTTCAGGAGTTGAGCGACCTCCTTTTGAGTGAGCAACCCCGACTTGGCAGCGTTAGGTGAGTCACGGCGAACTCGTAGAGTTGGCTGCCGGTCGGGACGGCCAAGTTTTAATCGTTGAGCACGAGCCTCGGCCTCCCAGCGTTTGGCCAGCACCAGCACCAGCGCCGGGTCGTGGTCAGTCAAGCCGGTGCTTTTCCAAGTCTGGCCTCCGTGGAAGCCGGTGAAAGCGGCAACGGCTAGAACGACAGCGGCGGGAGGAAGAAGAACGCCGCAACCGGTATGGCAGGGGAGCCCAGCGGCGGCGGCGAGGCACCCACAGGACCTCCTATGCGGTACACATTTCCGAGTCTGTCGTCCGCCGCCACGGCTTGGGTTTGAACGTCAAGTCAGAGCCAATGTCGTCGGGCGGTCGGTCGCGGCGCGAACGGCGACTTCCCATTTTGCCTTGAAAACCTCGGACAACCGCCGATAAGCACTCACCATCGGGGAACTAGGGCCGCAAGGTGCGGCGACCGCAACTGCCATGATGCCGAAACAGTAGCAGTATGCAAATTGAACCGTTTACGAGGTGTCCAACTCCGCTGTTTCCAGGCAGTGATGCCTATGTGGGCCCACCGGCCTGAAGCCGAGGGGCAAAGCGCTCGGTCGTATCCGCCCCGCAAGTCCAGGCCAATACTCGACTGGTGGTTTGCGCGGCGGCGGGGGGCATGGGCATGTTGTTGGGCAAAAGTGGTAGAATCTATTTGTTAATGTAGGCAAGCCCCTTTTGTCCATGAAACAGGAAGAAGCGATAAGCCAAGTATTCTTCGATCTGCTTGGGTGTCATTTTTGTGTTAAGGACTCGTTTGTCTTGCGTACCAAGGAATTCAATCATGAGGTCGCCCGGAATATGATCGGCGGAAACGTGAGGCCACTCACTCTGCGGTCGCTCCTTGTCAATCCAGACGTTCGACTTCACCAAAATGTTCGCTTTCATGATCATTTCAATCGCAGACCGAATGAGAGGTCGTAAATCTCGCACGAGTCCAATTTCCCTGTAGAGCTACTTTGGGCCTCGCAGAACAAAGTGGCATCGTCCGTTACCACGAACCGGGCCACAATGCGATCAAGGTTCGCAATCTGACGAATTGTCGGGTCGCTGGGTACGGCGAGACAAGCGTTTAGGGCACGATATTCGGCATCACCGTTTACTGCCTGCTCATAAAACATCAGGTTCGCGACTGCCGGGCGCGGATCGATGCAGTAGAAGGTGAAGGCGCTGCTCGCACTCGCTTTCAACTCACGCTTCGCCGGAAGCACCGTGAAGAACGAATCGTCGGAAAGTTTAACAGCAATGGGTTTCACATTGAACGGTTCCCAGCGCTCTGCCGCTACGATGGCTGCTCCACGAGCGATGGCCGCGTCCGGCTCCGCCGCCACAGCGACGCGGGCCCCAAATGTTTTTTCCAGCATTTGCCGGACCGCTGGAATGCACGAGGTGCCCCCAACCATCAGAACGTGATCAACGAGGCCGGCCGACGACAACCGGGCCTTTTTCAAACAACGATGAACGCACGCTTCCGCCGCAATAACTTCGTCGTTGATGAGGTTCTCGAACTCTTCACGTTCGATTCTTTCTTCGAGGTCAATTGGTTTGCCGTAAATTTCAATGAAATTGGCGACTTCGACCGCCGCAGAAGCGATCGAACTAAGTTCTATCTTTGCCCGCTCGGCCGCGCCCCAAAAACGGTCTGCGGCTGAACCCCTTATCGGCACGTCATCCAGTTTTAGTCCGGATTTGCTGAGGAACCGAAGTTTGAGGTCGGTCATGAGCTTCTTGTCGAAATCGTCTCCCGCACGGTCCTCAATTCCATCATGTGCCAATTCCGCAATCTCAGATCCGTCCTCCGAAACTTCCGCCAGACACACGTCAAGGGTGCCGCCTCCCCAGTCGAACACGAGGACCCGCTTGCCCCTCAGTTGTTGCAGCTTGGCTTCCCAATTGTAAAAATGTCCAATCAGAGCGGCAAAGGGCTCGTGTAGAAAACATCGCAGACGCAATCCGGCGCGTTCCATTGCCCGACGGATATCCCGCCGTTGCAATCCGTCGTAATTTACCGGCACGGTGACGACACACTCGGAAATTGTCCCGCGTCTGTCACCCAACAGCGCTAACGAAGCGTGTTTCTCCGCGTCATTTTTCAGGTGCCGGAATATCTCAGCGGCAATCTCGAATGCGGGTTTCCGCCGCCCCCCTGTCAGTTCCACATCTTCATTGCGACCAAGCCGGCGCTTGATCGAACGGACGAACGCATGGCCCATGCCGTCATAGGAGAGCATACGGCTTTTCGCCTCATGTCCGACCACCGCTTCCTTTCCCGGAGCATACCAGACCACGGAGGGGTGGGGGCGCTTACCAAGGGTCGCAATTACACTGGTATCCCACAGTGCAATTGGTTTTTCATTTTGGAAGGCTTCACGGATTTGACTGCCCCATGTGCAAACAATCGAGTTTGTAGTTTCAAAATCCACCCCAAATGCCATTGATTCCATACTTAGGATCCTTGGAATTCTGTTAGGAACAGCGTCAATTCTTGGGCCTTGCGAACGACGGCTGCGGCATTTGGTTCGGTGCGATCCGCATAAAGACGAATATTCTCCAAGTCCGGAAGCAACCTGCGACGGACTGCTGTTAAGACTTCCGCGGAAGCCCCAATTCTTTCGACTTGGTATGCACCGGCTTGAATTCTTAAAGCATCTTTCAGCCTTTCGATCTCACTCCGAGCCGCCTCCAACTCTGCCAGGGCTGTGTTTGCCCTAGCCTCGACCGTCTCGCGCGCCGCTTTCTCAGCAACGAGGCTGGCGCGCTCGCCGTCCAATTCTACTCTCAGCCGCTCATTTCGGCTTCCGGACGCCTCTAATCGAACTTGCAACTCAGCGGAAGCAGCAACGAAAGCGCGGCACAATCGTAAATTTTCAAGAAACGCATCCAAAGCCATCGGCCGGGTCGGCACCCGTTTGATCAGTGTCGTTACCACGCATGAAAAGCCGCTTGCTTTTTTTGTCTGCCGACGTTTCTGACCGCCGCTCCCCGCCATGGTCAGCGCTTCCAATTCATCGGTGTAACAGGCGAGAGCCGCCATGAATTTTGTGGTGTCTCCCGACCAGCGGAGGATTTGAAACAACGTCCAAAGGTGCTGTTCCGTTTCGAGATACTCGACGGCTTCCTGTCGCGTGGCGGGACTTGGGAATTGTTTGCCGACCCAAAGCATTACGTCCTCGGAGGAACCATCTGGCAGCCTTGCGGGGAGGTGCTCCATGCCGCCGGCGAGCAAACCGGTCAACTCCCGTTCCAGCAGTGACAAGATTTTATCCAGTCGCCCAGCTTGTTTCAGCACGAGCAAGGCAAGCAGCCGGAAGGCCAATTGTCTCGAATGGGGAGATTCCGAAAGGTTGGTTATGAAGGCCGTTCGATGTTCCTCAGTAACTGGCGGGACCATGAGTTTCAGGGCACTCTTGATCTCTGCCAACGATGTGAAGGCGGGACGAATATTTTCTGTTTCTTGTAGCGGTGGGTTCATTCGGTAATGCGTTTCGAAATTAACATGGCGGTAGCCTCGGCCCTTAATGAATCCGTGGCTGAATTGGTTAAGAGGCCGTAGAATCGCGCGACCTCGGAAGCTTTTCCGGAGCGGCAGGCCAGATGCGCGCGTAACAATACGAGGCGCTCGTCGCCTTGCGGGTCCAGACCCACATGACTCGCGGCTTGGGCGGCGGCGAGTTTTTCCGCACAGCCTGTGAGGTCGCCAACCATGAATAACGTAACCGCCTTGAACATCTCAAAATCACGATTGGAGACGAGAATTTCAGTGCCAGCGGCGACTGATGATGCGGGGGCCGGTGGAACGTCGACAACATGAGGCCTGGAAAAGAATTTAGCGACCACTGCAAGGAGCGGGATTTGATCAAGGGCGGCAACTTGGTCAAAGCAATTCACACGATATAGGTAATAGGCGCAAATGAGTTGGGCGTAATCGCTGTAGGCACAGAAGGGACGCAGCAGGTTGAAAGCCGCTTCAATGCGCTTGCGGTAATTGGCCTCGCCAATGCTTTCGTGGAACAGCCCGAGGTAGAATTCTTTCACCCCGGCGGCGAAATCCGGAGAGATCCCGGGCAACGACAAAACGGTTGCCAACTCACCGCGCAAGCTTTCAAACCCAGCCTTTGTCCATCGCGCCGGGTTATGCACGAGGGCGGCCAGTGCGGTTTTGACATCAGGCAAAGCCTCCGGCTTGGATTTGTTGAGGAAGCTGATGCGGTACGTTTTTGCGTAATTCCCACAGCGAAGGGTCAACAGGCCGTCGGCCTTTGGCGTGGTGATTTCGAAACTACCATTAACATCAGGAGAAAGTGGTTCGGTTGCGCCACCCACTCGGGCGAAAGAGACTACTACGCGCCCTGCGGTGGACGCGCATTCGACGGTGAACCGGGTGCGACCAGGGCGCAAGAACACCATACTGTCCTCGAAATATCCGCCGCTGCAACGGGCTACTACGGCGGCTGAATTTACGCACGCCAACTGGCGCCATTCCTTGTCAAAGTCTCGACCGGAGAAAAGTGAGTTGAGCCGCTCGAAATTATCGTCGGTGGAGCGGTCCTCAATATCTTCGGCATATTTCGCAAGGGCCATAGCAATTTACACATCCTGCCCGTTGAACCTCAACCTTTTGGACTCGTCCTCGGTGCATCGGCCCTTCGAGCTTTCGTCTGCGCGCTTTAGGTTTTCAAGTTGTTGTCGCCGTTGACGCAGATGACGGCGAACTCCATGTCCTTGATGTTGTAGCCTTGTTTCTGGAAAAAGGCGTCGTGGTCGGCGTTGGATTTTGCGGCCACGTTGCGCCAGATGACCAGCTTCTTGTCCCCGGCGGGCTTCAGGCGGGTGACGACCCTGAAGCTTGGGGATTGCGGCGGGGCAAATAACGAGCAACCGGCGGCGGCGTTCGGCCCAAAGCTGGCAGAGAACCAAACCGACTTCGATGATCTTGCCCAAACGAACTTCGTCGCCGAGGAGGACGCCTTTGCTGAGGGGAGATTTCAGGGCGAACTGGGCGGCGTCAATTTGTTGCCAGTTCAGGTCAACGCTGGCGTTGCAAAGGGAGGCGGAGAGCCAGTCAACGTCCGTTCGTGCGCTAAGTAGCGGGCGTGGTAGGCGGTGCTCATGCGCCGATGTACCTCGCGCCGTGCGGGCCATGTTTCTCGATTTGCATTTGCTCGTCGCCTGATGCGAGTGCAACAAAGGGTAACGAGGTGCAGGGGCGGCGGACAGCAAAAAGCAGGATGGGTGCCGCGTCCGAATCCCCGGCGAGGGTGCTGGTGGCGACCGGGAAGGCCGAAGCCGCAAATCGAATCCCAGGGTGTTTTCCGCTTATTGAGAGTCCCGCGTGTCCGCGAGGGCGGAATTCCAGCGGAGTGCCGAGGCTTCCTGATTACACCGTCGTCTCGCGGTACAAGAGAAAGGCCGGA
>CAIKLQ010001047.1 GCA_903828255.1 uncultured Verrucomicrobiota bacterium
GCCCCGCGCCCCTCCAACTTCCACGAACCGCCGCGATACCCTGCCATTTTTTCCCACCAAGCGCGCCCCAATTCGCGCCGCAAGCTTGCACCATTCCGCCACAGTCCAAGCCGCCAGAAGGCGCCTGCTTTCGATCAAAATCCGCCCCGACCGGGACCCCATTCTGCACCCGTCACCCAGCTTCGCCAGCACCCCGCCGCCGCCAAAAAGGGGGTGATTTTTCGTACCACACCGGATGCACCTGCGGTGCAAACAAAACCGAATGCGAGCCGGGTCAAAACATTGTGCTTGCAACGATTGCGTTGTTTACAGTGTGTAAACAATGAAGGGCTTAACCTCACGCAAACCCAATCCAGTTCGTGTCGAAACATGGTTTACAACCGCGCGCGATGCCCAAATGCGCCCGACGGCGGACGCCTTCCTCAGTTCCGTCCGCGTTTCCTCCGTTCGTTTTCGCGTGGCTGCGTGCCAGCGGTTGGCTCCGCCGTTACGCGGTCACCACCCACGCTTCACTGAGGGTGACCGGCACGTCACGGTCAACGAATTGTTGATGACCATTCGGCGGGTGAACTATTTGCCAAGCAGGCTTCGGGCTTCGTCCATCAATTCGGACTCGAAGGCGCTGGCATAGGCGTCGAGTGTGGCACCCCTGAGACGCAGTCTGCCGCCTGTCCGACGCCAGGCCGATACGGCGGTGAAGACTTCGCGCAAGATGCTCTTCGCGGCCAGCGGCTTGATCCCAAAGCGTCCCGCAACGGCCAGAGCGCCACCAATGCTGGGCTCTTCCTGCTCCTCGCTGATGGGCGTCTTGCTGACACGCGCGCGGTCTATCTCGGGCACAGGATTTAGGTCGTAGGCTGGCGAAAGCGCCCAGCGCCCGGCTTCGACCATCAGGAAGCCGTGGTTGCGGAGGTGGTCATCGTAGTTACTGGCCAGAAGCGAAAAGAGGAGTCGCCGCCAGAGTTCGCGCAAGTCGCCCGCAACGTCGTGACCGAACTGGCGGATGGCGTCGGCCAACAGCGTGTAAGCGCCGGGATCGCCCTGGGAAAGTCCAAGAAGGCTGGCCCCAGAGAGAAAGGGAATGCGGCCATTGCCGGCCCGATCAAATCGGGTGATGACCGCCACGCTGTGCCGGCCCACGGGCACCAACCGGTGCTCGACCACGCGAATGCCGGCTTCCGCAGCGAGTGTGAGCGCCAGAACTTCGCCGCTGGCAATGTCCCGGGTATCGTCAGGTTTGGGGAACTTGGCTAGGGCCAGCCGGCCATCGGCCAGGCTGACGGCCGCCTTGGGCCGAGCACCGCCCAGCGGCGAGCCGGCCCCGAGGAGGAAACGCAAGTCGGCCGCCGTGTCGGTCTCGGAGTGAATCGCGGCGGCGGCGCGCAGCAGTGCCTGGAGGCGGATCAGCGGCGGGAGCTTGCCTGTGCTGACAGCCAGAAATGGACTGGTGGCATCGAGGCGGAAGCGCAGTGCCCCGAGGCGCGAGGCGTCGTCGAGTGCCAGCACAGTCGTCGATGAGGAAGATTCCCTGCCTATCCGGTTGAAAGCGCGTAATCGAGCTCGATCGCCAGGTAGTTGGTGTTCTGCTCCGAATGACCGCTCTGCATCATGTTAAAATCGAGCCAATCGGACCGATGAAAATACTCGGACGAACTGCGATGGTTGCCTCTCGGATGGAAGGTCCGCAGATGCGCCCCGCCGTCACCCGCAGCCAGGCCGCGCGCCATCGCCTCGAGAATCTGGCGGTGCGCCTCGGTCTCGAC
>CAIKLQ010001048.1 GCA_903828255.1 uncultured Verrucomicrobiota bacterium
CCAGAAGGCCTCAATGTGGGCCTGGGAGAAGCGGAGGAAAAAGTTCCGGATCGTGTCATCGCTGGGAAAGCGTTCCAGGCCGAGCAGCGCGTGCAAGACGTGGTCAGCCCGCAACCATTCACAATGGGCGAAGCGCTGCGCCCCGACCACCACCGCCATCAGGAAGGCGGGGAGCGAGTGGGCCAGCGGAATGGCGTTGTTGGATGGCCGCTGGCATAATCTTCGATTCCGTGTCGGGCGATCGCAACCATATCGTCCCGGCTAGACTTAACCTTGGTTTCTTTCAATCGAGTCATGTAGAACAGGAGAATTGCCCGGGGACTATCCTTCACAGCGGGAGCGGATTCGATTATGGACTGGCAGGTGGCTGGGGGGCCGTAGACGGCGTCGGCTCGGTATTCCAACGCCTGCGCAGGAGAGTTGCGCCGGCCGCCAGTTTCCGGGGAACTCTCCACGTGATCCCCGGAGTCCAGTGCCGAAGGCGGCCGTAACTGGTTTGATGATCCACAGATTTCGTTTTTCATAATTTTAATAAAACTTGAAAAGAAGCTGGGAATCGCTCACCTCGGCTCTGCTAGCGAAGGCGTCGAAATTTTGGCGAATTCTCCGGCTGCCTCCGCGGTTTGCTGGTGGTCATCGCAAGGGTTGTCCGGATTCATTGGGTCGCCTATCTCTCCAGAGGTAAGTTTTGGCTTCATGCGAAGTTGGTGCTTGAAAGTTATTCAGCAAGCAGGCGATCAATCTTGTGGGATGGGATCAGGTGGTGGCGCAAAATCCGCACGCTGCGGAGTTTCCGCCTGCTAATGAGCCGTCGGATGGTCTTGGAAGAAACCCCAAAAATCTCGGCAGCCTCACTAATTTTCAAAGCCCGCCGCGCCGGGGAAAGGAATCCCCGCTGCGGGCCACCCGTTTTTTGTGATCGTTCAATTTGCACCCGAACATTTTGGCGCACGACGGACAAAAGTCACGGAAAGTCTTGCATACAAGTCACTTAGAAATGTATTTTTCGGATGGATTCGGACGAAAAAGGAGGAATCGGGAGAATTACTCCCGATTAGTCCACCGGAATAATGCTTTGCCACCGTCCAGCCCAGGAGTTTGCAGGCTCTTATCCTTGTTCGGTGGCTAGGGGGATTTCAGGCAAAACCCTGTCTAACTTCGGGGCAATGAAGTATTTCTTGAGGTGGTTCTCGATCTTTTCCTTAGTGGCGTCTTTGTCAATGATTGCCTTAAAGCCGCTGATAACATACACGCCCTTCGCTTCGCGTTTCACCGTTATTTTAAGATTGATCAAACGCTTTCGAATCTCTCCCCAATCATGTGTTACATGTGTGTTTCTTCCGTAGGTCTTGGACACGAACTCTGGAGTATGCACGGTAACTGACGAATCGTTCTCAGAAGTGAAGAGCGCCAAGCCCAGCAATGCACGGCGCTCTAAGGTCCCGATCGTTTTTGGAGGCTCTGCTTGAAGGGCGACGTTTATTTGGCTGTTCACCTTAAATGTCACAATAACATCAACGCTGTCCTCCGCAGTCTGCGCTATCTTCGCGCCCGGTTCTAGTCCGGGTGGCGGGTTTTTCTGAGGCGGTTGTGTAACCCGATCTTTCTGCTTTGCATGTGCATCGGATCGAGGCGTGAGAATCTTTGCTCCCGCGTTTTGGGAAGTGACGGCTACGTCTTGTGTCAGCATCGCTCTAGCTTCGGGGGGGCGCTCTGCCTTCGGCGGTGAAGCGTCGGCTTGCGTACCCATCGTGGCTGCCGCAGACGCCGGGAGCGCCACACCCACTGTTTTAGCAGTTGCGCTCTTATCCCCAAGGCGGGCCAAAATTTCGCGCAGAGTTGTAACGAAGTTATCCAGAATCGCCTGTAATTCGTGGCAGTAAGGATGCGTGAAATCATCGCTCGGGATTCCATAGTGAATTTCATTGTATTCGGCCAACAATTGATACTGGAGGGAAAGCGCATTGTTTTCTTCAACGGTGAGGTACAGTTGATTTGCTTGAGGGTTAAGCTTAACGATTCGACGACAGATGCCGACGATCGGTTCAGCCAGAGCAACGTCAAGTGGCACGGCAAGCCAACGATCACCGACAAAACCGAGCCAGCCCGGAATGTCGCTTGGCCCAATCAGGGGGGTGCGAAAAAGGCACAGGTGGCCGCGGCGGCGGCGCTTTTGCCTGGAGCGCCCCCTTCACCTGGAGTTGGGATCGCCGCGCAACCGCCTTCTGCTTTTTGCAACAAAGCAACCAAGCGTCACGGCATGCGGCTGCAAACTGTCGGGAACTGGTTGGATGCCTGAGCACTTTGAGAAGGTCCTCAATTCGCCGAACTAAAGCTTTTTCACTTTTCGTTGCGGTTGCCGCCGGGACGCAAAACATTTCGAGATTCTTCTTAATGTTCCCGCCGATCTTGTCCTTCCACCCCGGATTCCCGGCCGCCATTTGCAGGAGGATTTGACTGGCCAACTTGAGCGTTTCCTCGGACTGAAAAGAAATGTGGACCGTATCGCACCCCGCCACCCGCACTTCCTCCCACTCACAGCGATCATAAACGTCCACGATGCCCTGGGCCAGGGGGACAAGTTCCGGCACCAGTTGCAAAATAATAGGCGCGGTGACTGCGGCCCTGCGACCTTTTGTGTTGTCCGAGCGCTTGCGACGTTGTGCGGCACCTGTGGGCCTTCGACGTATTGCGGCGCGTTTCACCGGGCCATGCTGTCCAATTGCGTCCACTTCGGCAAGAAAACTGAACGCCCCCGGAATGATCGCGTTGACCGCCATTCGCTATTCCGGCCGGTGGCAGGGTAACTTGCCCTTTTGTTCACATCGCGGCATGGGCTGGTCACGCAATGGCCGGTCACGCGCCGGCGGGCGGGCGCACGTCGTCAACCTGGCCGAGCCGGGGGCTGACCGGGGGGAATATCCATCTCAGACTCAATGCCGCAGGTGGGGAACAGAAGGTGCAAAAAACGGGGCAGGGGAACCCGGCGGTCCCGAGTTTTTCAGGCAGAAACGATGTCGCCTGACTTGGAGGTGCGCCCAAGCAAGTTCCCGCAGATTCCGGATCATCGCCAACCGTTGGTTCGCCAGGCTTTTTGGACCGGGTTCGGCAGCACCGCCGCGAACTCCGCCCAGGCGACATGGTCGATCAGTGCAAGGTTTTCGCCCCATTGCCGCACGACCGCCCCTGAGCCCCCGGCTAAAACTTCACCTTCTGCGCCATCTGCTGGCTGTGCTCGTTGCGCAAATGCCCATAGGTTTTCATGGCCAACGCGCCGCCGTCCTTGTGCCCAAGCCAGCGGGAAACGGTTGGAATATCCACCCCGGATTCAATGCACCGGGTGGCGAACAAATGGCGCAAGTCATGATGCGTGATTCGCTTGAGGCCCAAGACTTGCACCGCCCGATCAATCGACTTTTGACATTCCCGAACACGCATGACGGCGTCGTCAAGGTTCTCGCTGCTGCGTTCGCTCCGCATGCGCTCCAGAAGTTTGCGCATACTTGGAATCATCGGCACCCGGCGGGTCTCGCTGTTTTTCGTGGCAGTTTCAGGATGCCCCCGGATGAACATTTCGCCGCGCTGAAAGTCACAGTCGCCCCAGGTCACATATTTCGCCTCGCCGATCCGCAGTCCCCCATACGCCAGAAATTCCACCAGTTCGGCGGCCGGCTTGGCAAAGCCGCTGCCCGAATTCCTGACCTCGGCAACGAGTTGATCAAATTGACTGAATTCCGGAAGTTCAATCCGCTTGCTCGTGCGCTCCTTGACCCGTTGCGCCGAGAGGGCGGGATTGTCATAGCGCGCTCCGGAATCAATGGCCGCCGCGAACACCTGGCGCAAAATGCTGACCGTGTGGTTGTGCGAGGAGGAACTGTTTTCCCGGGCGTTTTTCGCGCTCCAGTCCAAGCAATCAGCACTGGAAATACGGGCTACATCCTTGGCCGCCAAGCCCGACCACGATTTGAGCAGGGCGGCGATGCGAAACTCGTAATACTCTTTGGTCCGCGGTTTGATGTTGGGATTC
>CAIKLQ010001049.1 GCA_903828255.1 uncultured Verrucomicrobiota bacterium
ACTTGGAACGACTCGCAGCCACAGAGCCAGCAAGCGTCATTCCATCGTGGGTTCGCCCCCCGCCCCGCAGTGCTCCGAAGGATGGGCCGAGTTGCGCCACCATCCTTAGCGATCTGCGGCAGGCGATCACCCAATAAAGGATCGGACAAAGTGAAAGCCGGGCGGTCTTCAGGTCGCTGGACGCTCCGGGATGCAAGCCAACCTTGCCACGTCGGGAAAGCCGCGATCCGAAGTTGGCAAGGCTGTGAGCGTCGCGGCGGCGGCTGGCTCATTTTGCGGCCACCAGCTTTTGAGCGCCCGGTTCCCCGCTCCAGAACGTCGCCACCCAACAGGTTTTCTCGCGCCCCGGGGACGTTCCGCTGGGAGAGCTGCGGTTGGACAGGCCAATAATAAACGAAAAAACTTGTTGTCAAAAGCCAGCAATTCCCATAGTTACACAGCAAAGACACCAAAGTGGTGTCGAGGGTAAACCGGTTTTGCCCTCAAAAAATGCATAAGTCCGTAGTACAAAACAAAAAAACAAACATCGGAGATATCGGAGGAACAAATATGAAGATTAATCAATGGACGTTAGGTTTAGCGGCGCTCGGGGTGGTCAGTCTCGCCTCGGTCGCCCAAGCAGAAGAACAGATGAGCGCGGTTCAGACCGCTCTGTCTTCCACCACCATCAGCGGCTACGTGGATACGTCAGCCCAATGGAATGTGGGCACGGGAGACGGACAAAGCTACTACAAGTTCGGTAGCAAGTATGGCACCCCAAAGGCGGACGGATTCAATCTGAATGTCGTCCAGCTCACCATCGCCAAACCGCTGGATGAAGCGGAATGGGCCGCTGGCTACCGGGCGGATTTGTGGTTTGGTCCGGACGCAAACACCTTGGGCACTCAATCCGTGTCGGGTACCACAGGCGATCTGGCAATTCGTCAGGCGTATGTCGCCTTGCGGATGCCGGTGGGCAACGGCCTTGACTGGAAGATGGGCGTGTTTGACAGCATCGTTGGCTACGAATCCGTGGAAGCGGGCAACAACCCGAACTTCACGCGATCCTACGGCCATACGATCGAACCGCAGACCCATACCGGTCTGCTGGGAACGTACCGTTTCAGTGACGCGATCTCGACATCCTTTGGTATCGCCAACACCGTTGGACCGACGATCAACGGACGGGCAAATGCGCCCTACGGCCCCATGGCCGAATCTTACAAGTCCTATATGGGTTCAATTGCGTTGACCGCTCCCGACAGCATGGGCTTTCTCAAGGGATCAAGCCTCTACTTCGGCATCGTCGGCGGTTTTGGCCAGTCTAGCCTTGGTGGAATCAACGGCCAAGGAACTCAAGTGAGTTGGTACGCCGGGACCACGGTTGCCACCCCCGTCGAAGGGTTGAAGTTTGGGTTTGCCTACGACTATCTTGACTCCCGTAGCGGCAGCGCACACAACGCAGTTGGGAACGGACAGGACGCATGGGCGGCCAGCGTTTATGCCTCCTATCAGGCCACCGAGAAGTTGAGCCTGCATCTACGTGGCGAAGTCGGCACGCTGCCCGGTTTGAGCCGTTACAGCATCACTACTATTACCAACCCGGACACGGAAGCGACAATCACCACGCGCTCACCTCTCACGGACAACACGCAGATCTGGGCCCTCACCGGCACGGTGCAGTACGACCTCTGGAAGAACGTGATCAGCCGCCTCGAAGTGCGCTGGGATGCCTCGGACGAGGGTCAATACTTCTCCGGCTCGGATGGTCCCGTCACGCAGAAGAACAGTGTCTTGATCGCGGCGAACTTGATCTACAAGTTCTAAGCGGGTTCATATCTCACAAACCCCTCCCGAGAAACTCGGGAGGGGTTTTTCTTTTGGGCCGCATCCGGCTCGCTCCCAGCCGCTGCCGCCGGGGCAATTGTTCGCCGGCCGCGGAAAGCCAGCGAAGGAAGCCACCAATCGGAGGGGTGAAGTTTTTCCAGCGTTTTGCGCTTTTTTGTGGCCATCTCAAGCGCGGAACTTAGAATCAAAGCATGAGCCAATACAAAGTTCTCGTCGTCGGCATGGGCAAGCGCGGTATGCACCACGCCACCAGTTTCAACGCTAACCCCAAATTCAAGGTCGTCGGTATCTGCGACATTGACCAGAAGCGGCTCGATGACGCCGCGCCCAAGCTCGGCGATCCCGAGAAAAGCCTGGACGCCGCCGCGCTGGCCAAAGCCGTGAAGCCCGACGTGTTTTGCTTCTGCACTTTGCCAAATCTGCGCACCCCGATGATTCAGGCCGCAGTGGATTCCGGCGCGAAGTTGATCGCTTTTGAGAAGCCAGTCACGCTGACCAGCGCCGAGCTTTTCACCATCCGCGATATGATTCACAAGGCCGGCGCGAAGGCGGTGGTTAGTCATCAGCATCGTTACGGGAAGCACTACCAGAAGGTGAAGGAGATCGTCGCCAGCGGCGCGCTGGGTCGCGTGCATACCGTCTATGGCAGCGCCACCGGCTGGATGACGCACATGCTCTCGCACCTGATTGATTACACCTGCTGGTTCAACGATTACACGCCCGCCACTTGGGCGATGGCGCAAGCGGCAGGTTGCGCGAAGTTGGGCGACAATCATCCGTCGCCGGATTACATCGGTGGCTTCGTGCAGTTTGCGAACGGCGTGCGCGGCATTTACGAATGCGGCGCGGGCGCGCCCGATCAACCGGAAGTCGCCAAGTGGTGGGGCAAAAACCGCATCGGCGCGCAGGGCACGGAGGGGTTCGTGGAAGTCCTGACGAACGGTGGCTGGCGCGCGGTGACCAAGAGCGGCGGCTTCCAATCTGGCGAAGGCGCGATGAATTACGACGCCGACATGCCCCCCTACATCCAGGAAATGGCGGATTGGCTGGACGATGACAAAAAGCCTCACCAATGCAATTTCGACCACGCCTGCCTCGGCGCGGAAATCATGCTTGCCCTGCAACGCGGCGCTGTGGAAGGCGGCCAGATCGCGTTGCCGCTGACCGGTGGCGTGGATGAACAGGCCTTGCTCAAGGCGAAGCTTGCCGACCGTCCCGTGCTCGTTTCCTGCGAGCAGAACAAGAAAGAATTCGGCCTGGCCTGACTTTCCAACCGCTCAGGCTAAAACACCTGCCAAGCCGGACGAGGCGCACTCGTCCGGCTTTTTCATTTTTCACTTGCACGCCTTGGAGATTTCAGTATGATATCTCAAAGATAGCTCGGTGATGTTATCATCCGAGCTGAAGAAAGCGAGTGAACTTGAATGAAAACGACAACTGAAAACATGAATCGTGAACGCGTGGTGATGGTGAAGAATGGTTGGGTGATGTTGCCCGTGAACATCGTGATGCTGATTGGCGGGCCAGCCATGTTCATCACGTCCATCGTGATGGGCGCGAAGAGTCACGGGCCTCCGGTTTGGTCGCTCTTCGTGCCGGGGATTCTGACTTTGATCGCGGCGATCATCATGCTCATCGGATTCTTCACGCTGCAACCAAACCAGGCGCGCGTTCTGGTGCTGTTCGGTGAATATCGGGGCACTGTGCGCGAGAGTGGCTTTCACTGGGGGAATCCATTTTATACCAACGGACCTTCCTCGTTGCGCGGCATTGTCGAGGCGAGCAAAACCGGAGATAAACAGGCGGTGGCCAATGCCATGAAGCAGCATCCCTCGCGCAACAAAATCTCCCTGCGCGCCCGGAACATGAACGGGGAGAAACTCAAGGTGAATGACAAGCGCGGCAACCCGATTGAAATCGGCGCGGTGGTCGTTTGGCGCGTGCAAGACACCGCCCAAGCCATGTTCGACGTGGACGACTACGAAAACTACGTCTCGATCCAGAGCGAGTCCGCGCTGCGTCATCTGGCCAACGCCTACGCCTACGACAACGGCGAGGAAAACGAAACCACGTTGCGCAGCGGCGTGGAGGAAGTGTCGCAGGCGCTCAAGCGGGAGTTGGAAGAGCGCTTGAGCAAGGCCGGCGTGGCGGTCGAGGAAGCGCGGTTGACGCATCTGGCCTACGCGCCGGAAATCGCGCAGGCGATGTTGCGGCGGCAGCAGGCGGAAGCCGTCATTGCGGCCCGCACGAAGATTGTGCATGGCGCGGTCAGCATGGTGGAAATGGCGTTGAAAGACCTCGCGGACAGGAAGGTGCTGGTGCTGGACGATGAGCGTAAAGCGGCGATGGTCAGCAACCTCCTGGTCGTGCTCTGCGGCGAATCTGAAGTTCATCCCGTGGTCAACGCGGGAACCCTTTACACCTAACCGTGCATGGCCGAACGCAAAAGTTTTCTGCTGCGGATGGATCCGGCGCTCTGGGATGAACTCGAAGCCTGGGCGCAGGAGGAACTCCGCAGCGTGAACGGCCAGATTGAGTATGTGTTGCGGCAGGCGGTAATTCGGCGCAAAGGGCAAGCTGCCACGAAGCCGCCGGAATCCGATGCGCCATCGCCGGGCAATTGATGGGGGTCACAAACATTGGCCGCTTCCTTGGGAGGCGGCCCTTTTGTTGGAACGCGGACCGCCGAATCCGCGAGTTCCAAAAGCAAACTCCGCGGCGCGCGCGGACGAGGGCGTCCGCGCTCCATCGGCGGGTTTTTTCTTGGCGCGATGGATCGTCCGCTTAAGCTCGCCGCCATGCGAATCACGTTTTCCCGCCTCCGGAGATTACTGGCCCTCGGCCTGTTGTTGCCGATCTTCCCGGCTCTGGCTGCGCCCGCGCCGCGTCCGAACGTGCTGGTCATCGTCACGGACGACCAGCGTTGGGACGCGCTGGGCTGCCTCGGTCATCCGCTGTTGAAGACGCCAAACCTCGATCGGTTGGTCGGGGAGGGCGCGCGATTCGAGAACGCTTTCGTCACGACCTCCCTGTGTTCCCCAAGTCGCGCAACCATGATGAGCGGGCTTTACGCGCATCGGCACGGCGTGTTGAATAATTTCACGGAGTATCCTGACACGCTGCCCAGTTATCCCAAGCGCCTGCGCGAAGTCGGCTACGAGGCCGCCTACTTCGGCAAGTGGCACATGGGCGAAACCAACGACGCCCCGCGCTCCGGCTTTGATTTCTGGATGAGCCATCGCGGGCAGGGACGCTACTTCGACACCGAGTGGAACATCAATGGTCGCCGCGAACTCATTAAAGGCTACTACACGACGATCATCACCGAACACGCCGAAGAATGGCTGCGGCGCAAGCATGACCGGCCCTTCGTCATGGTGCTCGGCCAGAAAGCGCCCCACGGCGGCCCGATCGAGCCCGAGCCGAAACACGAGCACGCCTTCGATACCTCACCCATCGCGAAGCCCGCGAACTACGACGCCTGGCGCGACGGCAAACCCGCCTGGCTTGCGGAGAGTTTTCCCACCTGGCACGGTGCCGGCGGCCCGCTCTACAACTACAAGGATTACGACAAGTTCGTCCGCGCCTACTTCGGGACGCTGCTCTCGGTGGACGACAGCGTGGGCCGACTTTACGCCGCGCTGAAGGAAACCGGCCAACTCGACCGCACGGTGATCGTGTTCACGTCGGACAACGGCTTCGCCCTCGGCGAGCATGGCCGCGTGGACAAGCGCACGATGTATGAGGAAAGCATCCGCGTGCCGCTCATCGTGCGCTATCCGCCGCTGATCCCGAAGGCGACGGTGATCAATGAAATGGTGCTCAATCTTGACCTCGCGCCGAGCGTGATTGATTTGGGCGGTGGGAAGCCGCTTCAGAACATTGACGGGCATTCCTGGAAACCGCTGCTGACCGGCCACACCGCTGGCTGGCGCAAGTCATGGCTCTATTTCTACAACTACGAAAAGGAGTTTCCCTACACGCCAAACGTCCGCGGCGTGCGCACGGCGGATTGGAAATACATCCATTACCCGCCTGGCGACGGCGGCCCGGACCGCCATACCGCTGAGCTTTACAACCTGGCCGTTGATCCGCTGGAAACGCTCAATCTCATCGGCGATCCCGCCGGGGCGAAGAAATTGGCGGAGTTGCGGAAAGAATCCGACCGCCTGCTGCGGGCGTGCCAAGCGGTGCCAGACCGGATGCCCACGGACGACGGGATCATCAACGTGCTGCCGAAATTCTGACCGGCGACACCGAACTCAAGTGTTACCGCGTTGCTTGAGAATCAATTCCCGGATGCCTTTCGGGTCGGGAATGCCCTCGATCTTTTCCGACGCCTCAGCCGTTGCCGCCGTGGAGATGGTGATGTCGCCAATGCCGACCATGCGCTGCACGAAGCTTTGATCAATGTCAATCGAGCGGATGTCGCGCGGCAGATAATCCTGATAGCACTTCGAGAACAGCCCCCGCTCCAGCGTGATGCGATTCGGATAAACGCGGAGCACCGTCGAAGCGCGACGGCAGGCGGCGATGATTGGCGGGATGATCAGGAAAAAGAAGAACCAGTACCAGAAATAGTTCCAGCCCGAAGGGCGCGCCTCGGCGAGGACTTCATCTACGGCGGCGGGTTGCCCGTCCGCGCCGGGCGTCTGCGCGACCTGTTCCGCCACCGGAAAGCCGCAGGCGGGACAGGCCTTGGCCGCCGTTGAAACTTCCTTCCCGCATTCTGGACATTTAATCAGTGCCATGATGTTACGGGCGTGAACCTCACAGAAAGCCGGATTCAAATCAACTTCCTTTCGGTGCGGTTCTGCTTTGCGATCACGCCGGAAAAAGGCTACCCACTCCCGCTCGTGAATGGGTTGAACCCTCTTCTCAAGTGCGGTTACGCGCTGCTGCTGGCCTTGGCGGTGGCGTTGACGGCGCACGCTCACGACGTGGGCTTGAGTTCAGCGACGGTGCAATGCCACTCGAACCGGCTTGAAGCAGTGCTCACGTTCGCCGTGCGTGAAGCCGAAGCGCTCGCGCCGCTGGACACAAACCACGACGGGCACGTCTCGCCCGAGGAGTTTAGCGCCGCCCGGGCCGCGTTGATAGCCACCGTCGCCACCAACTGTCAGGTCCGGTGCGATGGCATCGAGGCTGATCCCGGCGACCCGAGCGCCCAGCTCGACGACAGCAACAATGTGGACGTCTCGCTGAGTTTTCCGAACCCGCAATTCAAGCAGTTGGAAATGGACTTTGGCGTCATCCGGCTGCTCACGCCCGGTCACCGGATGTTCTTCTCGCTGCTGGGTCCGGCCGGAGAAACCGTCGCCGAACGCCTGCTCAGCCAAAGCTCCTCGCTCGTCATGATTCAGTTCGACACCGAGGCCCAAACCGCCTCGTCCGCTCCCTCCACTCCCTCCGCTCCCTCCGTCCCCGCGACCGCTCACGCTCCGCTGCCTTCGTTTGCGGGCTTCGTGAAGCTGGGCGTGGAACACATCCTGACCGGCTACGATCATCTGCTGTTCCTGTTCGCGCTGCTGATCGTCACGCGCAATTTCACCTCGGCCCTCAAAGTCATCACCTGTTTCACCATTGCGCATTCGATCACGTTGGGCGTTGCGACATTCGACTTGGTCCAACTTTCCAGCCGCATCGTCGAGCCGCTGATCGCGGGGACGATTGTTTACGTCGGTGTCGAGAACGTCTGGAAACGCGGTGATCCGCACGGGCGCTGGCTGCTGACGTTTGCGTTCGGGTTGATCCACGGCTTCGGCTTCGCCTCGGTGCTGCGCGAGATGGGCATCGGCGTGCGGGCCGGCGGCGTGGCGATGCCGTTGTTCTCGTTCAACCTGGGCGTGGAACTCGGCCAGCTTGCCGTGGCCGCCGTCGCGCTGCCGATCATCTGGCAAGTGAGGAAAAGCGAACTGTTTTTGCGCCGCGGCGTGCCGGCCTGTTCGGTCCTGGCAGCATTGGCGGGAGCGTTTTGGTTCGTGCAACGCGTGTGGCTTCGGTAGGAACGCCAGGGCAGACGCAGCTAAATCGTGGTCGGGTCGTCGCGCTGCGGCGACCCTACCAGAAACTCGCGAATCGCACAGCTTCCGGATGCGTCTGCCCTGGCAGATTTCCCTGGAAACCGCCTCCGAGATGTGCGATTGATTAAACCGTTCTTCGGGAAGTTTGCAGGGGATAGAGCGTTTCGGTTTCGGTGTACTTCACGGAGTACGCGCGCGTATGTCACAGGACGCAACTGTTTTGACGTTTAACCAACCACTGGGCCTGACGGAATTGCCGGACGCAGTTCTGGTCCAACGCGCGAACGCCGGCTGTCTCGAGTCGCGCAAAACGCTGCTGCAACGCCATTGGCCGCGGTTGCGGCACAGGGTGCGACGCGCGTGCGGCCACTGCCTCTTTGCCGAAGACCTGTGTCAGGAAGCCTGCCTCAAAGCCCTCGTCCGTTTGCCGGGATTGCGCCACCCGGAAGCCTTTGGCCCTTGGTTACAGGGTTTCCTGGCACACGAAATCCATCACTGCCGCCGATCCTGCCAAAAGAAAGTTGGGACACCGCGCCCTCCAGATGGCACTACACCAATAGAGGGTATGAATGCAGTCGCCGAAAACCATGACGCCCACGACTTCGAAATCGTCTGGGGCTTCCTGTCGCGGCATGTCTTTGCGGATGGGAGCAGGACTGGACGCATGGCCGTCTTCATGCTGGAGCATTACCGGCGGCTGGAAGAACTCCCGTCGGTGCGAACCATCGCCGCCAGCCTGCCGTGCGGGCGCGGGACCGCCGAACGGCTTCGCGCCGCCGTCTTGACGACGTGGCGACGTGACCTCACCTCGCTCGGTTTGCACCCTGAACCCAAATGAACCAGCCACTCCTTCCAGCCATGAAAACCAACATCCTGCTTCTCACCTTTAGCAGCTCACTTGGCAGCGTCCTGATATCCTCTCCAAACCCACGATGGGAGGTTACGGACCCCGCTTACATGCAGGCTTCCGTGAACGGCGCCATGCGCGAACTGTCGCTGCGTAATGGGCGCAGAAATATCTATTCACTGACCGTAAAAGATCTGAGCAAGTACCCGATTTACCACCAGTCCTATAACTGTTCGCAGTGAGCCTTTCCTTGAAGCCTTCATCAAATCCGAAATTTATGAAAATCACGACTCTCAACCGTCTCGTTGTAGTCGGTCTATTGTGCGTCGCAGCCCAAACAGCGCTTGGCCAGGGCACGTTCTACACCTCGCGTTCGGCCTTCGAGGCCCTATTAGGCTCCAGCACCACCATCACCTTTCAAGACCTTACGAATCCGCCCTCTGGTGGTATTGGTGCATCCAGCTTCACGGCTTCCGGCGTCACCTTCACCAGTCCAGACACGCTTTTGTTCATCACATACCCCGGTGTGTTTTACCCGATCCCCGGCGACGGCAGGTACCTCTGGCATTGGGATGGGAGATTTCCGGTCAACATCTTCCTCCCGGAGGGCGTGACCGCCTTCGGTGCCGATTTCTCTGGTGGGATTGAGCCAAATCCGTCTTTTAACGCCACCCTGACTGTGAATCTCGCCGGAGGGTCGTCATACGCTTACAACTTCTCAGCGCCGCGCGGATCGTGGACATTCTTTGGCGTCACCTTCCCGGAGCCGATCGCCAGCCTGGTGTATCGGGACGCCGGGCCGCCGGACGGGGGGCTGGGCGGCCCGCTGCATGAGGAGATGCTGGACAATGTTACATACAGCACGATACCCGAGCCAAGCCTGCTTGGTTTGTTCGCTCTCGGCGGGCTGTTCCTCGGAGGGCTGTGGCGGCGGAAACAATCGTGACGGTTCGGTCCTTTGTATAGATCGTTCACTCTCGCTCTTCAGGAACGGAGGCGCTGAACCGGCCAGCCAACTGGGTGGGCACGGCGGAGACGCGCCAGATCGCAGCGCGGTTGAGCCGCATCCAAATCGAGATCACGCTTCCGGCCATCCTGCTGCCAGGGGCCGAGGTCAGGGGAATGGCGGTCAGAGGAATCTGCGCTCTGCTCCAACGCGCGGTTGGCATTTCGCCGGAATAGGTTAGAGTCCGCGCATGAAAACTTTGCTCTCCATCGCGTTCGCCTGGCTTGGCCTGAACATCGTCCCAGCGGCGATCCACACGGAAACCGTCGAATACCGACAGGGCGACACCACGCTCGCGGGCTTCCTGGTTTACGACGATTCGATTCAAGGCCCGCGGCCTGGCGTGCTGATCGTGCATCAGTGGAAAGGTCTGACCGACTACGAACAGAAGCGCGCCGAGCTGCTAGCGAAGCTCGGCTATGTGGCGTTCTGCGCCGACATCTACGGCAAGGGCGTGCGGCCCACCACGCCGCAAGCGGCGGGCGCCGAGGCGGGAAAATACAAGAGCAATCGGGCGCTGCTTCGCCAGCGGGTAAACGCGGGACTGGACACTTTCCGCAAGCAAAAGGTCGTGGACGCCAAGCGCATCGCCGCCATGGGCTACTGTTTCGGCGGGACGACGGTGATTGAACTCGCACGCAGCGGCGCGGACCTCTCGGGCGTGGTCAGTTTCCACGGCGGATTGGATTCCCCCACGCCCGCCGACGGCAAGAATATCAAGTGCAAGGTCCTCGCGTGTCACGGCGCGGACGATCCTTATGTGCCCGCCAAGGATCTCGAAGCCTTCGAGACCGAGATGCGCGACTCCGGCGCGGACTGGCGGCTTATCAAATACGGCGGCGCGGTTCACAGCTTCACGGATTGGAACTCGAAAGGCGCTAACTCCACCGGCGCGGCCTACAACGAAAAAGCCGACAAACGCTCGTGGGAAGACATGAAGGGGTTCTTTGCGGAGGTGCTGAAGTGAGTATGGGGAGGCTCCAAATTCCAAGCATCAAGCTCCAGAGAAACTTCAAACACCAAGCACCAAAGGGCTTCCGTGTGGCCCAGGCGCTGAGTTTGAAGTTTGCGATTTGGAGCTTCTCTGGATGTTGGAGCTTGGAGCTTGGAGCTTTCTAAATATGCGCATCACTGGCGGACAAGCAGGCGGTCGAATCCTTCGCGTGCCGAAAGGGATGGCGGTGCGACCCACACCCGATCTCGTCAAGCAAGCCGTCTTCAACAGCCTCGGCGCTCGCGTGGTCGGCGCACGGGTGTTGGAACTCTTCGCCGGTTCGGGCGCGTTGAGCCTCGAATGTCTGAGCCGTGGTGCAGTTTCGGCGCTCTGCGTGGAACTGTCCTTCAAGCACGCGGCATTCATCCGACGCAATGCCAGCACGCCGGAGTTTCCGCCGCACGCGCTCGAAGTTCGGGTGCAGGACGTGTTCGCCGTGCTGCCGCAACTGGTGCAACACGGAACGACGTTTGATCTCGTGCTCGCCGACCCGCCGTATGGCGAGAAAAACGTCGGCCGCCGCTCGGAATCGTTCGCGCAGCAGTTGCTCGACGACGCCAATCTGCCCAAAGTCCTCGCCCCCGGCGGACGCTTCGTCCTCGGCCACGCCCGCCGCGACACGTTGGAAGTCCCGGCCTTCTGGCACGAGGTGAAGCTGCTCAAGCACGGCGACAGCCTCATGCGATTTCTTGAACACCCCGTGCCGGCAGGCTAGAGAAATTGCCAAACTGCTTTTCCGGTTCGGGCCTTGAGTGGGGTGAAGCCCGTGCTCCAGATCGGCGCGGCGTCTCCGCCGCTTCACCGTCCGACAACTAGGGAGGTGCGGCGACTAGCGTTGGAAAAAACGCAGCGGGCACTTTCGATGAACTGCCGGAGTGCGCCCAGCCTCGGGCACAGCAAGGCAGCGACGCATGGAGGTTTGGGAAGTTCAGCCGGCTTTCGTACGTGCCGCCTTGCTGTGGCCGGGGACGGCCCCCTTGGCCTCACCCGCTTTTAATCACCCCCCGTCGCGCTGCCGCCCGATTTTCGCGCTTTCCCTTGTCCAGTCATTCGCCTATCGTCCGCCACCTAATGATTGAAACCGACTTTGAATTGTTGAAGGGAATCGCGAATCAGTTGCGCATTCATTCCATCACCGCCACCACCGCTGCCGGCAGCGGCCACCCGACTTCGTGCTGTTCGGCGGCCGATGTCGTGGCGTGTTTGTTTTTCGGCCACATGCGTTTTGACGCGAAGAATCCGCATTATCACAACAACGACCGTTTCATTCTCTCCAAAGGCCACGCCGCGCCGTTGCTCTACGCCGCTTGGGCCGAGTTGGGTTTGTTCCCGACCGCCGATCTGGCGAAACTCCGCACGCTCGGTAGCGATCTGGAGGGTCATCCCACGCCGCGGCTTCCGTTTGTTGACGTAGCGACGGGTTCGCTGGGTCAGGGCCTCAGCGTGGGCGTGGGCATGGCGCTCGCCGGGCGCCTCGACCAGCTCGACTACAACACTTTCGTCCTGTTGGGCGATGGGGAAATTGCCGAGGGCGCCGTGTGGGAAGCCGCCGCGCTCGCGGGCATCTACAAGCTCAATAATCTCATCGCCGTCGTGGACGCCAACCGCCTCGGCCAAAGTCAGGCCACGGCGTTCGGCCATGACCTCGATGTCTATCGGAAGCGCTTTGAGTCGTTCGGCTGGCGGGTTGAGGATCTCGACGGCCACGACCACGAAGAAATCATCGAAGTGCTCAGCGGCGTCGGGTTGGGCGACCAACCACTCGTCCTCCTCGCCAAGACTTACAAGGGCGCCGGGGTTTCATTTTTGCAGGACCTCGAAGGCTGGCATGGCAAAACCCTCAATGCGGATGAGGCCACCCGGGCCATCGCGGAATTGCAGCCCACCGCCAAAGCCGGCACCGGGGCCACGATCGCCACCCCCAATGCCCGCTCGGCTCCGGCCAATGCGGTTCCGACCAGTTATCCGCCGCTGACTTACAAGCCGGGCGAACAGGTCGCCACCCGGGAAGCCTATGGCTCGGCGCTCGCGCGCATCGGCGAAGTGGATTTGCGCATCGTCGCGCTGGACGGCGACACGAAGAACTCGACCTTCGCGGACAAATTTTTCAAGAAATTCCCCGCACGGTTCACAGAATGTTTTATCGCCGAGCAAAACATGGTGGGCGTGGCCACGGGTTTTGGCACGCGCGGCAAGGTGCCGTTTGCGTCCACGTTCGCGTGCTTTTTGGCGCGCGGCTACGACCAGATTCGGGTGGCGGGCATCTCAATGGTGAACCTCAAGCTCGTCGGCTCGCACGTCGGCGTGAGCATCGGCGAGGATGGTCCGTCGCAAATGGCGCTGGAAGATTTGGCCATGATGCGCGCCATACAAGGCGCGACGGTGCTGTATCCGTGCGATGCGGTGAGCACGGAGAAACTGCTCGAACAGATGGCGTTGAAGAAAGGAATTTGTTACCTGCGCACCTCGCGGCCCAAGCTGCCGGTGCTTTACGCCAACACCGAACCGTTCCCGATTGGCGGCGCGAAACTGCTGCGCCAGGCGGCGGGCGACAAAGCCACGGTCGTGGCGGCGGGCGTCACGTTGCATCAGGCGCTCAAGGCGGCCGACTTGCTCAAAGCCGAAGGCATCGGCATCACGGTCATTGACGCTTACAGCATCAAGCCGCTGGCCAAGGATGTGATCCAAGCAGCGGCGAAAAAGACCAAAAACATCGTGATCACCGTCGAAGATCATTACGCCGAAGGCGGGCTTGGTGACGCAGTGGCGGGCGAACTGAGCGCGGAGGGCGTGCGGGTGCATAAACTAGCGGTGCGGGAATTGCCGCGCTCCGGCAAGCCGGACGAATTGCTCGCGCGCTACGGCATTGACGCCGCGGCGATTGTGAAGCAGGTCAAAGCGCTCGGTTGAGCGCGGGGGGCGTCGGGCGTGTCGGACAAGTCCGACCCGTGCGGCTGCCATGAAAACCGGTTTTGTCTTTCTGGCTTTGTGCAGTGTGCTCGTTGCCGGGCACGCGGTGGCGGCGGTGGCCCCCGGACATTGTGTGATCTGCGCCAAGCCCATCGAGCAGCGGGTTTACATCTGGGAGGATAAAATTGCCGGAGGCAAGCTGAACCTCTGCGAGACCTGTGCCGGGCTCCCGGCCTGCTATCTTTGCAGCGTGCCGACGGGCGACGACCGGACGCAGTTGACGGACGGACGGGTGTTGTGTGCGCGGGACGTCAAGCTCGCGGTGCTGGACAGTTCCGAGGCCATCCAAATTTTCAAAGACATCAAGGACGCGCTGGAGCGGCATTTCTCCCGCTTTACGATTTTTCCGGAAACGAACGTGGCCGTTTCCGTCGTGGACCGGGTCAGTTTGATCGAGTTGTTCAAGGTTCCGGGCCACGACTACGGGTGTCCCAACATCCTGGGCTTCACGAGAGCGGAGACTAATGCGTCGGGCCGCAGTTACCAAATCAGTCTGATGTCGGGCCTGACGAAACCCGAGTTGAAGGCCACTTGCGCCCACGAACTCGGTCACACTTGGATTTTTGAGAACGTGTCGCGCGCTCGACTCGGTCGCCTGAAGACCGATGCCCGGGAGGGCTTTTGCGAACTCGTCTCCTACCTGCTCATGAACGCGCAAGGCGAGTCGGCGGCCACCGCGATCATTCGCAGCAACAATTACACTCGCGGACAGATTGCCCTGTTCATCGAAGCAGAACAGCGTTTCGGCTTCAATGAAATCGTCGAGTGGATGAAAGCGGGCGAGGACGAGTCGCTTCGGGCAAATGATTTGATGCGCGTCCGCCTGCTGAAAGCGCCCGAACGAACCAACGCGTCGGCCCCACCGGTTTTCGTCGCCCCCGCCGCGCCCGCGCCCGCGCCCAACCAACTCCTGCTGCAAGGGATCATCTGGTCCAAAACGCGCCCGATGGCGATGATCAACGGGCGCACCTTTGAAGCGAATGAGGAAGGTCAGGTGCGGTTGGGGACGACCAATATGGCGGTGCGCTGCCTCGTCATCCGTGAAAATGAGATCGAAATCCAAGTGACCGGCTCGCTCGAGCGGCAAACGTTGCGCATGAGAAGCCGGTGAAGCGTCCTAGCTGGCGCGCAAGCCTCCGGAGCGCGGGTTTGGGATCGAACGTGTCCAGTCGCGGCGGCCCGCCATTCAGATAGATATGGATGATGTGTTTCGCGCGTCCGGGGAATTGCGGATGCAGCGTGCGCCGTCGGCACAAGCAACCCGGCTTGGCGCGTCTCCTTCGGTTGCGGCTTGGCCGCGTTGTGGTCGAGCAGGCGGTCAGCACGCCCGGCCAGTCGGTGCGCAGTTGCTCGTCCTGCAAGGCTTGCGCGCGGCCAGCGTCCTGCACCCAGATAAAGCAGTTGGCGCGCTGACGGTAGGCCCGGCCGGCTTGGTCCATCTGCCAGGCGAGCCGGTCCCGTCCGTTGAGACAAAGGTCCACGGTGAAGGGAAACCAGGCTTGCACCCGGACGTGACCCAGGCCCAGTTCTGCGTGCAGGAAGTAGTGGTAGAGGTGATTACATCTGCGGGGCTCCAGCACCAAGTGGATGTGTTTGGTCTGGCGGTTGCCGCGCCCGGAGTAGGAGGGGCAGTTTTCCGTCGCGCTGAAGAGGGCGACCAGGCTGGCAGCGACGCCGTCCTCGCGGGCGATCTGGCGAGCGAGGGCCTCTTTGCTAATCTGGCTGCTGGCCAGATAGCGGAGGGGGCCGCTTTGAAGCGGGCGGTCAGTCCCTCGGCGAAAGTGCCGAAGTCTTTGATAAGGATGCGGCAGGCGTTGAGATCGGCTTCCATGACCGTCGGCTGGAAGAGGTGGCGCAACGTGCCGCGCAAGCGCAGCCGGTCGAAGCCGGACAAAACGCCTGTAATGGAATCGCCGCAGCGGTCAAGAAAGGCCGGCGGAACGCCGGTGCCGGTGGGAGCAGTTTGTGAGTTCATCACCCAAACTTTTGCCCCAACGCCCGGCATTCCGCCACTTTGGTTGCGGCTCCGCCGCGCTATGCCTTGGCGTTGAATTCCCAGCGCACCGCTCCAGCGGAGACGCGTTTCATGGCGTCAATAGCTCGCGCGGACGGAGATCGGCTTCGTGCCTTCAGGGATGATGCGGATGGTTTCCTGCTGCGGGTCGAAGTCGGTGTGTGGCTGGCCGTTGACCGTGGCCGCGCGCATCGCTTTCCCGTCGGGATGACGCAACCGGAGTACGATGGCTTTCGGCGCAGAACGCGTGGGGGGTTCGATGCGCGCTTCGATCCTGTCAGACTTGGTCTGACTGGTCAGCCGAAAGCTCACCCGTCCGAAGCGCGTCGGCGCGTTCGTCACCGCGACACTCATGCCGTCCTTGAGCCAGTTGCTCGTGATGAGCGGCGCGAGCCAGAGTTCGGCGCCGCGTTCCTGGACCAGCATCACGCGGGTCTGGTGCAGGAAATAGCCAGTCTCGTGCGTCTTGTCCCACGCGCCGCTGGAACGGAAATGTTCCCAAAGCGTGAGCACTTCTGGATTGAGCAAGGCGGCGAGCGAGTTGAAGTAGGAGCGCAGGAATGGCTTCACCTCGTCGCGCAGGGCGTAAATCTCGGCGTTGCGCGTGTAGTAAGGTTGCACCTTGGAAAAGCCGCCGAGGTTGAACCAGTCCGCCTGATTCGTCACGGCCGGATAATCGAACCAGCCGTCGGCCAGGAACTGCACGTCCTCCATGTGATCTAACATGCGCCCGACTTCGTGATTATTCGCTTCCAGGACGCCCGTGGGCACGAGTTGATGCGCGCCGATCTCCACATCGTAACACCAGCTCCGGCCGGCATCCTGGCCGGGGAAGAAGTCGCCCAGCGCGCCCGGACTGTGAACTTGCGAGGGATAATGCGGCGTCCACGCGCCGTTACGCAGCGCGACCACCGGCGACCGCGCCTGTGTCCAGTGATAAGCCCGCAGCGTGTTCGCGCGCAACTGGCGGGCGCGCTCGGTGAACCCCGCGCTGCGGGCATCCTGAATTTCCGTGAGCATCGCTCCCAGCTCGCGCAACGCGGCGTAATAGTAACCATTGTTCGCGAAGTGGTAGGCGAAGGCGTTCCAGTCCGCGAGCACGCCAGGCGGCATCAACCCCGACTCCGGCCGGCCGGCGGCGGCCGGTTGCGCGGTCTTGTCCGCTTGCCGCCCGATCCATTCGCCGACCCGCGCGAGTTCCGGGGCCGCGGCGCGCAGCCACGGGGAGTCGTGATAAAGCTGGTAGTGTTCGCCCACGGTCCACAGATGCCAGGCCGTGCCAAAGGTGGTGTAGCCGGTGGTGAGGAATCCGTTCGTATTGTAGCGGTGGATGAAAAAATCGAGACTGCGACGCGCGAAATCTTCGTGGCCGAAAAACGTCATCCCGCGAATGACCGAATGGGACTCGCTCTCCAACGGCCCGTAGCTCATCGCCGCAATCCACGCGGCGACGCGCTGTCCGTCCGCCTCGTTGCGCGCGGCAATCAGACAGCGAACCTCGGACGAGCGGATGATGTCGTTGAGCAACGGATCGGGCGTCTCGATTTGCATGGCCGGGGCGAGCGCAGCGTTCCAATGCGACTCGAACCCGGCGCGGAGATTCGCCACCGGCGGCAGGGTCAACAAGTCTTCATCCCGAGCGCGCAGGAAAACCTGGCAACGCGCCTTGCCGTTGGGTGGCAGCGTGCCGGCCAACCAGATCTTGCCGCCCTCCACGGTGGCTGCCAACCCGCCGTCCGCCGCGATCGTAACCAGCGCCAGCGGTCCGCGTTCGCCGGTCACGAGCCAGCCTTGGGGGCACTTCGCCACGTTCGCAGACTTTTTCTCGCGGCTGTTGCCGACGAAGTCTAACGCCAGTTGGGCCGGGGCCTCGTTGGCTTGCGGGTTGGTCAACGTGAACTCGGTCACGCAAACCGACCGGCGATTCAGCCGCGCGGGATTTGCGCCCGGCTCGTCGCAGGGCGCCACGAACGCGCGCTCCGTGTAGGTCACGCCCGCGTTGCGAAACGTCATTGCCAGGGACGGTAGCCAGCCACCATCGAGGGTTCGCGTGAGGAACTCCGCTGGACCTTTGCCAAACTCCGGCCGCAATTCGCCCGCGTCCTTGGCCCAGTCCGTGTCGGTGACGATGGCCGGATGAAAGCGCACGCGACCATCGCGCTTGACAACAAACTTCGCGTTGTCACAAGAGAGCGAGAGCATTACCGGCCCGGTACTTTGGGCGGCGTGATGCGTCTTCGCCATCGCCTGCGCGAACGTTTGGTCGGGCCTCTGGCGGACTTCCTGGAGAATGGTCTTGGTGGCCGCCACCTTCGATTGCGCTTCGGCGACCGTCAGGCGCGACGCCTCGGTCGTGACCAGCAACCCCTGCTCGGGCACAAAGACCGAGCCGTGGCGCAACACATCCTCCACCGCCACGCCGAACGCGCCGCCGGGCAGCCGGAATTGCAGCACCGTCGGGTCGGACTTTAACGGCGACCGCCGCGCGTAACGCACCTCCAGCCGCAGGGGCGAACTCAGCTTCCAGCGGAGCGAGGTGGCCGCCGTCGGGGGTAGCAACTCGCCGTTGGTGATCTCCACCTCCGCCATGGCTTGCGGGTCCGCGCTCGCGATTTGCACCACGAGATTCGTCACCGCCCAGCGCGTGCGGGTGTAAGCTTGCGGACGCTGCACGAGCGGGTCGCCGTTCGCCGCGGGAAAAATCCAGCGCAGTTTTCGCGTTTGCAGCAACCCGCCTTTGTCAGCCCGGGCGGCGATGTGAAACACCAACGTGGTGCCGTCCCGCTCCAGGTTTCCCGGCAGCGACTTGAACTCGCCCTGCCACGCCGATTCGCCGAACCAGCCTTCGACGCGCACCGCATTGGTCGGGGGCAGTTGGGCCGCGGCGGCGAAGGCGAGCCGCACTTCGCGGAGCGTGCGGGAATTCAGCCATTGCAGTCCCACGCAGGCGAGTTGGTTCGTCGCCTGGGGCACGGCAAACCGTCCGGCGGCGTCCGCCGCCAGCGTCCGGTCGAGAAACAAATCCGCGGTGAGAAATTCGTGGACGCGGTCGGCACGCGCGCCGTCGTTGCGGTTCGGGTCCCACGTCACCACGCGACCGAACCGGCCGATGTCCACGCGTTGGTCTGCGCTTGGAGCGATGCGATTAGCGGATGGCGTCAGCCGCGCGTCGGCCCAGTTGGCCATGTCGCAAGCGATGCCATCGCCCGCGTCCCCGACCTCAAGCCGGATTTCTTGGACGCCGACTAGGGAAACGTGAATGGGCTGCGGGACGTCGCCCGTGCGCAGCACGCCACTTTCAAAGCGTTGTTGCCCGTCCGCAATCACCCGGAAAATCGCGGAGCCGATCCCGCCGCACGGCTGGAGGCCGATCTCGGCATCGAAACTTTCATACTGGCCGTCGGGCAGCAGCGTAATGACGCCGTTGGCGTGATGGCCGAGCCCCTTGTCAAAATGCTTCGCGCCGATCTGCAGCGGGGCGCCGCCCACCGCGACGTTGAATCCCAGCGCGCCCCAATCTTGCTTGCTGGCGAGAATTAATTCCGGTTGCTCGCTTAAATAGTCGGACTCCGCCGCCGCCGCCGCCATTCCGCTCGCGCCCAGCGCCAGCAGCACCGGAAACACAAGCGTCCCCGCCCGAATGGCCCGCCCGATCCCCCCTCGGAGCGGGCGGTTGAAGTTCGCTTGGCCCAGCGGCTGACTTGTTTTGTGATTCATGATTTTTTTCAAGGTTGCACATTTCATCAAAGGTCGAATTTGATTGTGGGGACATTCCAACCCGGCCCGCAACCTGACAAATAGCGGAAGCTGCAACTTTCATATCAATCCGGACCAAGCCACAAACGGAGCGGAGCGCGGGTCCGCAACCAGCATCGTCTCCGAACTGGCGGCCGGCTCCGCGACTTTCCACCCCGCTTCGCTTGCGGAACTGTGGCGACTCCCAGAGCCGCGCCCGCCTGCTTCACCGCTGGCGAATAATTTCAACGCTGTTGGAGGTTGGGCCAGCTTCTTCCCGCGCCGCCCAACGGCGGCGGCTCCGCCCGAGGGGATTTCTAAAACCGGCTCTCAGCGTGGCCGCCGGGCGGCGGTTCAGCCGGCGACCGCGATTCTGGATTTATCGTTCGGCTGGCGGTGCAGAAGTTTTTCGCAGGCCGCCCAGACTTCCGCCTCCGGGAGGTTGCGCAGACAGATCGGGGCCGCGAACCGGCAATAATCCGAGCAGGGTTTGTAGGGACAGGGCTTGCCTTCCAGGCAAATGGTCTCCGGATGGAGCGGCGCGAACCACTCCGGCAGTTGCGGCCCGAAAAGCGAGACCGAGGGCACGCCGCAAAACGCCGCGAGATGACCCGGGCCGGAATCGTTGCCGATAAACACTGCGGCGCGGTCGAGCAAGGCGAGCAATTCTCCGACGCTGTGGGGCGTGGCCACGTCAGGTTCGCCCGTCCGCAGCCACCAGTCGCGTTGGTCTGCATCACACGCCACGACCACCGGCTGCCGGTTTTCCCGCAGGCGGGCGACGAGGTTGCGGTAATGTTCGAGCGACCAGACGCGCACGGTTTGACCCGCGCCGCTGTGGACCAGCACCGCGCCGCCGGGGTGCGGGGTCGGCAGCGGGATGGCTTCGCGGGCGGGCAGTGCGAGATCAAGCGTGCGCCCAAGGACGCGCCAGTATTCGTAGCGATGATCGCGCGGGTCGGGTTTGGCCAGCGGACGCGTCAGGGAAAATTGCGTGCCCAAGCGCGGAAAGCCGAGCCGCGTGCGGGCGCCGGTCAACCAGAGCAGAAAGTGATCGCGCGGGTCCCAGCGCGCCGACAGGGCCACATCAAATTTCGCCGCCCGCAACTCGCGCTGCAACGCGAACAGTCCAAACCAGGGCCAGCGGTGCAAAACATATTTTCCCTTGAAGGCGGTCCAAGGCGCGACGAAGGGCCGCACGTTCACTCCCGGCCAGAATCGCGCCTGCAAGTCCTGGGCGTAGGGTTTCGCCACGAGCGTGACCGCAAACTTCTCCGCCGCGGCGCGGAGGAACGGCGTGGCGAGGACGAGGTCGCCCAACCCCCAGAGTTCGACGATGAGCAGTTTGGGTTTCACGAAGGCCGTTCCGCGATTAGATAGGCGGACCAGCCCAGCCAATGCACGCGCGCCGTGAACCGCTGCCGGCTGGCGGGTACAAAACAGAGCAGGGGATGCGCCGCCGCAAAGAACCAGTTGCGCGAGACGCCGGTCGCCGCGATCCGCAATCCCTCGGTGCGCGCCAGGCGGCCCAGTTCCGCCACGCTGACCAGCCGCACGTGCGTGGGGTCGTCGTGAAAATTCAGGGTGAATTGCCCGCCGGCGCTGGGCAGTGTGAGCGTCTTTGGGTGTGGCGTTTCAAAATAAACCCGTCCGCCCGGCTTCAACACCCGCGCGATTTCGCGGCACAGATTCTTCAAATCGCCGAGATGCTCGACCACATGCATGCACGTCACCGCGTCCACCGATGCCTCGGGCCAGGGCAGCCGGTCGCGCTCGAAATCAACGTGGTGAAACTCGCAGCGGGCCGGATAATTTTGCGGCTGGCCGAATTTGTCCGCCGCACACAGGCGCAGGTCCGGTCGCAATTGCGCGATATGGCCGAGGGTTTCGCCGTCGGAGGAGCCGAGATCGAGCAGTTGCCCGTTCCGCGGCGTGCGAGCCACGAACCGGGCCCGCGTGTCCAACCACGGCCAAGGGCGCAGGCAAAGCCAGTTCATTGTTGTGTTTCCGGGATGCTGTCCGTCCGGGACGGCGAGGAAAAATTAAGGGCGAAGCGGCGGCGAGTAAAGACTGGCGTGTTTCGCAAGCAGCCAAACCGCCTCATCCCCAATACCCAAGCGGGTTCGCTCGCGGCACCTGGCAGGAGGAGGCGGGTTGCGTCAAGTTTGGCGGGGTCGCCCGGTAGCCACATGACGCAACACGCAACACGTCCCAAGCCCACCGGAGGTCGCCTCGCCCTATCGGTATTTGGGGGTGTGGATATTTGTCCCCCATTTCCTTTCTGGCGCGGGCTGCCGGGGCTTGTTAGGCTTGCGGGATGGAACTCTTCTACAAGATTTTGAAAACGGCGGTGGACGGCGGCGCGTCGGACGTGCATCTCAAGACTGCCACGCCGGTCATTTTCCGCATCAATCGGGAGCTCATCGCCGTTGAGTGTCCGTTCCCGACGCTGGAATGGATGAATGCCGTCGTAGCCGCCGTCACGCCCATCCACTTGAAGGAAAAACTCCAGGAGCAACGCGAGATTGACTTCTCCTACTACGTGCCCGGCCTCGGCCGCTACCGCACCAATCTGTTCCAACAGCGCGGCGAGTGGTGCCTGGCGATGCGCTACGTCAAGACCCATGTGCCCAGCTTTTCGGAACTCGGCTTGCTCGATCAGATCAAGAAAATCGCCAGCTCGCCCCGCGGCATCGTGCTCCTGGCCGGCTCCACCGGCTGCGGCAAGTCCACCACGCTCGCGGCCATGATCGAGCACATCAACGCCCACTTCAAAAAGCACATCATCACTCTCGAAGACCCCATCGAATACGTCTTTGAGGACAACCAATCCGTCATCGAACAGCGCGAGGTTGGACTCGACACGCTTTCCTTCCATCATGCGCTCAAACATGTGCTGCGCCAGGACCCGGACATCATCATGATCGGCGAAATGCGCGACGACATCAGCTTCACCTCCGCCATGAGCGCGGCGGACACCGGCCATCTCGTGTTGTCCACCCTGCACACCACCAACGCCTCTCAATCCATCAGCCGCATCCTCGATTTCTTCGCCGCCGACGAGCGCGAACAGATTCGCCGCCAGCTTGCGGGCACGTTGCAAGCCGTGGTTTGCCAGCGCATGGTGAGCACCATTGCCGGTCAGATGACGCCCGCGCTGGAAATCATGATCAACACGCCCACGATCAAAAAGTTGATCGAGGAAAACCGCCTGGACAAATTGCCCGCCGCCATCGAAACCGGCATGGACGACGGCATGTTGACGTTCAACCAATCGCTCTTCAACCTGGTCAAAGACGGGAAGATCACCGAGAAGGAAGCGCTCGCCAAAGCCAGCAACCCGCAGGCGTTGGAGATGAACTTCAAGGGCATCTTCCTCGACGAAGGACGGCGGATTCTGCAGTAAGACGCGGTTCACCCGCGCTGCGCTGGAGCGGGATGGCTGAAGCGGCGGAGGTTGGATGTTTTGGCGGGTTATACCGCTGCCTTTCGTTGAGGTTCCTTTGGCTTGGGTGAAGTGGTGCGGGACGAGTGTCACACGTTCACCATGCGCTCGGCATGCTCCGCAGCAACGTGCAGGGCGTAGTTTTCTTCTCAAAACCTCTCAATAGAAGCCTCGTTTCCAGTCCAGAGCGAGGACTTGGCTGACCGCACCAAAAAGAAAAGTGAAAATATCCCTCGACAAAGATAGGCAACCACCATACACGCATCATTGTCGTGTAAGGCGGTCAATTGACGCAACGCCTGTTTCAACTATGAAAATCAGCCTGTGCCTCTGCCTCTGCGCAACTTTCATGTTCCCGGCGCTGGCTCAAGTTGGCGCGGGCACCTCGTCCGGGGCCGCTGTGGACCCTGCGGATGCCTGGGCTGCACTGCTGCAGGCCTTGGAAGCCAGGCCACCGCTTCCGCCGGCCGCCACGCCCGAGGGAGGCCAGTTCTACACCGTGCAACACGGGGACGACTGGCCGCCCCTCCCGGCGAATACCTTGGATTTGCCATTCTGGGATTTGGGCGCGGGGTATTATGTTTTGGACGACCGTAAGCTGGATTACGCCGAACTCCAGGCGCAAGCCGAGCTTGCGGCTTTGCTGGCCGGCGGATTCCCAGGGCAACCGGGCGGCAGCCAGATGATGATGAGCAGTCTGGCCAGCGGCTTCGCCTACGCGAATCCGGTTTACCTGACCAACCTCGTTGCCACG
>CAIKLQ010001050.1 GCA_903828255.1 uncultured Verrucomicrobiota bacterium
ATGAAGCTCATCGCCGTTCTCGGATTGATCGGTCTGACGGCCAACGTGATGTCCGCCGCCGACGCCACCACGAAAGTCACCAGCGCCGCCAAACAGCTCGACGCCAAGTCCAATTACAGTTGGACCACCTCGAACAAAGAAGCCGACGGCAGTGGCGGTCGGCTCGGCCCGATTCAGGGCAAATCGGAAAAAGGTGGCGTTACGTTTTTGAGTTTTACGGTCAGCGAAATTCCGGTGGAGGTCTGCATGAAGGGCGATAAAGGCGCGGCCAAAGCGCTGGAGGGCTGGCAGACGTTCGACGAAGTCGCCGCCCCCGGCGGCGCGCCCGCGGCCATCGTGCGTTACCTGAAAAGCTACCAGGCGCCGCTGGCGGAATCCACCACACTGGCCGGCAAGGTGAAGGAACTCAAAGAGACGGAGGGCGCGTTTTCGGGCGAGCTTAAGGAAGAATCCGTCAAGGAAATGTTGCTGCGCGGCGGGCGAACTCGGGAAGGCCAGGAGCCGCCCAAAACCACCGACGCCAAGGGCTCGGTTACGTTTTGGATCAAGGATGGCGCGCTAACTAAGTACGAGATCAAGGTGCAGGGCAAAGTCACCTCCGGCGAGCGCGAGAACGAGATCAATCGCACCACGACGGTCGAGATCAAAGACGTCGGCACCACGAAAATCGAGTTGCCCGACGAGGCGAAGCAGAAGCTGAGTTAGGCGGCATGGGGCCGACGGGTCGGACTCCCCGCCTGACGGGGCATCGCGACTGGCGGCGTGCAGGGAGCGCCCTCACTTCCCGCGCGCCAGTGCGCTGGCCACGGCAGCCACCGCGCTGGAGGTCGGCGCTCCAACCAACTCCAACTTCCCCTTCGCCACGGCAAACACCGTCGCCACGCTTGGCGCTGAGTCCGGCGTCTCCCCGATGACCGTCGTCCTCACTGGCGCGCAAAGCGACAGGAGCGCCGGCACGTCACCATACTTCTCAGCCCCGGGGACAAAGTTCACGTCCCAGACATCGGTGAGTTTCGCAAAACGAAAGCCTTCGGTGTCACAGGCCAGTTGCTGGACTGCCTTTGGGGCGAGGGCGGTGGCGGCGGCAGCAATGACGCCCGCGCCTTCGACCCCGGCAACGAGGATTGGCCGCGCCGGGTGTTTCGAATCGTCGCGAATTGCCGCGATCATCGTGAGGGCGTCGCGCACCCGCGCGGCGAAGAGGCTGGGATTGTAGCCGTAGTGATAACCGGCAAAACCTTCGTATGCGCCATCCGATTTACGCTTATTGGGCGAATAGACATTGGGATTCCGCGTCGCCTCGAGTAGGTAAAGCTTCGGGCACGCGAGGGCGGAGCCAGAGTTGAGAATCCGCGTCGCCGATTCGCTGAGCCGGCCATCCGGTTGAAGAATGGACGCCTCGCCTTTGAGCGACAGCCACAGGACGACGCGGTGGTTCCAATTCTTCGGATAAACAAACATGGCTTCGACGCTTTCGCCCGCGCAGGTCGTGCTGCCGCGCTCGATGCGGTAATCGCCCTTGTCATCCTCGGTGCGCAACGTGAAGGTGGATTGGCCCTTCTCGGGCAGCTTCCGGCCAATCATTACTTCCAGCGCGCCGCCCAAAACCTTGCGCGCCTGGCGGAGTTCCGCGGCTGACTCCGGATGCAGCAGCGGTTCGATTTGCTTGGCGGCCTGCTGCTTGAACCAGTGTACGACGGCGACCTCGTGTGCTTCGCCGACCTGGTCGCCCGCCGGCTTCGGATGCCGGTCATCCCAGACGCTTTGCTCCGGCGTCGAGAGCAATTCGAAATCGCGCTCGGCGGTATTCGGCAAGCCGAGCTTGAGATACCGGTTGAAGAAGGCATACATCTGCGCGCGGGACACGGCGTTGTAGTTGTGCGGAAACTTGATGTTGAAATGCGCCTCCACCCGCTCCGGCACGCCCAGCAGAGTGTAGAGCTTTTTCAGATCGGGGAATCCCTTGGCTTCCAGTTCTTTTGTCCAATCGTCCGCCGCCGTCATGCCGAGCGGTCGCGGCGCGGTGAGCGCGGCGATGTCAATGTTGCCTTGATTGATGCGGAGATAGTGGGCGTTCTCGCAGGTGCAACCGCCTTGCATCGCGGTGCTGACCATCACGCAGGGGAACGCCGCCTTGATGCGGTCGTCAATGCCCGTGACCATCATCGTCTGCGTGCCGCCGCCGCTTTCGCCCGTGCAACCGATGCGCGTCGTATCCACGTAAGGCAGGCTGCACAGGAAATCCACCACCCGCTCGCTGTTCCAGGTTTGCAGGCCGAAGTAACTCACGAGGCTCAGTTCCGCCTCCGCGCTCACGAAGCCTTTCGCCTTGCCGCCGTGACGATGCTCGGTGAACTGCACGCTGTCGGCATAGCCGAGCATGTCGTAGAGAAAAACCGCGCAACCCATGCGGGCGAGTTGCACGCAGCGCGCCTGCATGGGTGAGTGCGCCGCGTTCTCCCATTGCTCCGCGCCCATCGCGATTTGCTTCTTCACCTCTGCCGCGTCGGCATTGATGAACCGCCCGTTGGGCCAGTGTCCGTGCGGGTCAACGATCGCGGGAATCTTGCCTTTGATTTGCTTCGGCCGATAAAGATTGCCCGTGACGAAATGCCCGGGCAGCGATTCGAAGACGACCTTTTCAATGACGTAATCGTCTTTCTCGATGCGGCTGTGGACTTGCGGACGGAGCGGCGTTTTCTCCGGCATGGGATACAACCCCGACGCCACGAGCACCCGACGCTGAATCTCCTGCTGGCGCGACTTCCACTCGGCGGCGCTCTGGACGGGCGTGAAGGGGAAATAACTTTTGCCCAGATCCCGCAACGGTCGGGCCGGCTCGGGTTCTTCCGTGCCAGTCACGCGACTGCCTAACAGGGTCAAAGCCACGCAGGCGACAGCGATGGCTCGCGCGCAGGTCGCGCCGGATTGGGGAATGGAGTTGGAAGCCGGGGCAAGGCCGATTTTCCTTTTGCGGGTCAGCATAAAACAAGATGCGTTTTGGGAGTCATGATTTGCGCTTGGACGAGCCGGACGCGGGCCGCACCAGACCAACCGCACGAGCCACAGCCGCTTCATCCAAACGGTGGCCCGACCCTACCCGCCGCGCCGAAAAAAGCAACTTTGTATCTTGGGTCGGCTCGTGATCAAAAGTTTGTACGGCCCGGAGTGTGGTCTTCCTCGACCACCGCAAGGTGGAGCGGAGGTAAGCGGTCTTGAACTAACCAAACCGCCACGCGTAGGTGGCTTGCGGTGCCCGAGGACGGCGTAAAGCCGCGTGGCGGCCACGCCGCTATTCGCAGGCGCACTCCGCCACAACGGGACAACGCCGACTCTTCCCGCACGCGCATTTACGCGCTGGGCGCGACGAACCGGCTGCCGCCTTTCCGTTTGCGCCTTGTTTTCGGGACGTGGGTTCCGCATGTTCCGGGCGTTCCGATGAACGAAAAGAAATCACGTTTCAAACAGTTTCTCCAACGCTGGCTGATCAACACGCTCGCCGTGCTGGTAACTGTGGTCCTGCTGCGCGGCCACATCCGGTACGCCGAAACGGTGGACCTATTCACCGCGTCCCTGCTGTTGGGCATCCTCAACGCCTTCATCCGGCCGATCATGATGCTCATGGCGCTGCCGTTGCTGATCTTCACCCTCGGGTTGTTCACGCTGGTCATCAACGCGACCCTCCTTTATCTCGTCCACTGGCTGATGGGGGCGCACTTTGAGGTGGACAGCTTCGGCTGGGCGTGCCTCGGCGCGGTCATCATCAGCCTGGTTTCGGTAATGTTGAACATCCTCACCGGCACGAGTAACGCGCGAGTTTCCGTCCAGCGCGGCCAGCCGCCCACCAAACCCAAAGACGGCGACGGGCCGGTGATTGACGTTTGAAGGCGGAGTCAATTATCCCATTTCGCGACGAGCCGATGCCCTCCGAGTTGAAACCATGACCCCCACCACCGCTCCCACCACCCCCGCCGCGACCGCGCCGCAACGCCTCATGTCCCTCGACGCCCTGCGCGGCTTTGACATGTTCTGGATCATCGGCGCCGGCTCG
This sequence comes from uncultured Verrucomicrobiota bacterium, assembly GCA_903828255.1. GTDB lineage: Bacteria > Verrucomicrobiota > Verrucomicrobiia > Limisphaerales > JADLHS01 > CAIKLQ01. The sequence continues at coordinate 4,052 of CAIKLQ010001050.1, forward strand.
CTCGTGGGCGCGCTCAATCGCATGAGCCAGACCGCGCCCACGAAATTTCTCGCCACTCAATTGGAGCATGTGGAGTGGAAGGGCTTCCGGTGTTACGACCTGATTTTTCCGCTGTTCGTTTTCATGGTCGGAGTGGCGATGGTTTTTTCGCTGACGAAAATCGTGGTACGCGAAGGCCGCGCCGGCGCGATGAAGCGCGTCATCCGCCGGGGGGTGTTACTTTTCGTGATCGGGATTTTTTACTCCGGCGGCTTTACGAACCCGTGGCCGGACATGCGGGTGATGGGCGTGTTGAACCGCATCGCGCTCGCGTATCTGTTCGGCGGACTGCTGTTTTGTTACTTCAAGCCGCGCGCCCTCGTCGCGGTTTGCGCCGGGTTGCTTGTCGGTTATTGGGCGCTGATGAGTTTCGTGCCGATTCGGGACATCCAACTCACCCGCGCCAGCGTCGCCCAAGTGGCGGAAACCGCCGGCGACGTCGAAACCGCCGCCTATTACCGCAATCCTGAATCCCCGAATCCTTCCGGCGTCACCAACCGTTCGGTCTGGGCGGCCACCGGGAAATTGTTCGACGCCACCACCAACCGGGTGACGGGAAAATTCGAACCGGGCTTGAATGTCTGCAACCACTTTGATTTTCAATACCTGCCCGGCCGGAGATACGACACGTTCTTCGACCCGGAAGGCATTTTGAGCACCATCCCGGCGATCGCGACCTGTCTGCTGGGCGTGTTCGCCGGATTCCTGCTGAAGAGCACCAACACCGCTGATCTGCGCAAGGTCGCCCTGCTCGCCGGCGCGGGCGTGCTGGCGGTGGCGCTCGGCTGGCTCTGGGATTTTCAATTCCCCGTCATCAAGAAAATCTGGACCTCGTCCTACGTGCTGGTCGCGGGGGGCTACAGCGCGCTGCTGCTGGCGACTTTTTATCTGATTGTGGATGTGTGGAAGTACCAGAAGTGGTGTCAGCCATTCGTCTGGATGGGGATGAATTCGATCACGATTTATCTGACCAGCAATATCCTGGGCGGCTTCAGCAAACTGGCCGGGCGGTTTGCGGGCGGCGACATCAAAGCGTTCTTCGACACGCACGTCGCAAAAGGCTTCGGCGACATGGCGATTGCGCTGACCGGGTTGCTTTTGGCGTTCGTGCTGGTGCGCTTCCTCTACCAGCGGAAGATTTTTCTGAGGTTGTAGGAGCGGCGATCTCCGAACCAGCGTGGGCAGGCAAGGGAATGGCTGGCGGACGAACGAGTTGCCGGTTGAGCGCGGAATCTTGCCTGATTCCCCTGCCATTTATTCCGCTACCAAAGCTTGAAGAGAACCACGGATTCCACGGATGGGAAAGAGCTTCGCCACCCCAGGAAGCTCAAAACGCGACCACCTGCCAAGCGAACGGCCGTCGTGACCCAACATATTTTTCATCCGTGCGATCCGTGAAAGCCATGGTTTCAATTGCCGTTTCCAGGTTCAATGCCACCGTCCCGTCATTTGGATTTTGGGTTCAGAGTTGACCCGTCACCCGTCGCTACGCTTAATTGGGTCATGCGATTTTTCTCCGTTGCCGCCAGGGTGGGTTTGATTCTCCTCGCGGGCTGCGCCACCCCGAAGCCGCCGGAATTTGGCGCAGTCCCCGGCCCCTCCAAAACGCTCGCCGCGTTGCCTCGGGAAACTGCGACCGCGCCGTCGCCGGCAGAGGAGCGGAAGCCGTCGGTGGTGGAGAAGTCGAAGCCCGCACCGGCGAAGCACCCAAAGGCGACGCCTGCGGAAGAACCCAAACCCGCTCCCGTCGAGAAGCAAAAACCCGCGCCGAAACCGAAACGGAAGCCCGTGACCACCCCGGCGTCGGACCTCGTCACGGCGGATGTTTCACTGACCGCAAGAGTGTCGCGTTACAACGAGGCCGGACGCTTTGTGGTGTTGGAATTTCCGATCGCGCACCTGCCGAACGTCGGGCAAAAGCTTTTCGTTTATCGCAACGGATTGAAGGTAGGGGAAGTCAAGGTCACCGGTCCGCAACGCGATGACCACACCGTCGCGGACCTGACGGCAGGCGAAGCGCAGGTGGGCGACGAAGTGCGGGAACAGTGAGGCGCTGCCAAAACTCTGGAGTCGCCGTCAGCCGGCGCAAATCAAAGGAGCGTCACCGTGGATTTAGTTCTGCGGCGATGGTTCTGAAGAAACCCCATTAACCCTGCTCAGGCCATGTCTTCTGCTGCGGTCGGACTTTCGCCGATGGCTTTGACGGTTTTCGGCAGCGCGTTCTTTTGGTAGGGCGAGTGAAGATTGAAATAGATTCCGCAAAGCGGGCGCGCGGTGTCACTCTGGCTCAGGATGATCGTCACCTGCTTGTCCAATGCGATACCGTGGCGCATTCCGGCGGCGCGGCCTTCGTAAGCATTGATGGCTTTCTGCATGAGCGCGGCGAGCGCGGCTTCAAATTCTTCGGGCGACTTCGCGAGGCAAACGATGAACATATCGTAAGCCTTGACCGCCGCGGCAATTTCCTTCCGGAACATCTCAATCGTCACGCCAGAAACCCTAACCGGAACCAAGGCGCAATTGAAGCAAAATCCGGGTCGGGTGAATTTGCGAAGCGGCGCGAATCGCTCGTAGACGGTGCGCCGACCCCCGGCCCGGCGCGTTTGGATTCATTGTTTGCGACGTGTCGGGTCGGAGACCGGCGCTCCATTGCCGACGCGGTGGGCGCGTGTAGACAACGGTTCAGAGTCCCGGCGTCGCCGGCTTGATGGGGGCCGCCCAAGGCTGCGCGCCTTTGACCTTGAGCTTGCGCTTGAAGACCTTGTCGCCGCCGGTGGCGAAGCGCGTGTCGAAGTTTTCCCCGCCGAAACAGAGATTCGAGATCTTGCCGTTCGGCGTCGGTAAGATGCACGGAACTCGGCCGGGCTGATCGTAGATCTGGACTCCCAGACGTGTGGCGGCCGACATCCTATCGCCATGAACACGTCGCAAGACGGCTTGCTCGTCACCCTCAACGAACGCGGCAGTGTGGACCGCGATTATCTGGCCGGCCGGTTACACCGCAAGGTGAGAGACTTTCTCCCGGACCTCCAAGGCACGATCTTTCTGAATCCGCAAACCCACTGTTGGGAAACCGAGGACGACTATCTCGCCGGTAACGTGCGGGCCAACCTCGCTGTCGCCGGCGAGCATCGCGTGGAGGAGGATGCACGCCTGGTAGTTGCGGACGCCAGCTCACGCGGTCTGGTCGTCCTCGACCAGTTGCGACCAGGCGTAAGTTCCAGGTTCGGATTTCACGAGCCAATGATTCATGGAAAGAATTTACGATTCACGATTTTGGATTTACGATAGCGCCGTGAGCTTGGCCGATAATCTTGATGCGATTCAACAACGGATTCGCGCCGCCTGCGGTCGCGCCGGGCGCGCTGCGGCTTCCGTCACGCTGGTCGCCGTGGCGAAGACCCAACCCGCCGAGGTCGTGAACGAATTGGCGGCGCTGGGACAGGTGCTTTTCGGGGAAAACAAAATTCAGGAAGCCCGGGCGAAGATTCCGCTGTGCTCCGGCAAGCTCCGCTGGCATTTCATCGGGCACTTGCAGTCGAACAAATGCCGCGACGCCGTGGAGTTGTTCGAGATGATCGAGAGTGTGGACAGCCTGGCGCTCGCACAGGAAATCAACAAGCGCGCCGAAGCTGCCGCGAAGCGGATGCCGATTCTGCTGGAGGTAAACGTCGCGGGCGAGGCGAGCAAGTTCGGCTACCAACCGGAGCGATTGCTGGCCGAGTTGGAGCAACTCAATGCGCTGCCCCGGCTGGAGGTTCATGGGTTGATGGCGATACCGCCTTTCACGCCCGTGCCGGAAAAGGCCCGCCCGTATTTTCAGAAGCTGCGCGAGTTGAAGGCCCGCGCCGAGTCGGTGCTCGGCGCTCCGCTGCCGCATTTGAGCATGGGCATGAGCGGAGATTTCGAGGTGGCTATCGAGGAGGGAGCGACGATCGTGCGCGTGGGCGCGGCGCTATTCGGAGAACGGAAAGCCAAGATCGAAGCGCCGATTTCTTGACCCGGAGCTTCGCAGTTACCCAGTGGTCTTGAACAGCCGCGGCGCGTTCTCCCGCACTACGAACCAGAGGAGTGGCACGGGCGTCTCGCCCGGGTGTTTTGAATCGCCCGGGCGAGACGCCCGGGCCACTTCCGCCGCGCCGGTTCAGAGGTCCAAAGCGCGAACTTTCGTTCGGCGAATTCTCACCCCGCCCCCTCCCGCTGGGAGGCGGGGGAGAAAAGTCCCGCCCATCGGCCATCCATTAACTTGTGTAGATACCAAAGAGACAGAGGCGGGGAGCGAAACGGGGCGAATGAAAATCAGTTCGTGCCGTTCCGGGCGGACCGCCGTTGGGAAAGCCGCGCTCCTCTGAGCGGCGCTATTTGAAATCCGGGCGTCCGTCGGGCGCAAGTGTTTTCCACTGACGGAACTTCTAAAATGAAGCCTTGCGCTCGCTTCCCTTGACCGCCACGGCGAGCGCTTGTCTGCGCCAACGGATGCGAAATGAATTCCCACAAATCCGCTGGCACTTTTCATCCGTTGGCGAAATCGAGGAAGCAAACCTATCACCCGATTTCGAACTTCACGCTCGCTTCGCGGCGGAAGCAGGTTTATGAAGTTGCCGGCGGCGCTGACCCGTTCCAGTCGGTCGGGTCAATGGGAAGCGAAACCCGGGCATATTGTGAGCAGATTCAGACTCATGGAAGTAGCACTCGTGGCAGGCTTGTTGGCGTTCTTCAACCTGCGCGCGCCGGCCCACACCTTGCCCATCAGCTACGTCTTTGTGGTCACGGACAAGGACTACGTCCATCTGGAACTCAGTTTCAACCCTTTTGAACTCGCGAGCTTCGCCGATTTGGATGCCAACAAGAACGGGCGGCTCGATCCGGAGGAGCTGGCGTTGTCGCAAGAGAAGCTTTCCCGCCAGATCCTCGATCATCTGGTGCTTTCCGCTGACGGGAAACCCGTGACCGCCGAGACCGCTGGCATTGTTCCCGACGGGGACACCCATCACGCCACGTTGCGGGCGCATTATCAGGTGGACGCCTCGCGGGCCGCGCTCACGCTGGAATC
>CAIKLQ010001051.1 GCA_903828255.1 uncultured Verrucomicrobiota bacterium
ATCGGTGCGCGGGTTCCAATCTGTGGGATATTCAGCCCACTTAAGGAGGCGGACTTTCCCCCCGCCGGACTGGATGACTCCAGCCTCCTTCACCCCATCCACGCTGGTGCCTTTGCCGCGTGCCAGGGTGTCAGCGGTTCCGAAGGCGCCTTCATTCCAGCCGTGCTGCTCGAACCAGTGCAGGCAGAACTGGGTGTCGGCGTCGAAATCGTCCTCGGCGAGGAACCGGTTGATGAGCTGGAGGGCGGTGCGCACGCTCATGGGGGACCCATCGGCCTCCAGCACGGCGGCATACTTGGAAAAGACCGCCATGCCCGGCCCGATGATGGCCTGTGAAAGGTCCACCGGTGCCACGGGTGAACGGTCGTCGCCAGAACCTTTGGTCATTTCGTCCAGCGCCTCGGGCAGCACCCCGTTCAACTCCCGGATGAATTCGCGCCGGGAAATGGATGGGGCGTCGGCGGGGCGTTTGCGGCAGACGAGGACAACACTCGATGCGAGGGCGTTGGAGCCTTGACCACGCATTCGCGACGAGTTCTCCGTTCGCAGCGGCCAAGTGCCACTGAGTTGCAGTCCGGCTTGCAGAACCGCACCAAGAAAAGTCACCCAGCCGGTCGAGGCCGTGCCTAACTCGTCATTTGTATCTGACTGTTTGAAGGCGTAGTAAATCGTCACCGGGGCCTCTGGGTGGGCCTGATCTACGAGCCTCCTTATCGCGGAAGTCATGCCGTCCAAAAAAAACGTTTCGGCCGCCTCTTTGCCGCCGTGCCTGTCTGGAGTCGCTACGAGTTCTTCGGCCTTGGGAACTGCAATAGTCGCGAGGAGCGTTGGATAGATGTCGCGCAGTGACCGACGGAGCCAGACATAAAAGAAATCAGAGAGGTCCGCGTATCCAATGTTGTCGTAGTAGGGTGGATCGCTCGAAACAAACTTTCCTTTTGAGATGTCCTGCGTCTGGGCATCGGCTTGCAATGCAATGCCCACCAAAACGTGACTTGCACTGTTCTTTTTGAAACTGGCCCCAATGTTGGCAACGGATGCGGCGTAAGACCCGGTGCTGTCTGACAAGACGTTGGTCTCGCAGAAGTCCCACACCATGGGAATCGCCTGACGACCAAACAGTTGCTGCGGCACCTGAGCCTTAGACTCCCACCGACCAAGCGAGTTACCCCAGTCTGCCATTCGTGTCATTGCAAACGCGAGGTAAATGCTCACCGCTTCGCCGTAGGCGGTCGCGCCACTTCCTCCCGCGTCGAGGCCATTGCCATCGTCCGCCATGCCCGCGGCACGCGCGTCTTGGCGGATGCGTTCACGAGCCTCAATCACTAGGTCGCTGAATGCCGTCAACCCGACCAGTTGTCTTGGGGTGAAAAGGTCGCTCCACTTTGTCATTCCATAGTTGCCGATACGGAAGCCCAATGCTTGCTGAAAAAATTCTACGTCGGGTTGCCAAGTAGGCTTGGCGCTTTGGGCAATATTTTCCGCATTGGCCGTGGGCGACAAGTAAACGCGACCTCGCTTTCCTTCTGCGACAACGGCGAGGAGTCGAGCGCCCATGCGCCCGGCTCGTGCTTCGTCACGGATGTAGTCTGCGCTAATTCCAGCGTCAGAAACTAGACAACGAAAATTTGCGCCGCGTCCGTTGGATTTCGTTCCAGCTTCGGCTTTTTCTGTGGGTGTGCCAAGGACCACTTTGAATGAATAGCTATCACCCTTTACCTCGGGTTGCACGTAAGCCTTCTTATAGGCTTTGCTCGACAACACAAACGAGGACGCAAGTGGCACGTTCACATGCGAGAATGCCGGATTGGGACTCTTGACAGTCCGCGCCCAAAGCCAAGCGATCACTGTGAGCTTTTGTCCAACGAGCGGTTTGAGGTCGGAGCGTTCTTTCGTCATCTCATGCGTGACTTCGACGGGTGGGTAGAGATGGCCGATGCGTTTCTGTGCTTCGTCGCGCAACCAATTGCCGTAACGGCGCACATCCTCAGCGAATCCTGTCACTCCAGGCCAATTCTTTGGAATGTCCAATCGCCCACCGCGTTCGCTGGCTGGCAAAGGCCCAGCAGGCTGACTTTGTGCGAACTTTGGAGGAAACTCGATCACGGCCTTGTTGATGAGCACCGCCACAGGATTGAGGTCACTGGCGTAAGCCTCTAGTCCTAGCCGCTGCGCCTCCAGTGGTATGACACCACCACCGGCAAACGGATCGTGAAGGCCGGGAAGTTTATCAGGATTGAAAAGTGTGGCAGCCTCTGGATGGTCCTTATTCAGTTCACAGACTTCGCGCCACGAACGCCGTATCTCGGCACGAGCAACTTTCAACACGTCCTCGTTGGCCGTGTTCTCCCACAGAACGAGATCTTCGATGATCTTGAACAGTCGCTTCCGCTCGATGGCCGCATCCTTCTTGTTCTTTCGTGTTGCTTCGGCAAGGGTGCGTAACTTTTGGGGGTGAAGTGGCTATGGTTGGTGGCGAACTATGGCAACGAAACGAGATTTTGGTGGTTTTCCTCAACTTCAAACATTGGCGGAGCGGCTGCGGGAGTGGCGATCGACC
>CAIKLQ010001052.1 GCA_903828255.1 uncultured Verrucomicrobiota bacterium
AGCGTGTCCGCGCCACCGCTCTCCGTGATCTCCGGCACGCAAAACGAAACCGTGACGGTTGATGTGACGGACAACGGTCGGGGCGACCGGGGTTACATCTGCCGCTTCGTCAACGTGCGCTCCGGGAACGACGGCGACGTGCGGCTCACGCTGACCAGCGCGCAGGGCGCTTGCGTGAACGCGCTCAAGCTGGTCGAAACCACGCCGCAGCCCATTTCCATCGTCGGCGTGTCCGCGCTCATGGAACATTCCGCCACGATCAATGGCGTCCAGGGCATGGAGACAGCGGCGGGAGTTTACGTTTGTTACGGCTTGGTCAACGGCGGCAATTCCACCAACAACTGGGAGCATGTTATCTTCCTCAGGAATCTTTCGCCGGGTCAATTCCTTGCGAATTTGTCCGGCCTCGACACGTTCAAGAAATACTACGTGGCGTTCTACTCTGTCGGCGCGCTCGATACGGCGTGGTCCAGCGTGCAGTATTTCCGACCGCAATTTCAGGGGCTGCTTTACGCGACTGGCTTCGAGCCGGACGAGGCGAATCCCTATTCGCCGGGCAATCTCGCGGGCCAGGGGGCGCCGGGAGTTTGGAGTGTCAGCCAGGGCAGCGCCACGATCCAACAGGCCACGCGCGCTCGCGGCCTGCAGGCGGTGCAGGCGGGTGATTGCATCATAGACGCGTCGCTGATCACCACGCAGTCGGTGGTTTGGGTGGATGCCTTCTTCATGGAATCCGGCCTGACCAACGCGCCGATCGCCCCCTCCAACGCCGCCAGCAGCTTGCTCTACTTTAGTTCCGCCCTCGGCATTTTGGCGTTCGATGGCGATGGCGTTGGCGGCGGGAAGTTTGAACCGATCGCGGCCTCGTTCCCCACCAATGTCTTTGTCCGCGTGACGATCCGGAACGATTATGTGAACAAGCGCTACGACGTGTGGATTGACGGCATGCAGCGTCGCGCCGGGCTGGGTTTCAAGGACAACAGCGTGACGAAATTCTCCGGCGCGCGCCGTCGGGCCGGGGCCGCGAGCTACCTGGATGACTTCAGCGTTTCCCTCTGGGGCTTGGACGCGGACAGCGACGGCGACGGCTTGGTGGACCTCGACGAAGCGAAGTTCTATGGCTCGTATCCGCTGCTCGCGGACAGCGATGGCGACGGCGCGCTCGACGGTCAGGAACTCCGCGCCGGCACCGACCCGGGCGATCCGGCTTCGCTCTTCGCGCTCAAGCTCGGCCTGGACGCGCAGCGCAACGTGGGGGTGAAAGTGCCGACGATCACCGGCCGGCAATACACGTTGCAGCGGCGCACGGCGTTGGGCACCGGCAACTGGCTGGATGTCAGCAGCGCCACGAACTTCCCCGGCGACGGTACCGTGAAGGAATTTCTGCAAACGCCCGATGGTCAGAAGTATTTTTACCGGGGCGTGATCATCAACCGCTGACTCGGCATGACCAGGACGAAAACAAATTTGAACTGCGGCGAGAAGCGAAGCGCCACGTCGGTTTCCGATGCTGTGAAAGCGACGGGACGCTGGGCGAAGGGTAAGCGCGGCCAAGCGCTTCTCCCTCTCCCCCGCCGAGGGGGAGAGGGCCGGGGTGAGGGGGCACGCGTTGGCAAGACCCTGCACATCGCAGCCGAAAATCCCCTCACCCTGACCCTCTCCCCTTCCGAAGGGGAGAGGGAAGCCGCTGCCCGCGTAGGAAAATCATGGAGCGCCCAGCGCGCATTTGTTTCGCTTCCTCGTGTGCTCGCGGTTTTCGCGTTCCTGTGCGCGTGCGTTTTGTCCGCGCCCGCCGCCACCACGCTCACCAACGGCCTAGTCGCTTATCTCAATTTTGACAACACGCTCACAGGCCAGGCCGGCACGACGGTGAGTGGCGTGGCGTATGGTTCGATCACTTACTCCGCCGGCCGCGTCGGCAGTGCCGCTCGCATCTTCACCTCGATGAATGGCGCGACGAACAACTACATCAGCCTCGGCTACCCGAGTGTGCTCAAGTTCAGCACCGCTGCCTCGACCAACGTGATGGACTTCTCCGTTTCGTTCTGGGTCAATTACACGCATTCCACCGACGATCAGCCCTTCATCAGCAATAAGAACTGGGCCAGCGGCGGGAACGTGGGCTGGGTGATTGCGAGCCTTTCCGGCGGGAACTTCAAGTGGAATTACCGCGACGACGGCGGCTCCGCGCGCCGGGATGCAGCGGCGGGGAACACGGTTCGCGACGGCGCGTGGCATCAGATCGCCGTGACGTTTCAGCGCGCTGCCAACGCCAGCATCTATGTGGATGGCCAGTTGGTGAACGCCACGAGCATTGCACCCGACGCCGGCTTTCCGGTCGGCAGCGTGGACACCGCCGGCTCCGGCTACAAAATCAATCTCGGCCAGGACGGCACGGGCGTTTACACCGACAACGGCATCGCGGAAATTGACATGCTGATGGATGAACTCGGCATCTGGAATCGGGTGTTGACGGCGGCGGAGGTCACCGAGATTTACAACAAGGGCGCTGCGGGCCGCAATCTCACCCAAGACCCCGTCGGGCCGCCGCCGAGCAGCGAAATCACCCTCGGCCCCTACGTGAAATTCGTGACGCCTGATTCGGCGGCGGTCAACTGGCTCACCGCGGCGACGAATTCATCCATCGTGGAATTCGGCGAGACCAGCGCCTTGGGCAGCCGGGTCGAAACCCCCGCCACCACCACCAATCACGCGCTGACGCTCACCGGGCTCAAACCGAAAACGAAATACTATTACGCCGTCAAGCAACTCGTCAGCACGCAGGAAGTCAGCAGCGCGACGTTCGACTTTGAAACCGATTACAACTTCACGCCGCCGCCCGCGCCCGCAGTCGCTTCGCCTTACCCGGTGGATTCTCTGACGGCGGTTTACGCCAGCGTGGCTCAGGGAATTCTGGACAACACCGGCTTGACGCGCGGTTACTGCCTGGACTACGGCTGCGGCGATGGCCGGCTGGCTTACGAACTCGCGCGCCGCTCGGAGTTGAACATCATCGGCGTGGCCGAAGACGCGGCGACGGTAGCGCGGGCGCGGCAAGCGCTTCAGGCCGCCGGGCTTTACGGCTCGCGCGTGACGATCATCCAGAGCCCGCTCACGAAACTGCCGCACACCAAGGACACCTTCAACCTGATCGTGTCCGCCGACCTGATCACCGCCACAAATACTCCCGGTCAGGCGGCGGAGATGTTCCGCGTGCTGCGGCCTGGCGGCGGCGTGGCGTGGCTCGGTTATCCTACGGGAGTCGCGGGCGGCCTGTCGAACTGGCCGGCGCTCGACGTGTGGATCAAGGCGGGCATTTCCACGAACAACGCCGCGATCCTCACCGACTCCGGTCGCTCGGTGAAAGTCATCCGCAATCCGCTCGGCAACATCGGCTCGTGGTCGCACGGCTACGGCGATCCGGCCAACACCGCGAACAGTCAAGACCAGCGGATCGTCGGCACTGGGATGCGTTTGCAATGGTTCGGGTCGCCGGGGCCGCGCGGCATGATTGATCGCGGCTGCCGCAATCCGCAACCGCTGTCGGTGAACGGCATTCTCTTCACGGAAGGGGTCAATCGCCTGTCCGCCCAGGATGCTTACAACGGGAGAATTTTCTGGTCGTTGGAAATTCCCAAGTTGATCCGCGTGAACATTCCGCGCGACACCAGCAACCTCTGCGCGGACGAAGACTCGCTCCACCTCGCCGTGAAAGACAAGTGCTGGCGGATGAACGCCTACTCCGGCGACCTCACCCAGTTTTACCGCGTGCAGTCGGGCCAGAGCACCAACTACGACTGGGGCTACGTCGCCATCGTCTCGAATCGCGTTTATGGCAGCAGTATCAAGTCGGGCGCGGCGTACACGGAATACAGCGGCCCGGCGTATTGGTATGATTCGTTGGGCACGGAAAGCACCGCGAAGGTTTGCAGCGACAACTTTTTCTGCCTGGCCAAGCCGACCGGCCTGCCGCTCTGGAGTTACACCAACGGCGTCATCATCAACTCGACAATCACCATCGGTGGCGGGCGCGTCTATTTCGCGGAATCCCGCAACGCTACGGCCAAGAACCAGCCCACCGGGCGCATCACTTCGACCACGCTCTGGCAAGATCTCTACCTCGTGGCGCTCGACGCCAACTCGGGCGCGCTGGTTTGGCAACAGCCTTTGACGAATGTCGCGGTCTCGCCGTATCCCGCCGTGTTTTTCCTGTCCTACACCGCCGAGAAACTGTTGCTCACCAGTTCCACGAGCCAGTTCTATCTCTACGCACTGAACGCGCAGAACGGGGCTTCGCTCTGGCAGACAAATCATGCCTGGATTCGCAACAACCACGGCGGGCACATGTATCACCCGGTCATCGTCAGCAA
>CAIKLQ010001053.1 GCA_903828255.1 uncultured Verrucomicrobiota bacterium
CGCGCCCTATAACCCCTCGCCGCTGGCGTACGGCGATTACTTCTATGTGCTGTTCGATTTCGGCTTTCTAAACTGTCGCGACGCGAAGACGGGCAAGGAGCTTTACGACAAGCAACGCATCAACCTCGAAGGCACCTCCGCGTTCACCGCCTCCCCGTGGGCTTACGACAACAAAATTTTTTGCCTAAGCGAAGATGGCGACACGTTCGTGTTCCAAGCCGGCCCGGAATACAAATTGATCGGCAAAAACAGTCTGGGCGAGATGTGCATGGCCACCCCGGCAATGGCGCGCGACAGCCTCATCATCCGCACCGCTTCGAAACTCTATCGGATTCAAAACCCCACAAACACAAAGCAACCATGAAGCTACGATTGACCTCCATTCTGAGCCTGACGGGATTGGCCTTAACCGCGTCCGCCCTGGATCAGCCTTTCCTCCACGCCCCGTCCACCGACACTTACGCGAAACATGACCCGAACGGCCGGACCATTCTCTCCTCGGGCCGCTACCTGCAACCTGTCGGGCGCCATTTGCCGGTCGCCCGCGAGCCATACGGCCTAGCGATGAGCCGCGACGGCAAGACGCTGTTTGTCGCGAGTGACGGAGTTGGCCAGATCATCACCGATTGGCAGGGAACTAAGCCGGTAGTGGAGGTAGTCCACCCACCGACTTACCTCAAGAATGGCAAGAAGGAGCGGGCTTCAAACGCCGGCGGCGCAGATTATTCGCCCGATGGTCGGACCCTCTACTGGAGCAGTGGCGACACCGGGGCGGTTTATTTCTACGACGTGACTTCGCGCGAGAAGACCGCCGAGGTGTCGTTGAACACCGAGGTCGGCGGCCGCAAATACGCCGATAGCTACGCCAATGATGTAAAGGTCAGCGCCGACGGCAAATATCTTTATTGCGCCGACGTGACCAACTTCCGCCTCGTGGTGATTGATGCGGAGCAAAGGCTGGTGATCGGCTCGGTGCCGGTGGGACGCTATCCCTATGCGCTGGCAGTGGTGGGCGACAAAGTCTATGCCGCCAACATCGGGTTGTTTGAATATAGCCCGGTGCCGCCGCCGGATGACCCGAAGTTTGACAAGCGCGGCCTCACTTTCCCGCCGTTCGGCTACCCCAGCAAAGAGGCGCGCGAGGGCGTCGCGTTTGAGGGGCGGAAGATTCCTGGACTGGGCGAACCAAACGTCCCCGAGTCCTTTTCCGTCTGGGGGGTGGACGTTTCAAAACCGGAAGCCCCCAAAGTCATCAGTCGCGTGAAGACGGGCCTCCTAGTCGGCGCGCCCTCGGACAATGGCAAAACCGTAGGCGGCAGTGCACCCAACTTCCTCGCCGCGCACGGCGACGCGCTTTTTGTTTCCAACGGCAACAATGACATCATCGAGCGCATTGACTTGAAGCGGAATGAAATCGTGGCAAAGCAGCGCATCGTTCCCGCGCCGCTGGTGGCCGGGGTGCGGGGCGTCAGTCCTTCCGGTATGGTCGTCTCGCCCGACGGCAAGCGGCTATACGTCGCGGAGCTGGGCATCAACGCCCTCGCGGTGCTCGACGCAAAGACTTTAGCCGTGCTCGGACACATCCCGACCGCATGGTACCCCTACCGCGTCACCCTCTCGCCAGACGGACGGCAGCTTGTGTGTATCTGTTTCCGCGGTTTCGGCAACGGGCCAAACGGTGGCAAGGAAATTCCGAAGAGCGATTTCCTCGGCATGCGCGGCGTCGTCAGTGTTCTCAACGTGCCGTCCGACGCGGAACTCAAGTCCATGACGGCAGAGGTGCTGACCAACAACGGCATGGTGGATCGTCGCGCCGACCGCGAAGCAATGTCTTCGCCGGTTATTCCCGCCGCGCTGGGCAAGAGCTCGAAGCAAATCAAATACGTGGTGTTTATCACGAAGGAAAACCACACCTACGATACGATCTTCGATCACATTCCCGGCGCGAAGGATGATCCCAGTTTGCTGCGCTGGGGACTTCATCAGACGATTGAAGGCAAGGGTCAACCCAAGCTCGAAGACGTTGGGGTAATGAAGAACCACAACGCCCTGGCGCGGCAGTTCACCGTGAGCGACAACTTCTACATGGAGCCGGAAGCCTCGGGCGTCGGCCATCGCTGGTTGGTAGGCGTGCAACCTAACAACCTCATGCAGATGACCTACTCGGTAGGTTGGTCATTCAAGAAGAATAGCACCGCGCCGGGCCGCCGCTACTCGATGGGCTCGAACGGTTCGCTCATTCCGGAGGATTATCCGGAGGCCGGCTCAATGTGGGAGCACCTCGCGCGCGGCGGCATCCGCTTCCGCAACTACGGCGAAGGCTTCGAGTTCCCCGGCGTGGGGGAAGACGAGGACGAACATCCCACCGGCGCCCGAGAGGTCGTGAACATTCCAATGCCGCAAGTTCTGTATGAAAACACCTGCCGCGAGTTTCCGATCTTTAACATGAACATTCCCGACCAATACCGCGCGCACTGGTTCATGAAGGACGTCGAGCAACGGTTCTTGAAAGGCAAACAACCATTCCCGGCGTTCGTCAACATCGCCATCTGCAACGACCACGGCAGCGGGGCGAAACCCGACAAAGGCTATCCCTATCTCGCCTCGTGGATGGCGGACAACGACCTCGCGCTCGGCCGGATCGTCGAGTTCCTAACGCATACCCCCTACTGGAAAAACATGGCGATCTTCGTGACGCAAGACGACGCGGGCGGGGAGCCGGACCATGTGGACGCCCAGCGCAGCGTGCTGTTGGTCATCAGTCCGTGGGCGAAGCACGCCCATGTCTCGCATCGCCACACCACCATCGTCAGCATGCACCGCACGCTCTACGAGATCTTCGGCCTGCCGCCGTTGAACATGTTTGACGCGCTCGCGAATAACTTCGCCGATTGCTTCACCACCAAGCCGGATTTCCGGCCCTACAAATGTGAGCCGGTGGATCCGCGCATCTTTGACCCGGAGAAAGCCATTGACCCGAAAGACCCGGACTACGGCAAAGCCCGCCAACTACCCGCCACACCCATGGACGACGCCGATGACATGAAGGAGATTTTGAAGCGGGGCGAAAAAGAAACCAAGCCGCAGTGAATTGCGCCTAGCCAGTCCCAGTCCGGCTGAGCTTAACGCGGCGCCGCAAGCAACGGAGCGCGGGTGTACCGCAGCAACCGCGCCGGAAAATCCCGTCCGCTTCCTACTGGCGAAGCGTGGCGCGGACGGCGTCCCGCCCGCGCTCCGCCTCAGTCCGACCAATAGTCCCCGAACTGAGCAAGGTTGTCCTCGCCCAACCCCTCGGGAACTTGTGCGGCTGACAAACCGAGTGCGGTTCGGGCTTTCTGCCACAGCGTGGTGCGCACGTAGCGCTGGTGTTCGCGCGGCCAGTCGGTCGAGGCCAGCAGTTGGAGCGCTTCGTCCGGCTGGCCCAAAGCCAGGGCGAGGTCTGCGCGGCGCTCAATGAGGAGGCGGTGCGGCGTGGCGGTGGCGAGCAAAGCGGCCCGCTTCTCGGTGAGGCCAAATTCGGCATACCGCTCGTCAAGCTCTACAACTGCGACCGGATCGTGCAAAGGACCGGCTTCCAGGAACGGAATTGCACCGGCGGAATTTTGCAAAGCCGTCGCCAGGATGAGTCCCGCCACTCGGCAAGCGGTGGGCGCTGTGGAATGTTCGACCACCGCGAATGCCTCCCTTGGACGCTTGTGGAAAGCGAGCCAGAGCGCCAGCGGTTCGGCGGCGTGTGGGTTATCGCGCGCCAGTTCGCGGCGCAACGCGGCTTCCAGGTCAAGGCCCGACGGCACCGGCGAGGAAGGCAACGGCCCGGCGTTTCCGCGGAACGCTTCCCACTCCGTTTGCCACGAGGAATGTTTCCACCCCAGCCACGGTTCAGTCCACTCAGGCAAGTGCAGCGACGGGATCGCGACACGGTCGCACGCGGCGCGCGTAGTTGCCGGCATCCAGAACTCCGTGAAGCGCTGCTCCCCGCCCGGCGGAAACTGCGACTTCTCACTCTGGTCAAGCAGCGGGCCACTCTCGATTTCGCAGTAAGCCAACCCGCCTTCCGTGGTAGCCTGGCCCCAGGCACGATGCGCTCCGTGCCCGTAGGTCCAGAGCTTCTTGCCGGGGAGTTGGGGCGGGTCGGCGACGTGCATGAGACCGAATCCGAGGTCGTGATGAAACGCCCCGAACTGCGGCGCGCTGCCCGGCTTCCAAAACAGCGCGGTCATCTGGCGGTAATGGCGATCCCAATTCAAATCGTCGCCCGGCCAGTCCGCTTCCACCACGCGATCATCATGCACCAACACACGATGCGGCGGGTGAATGAACTCCGTCTCCTCGGTGGATCGCACGGCGCAAATCGTCCACATCATCCACGGATGCGCCGCTCCGGTTTGATTCCGCAATGCGGTGCGCTGGACGAGCACCGGTTGGTCCGCCATCAAGCCCAGTTCCACGACCCATTCCATCCCGGTACGCGCCTCGCGTTCGCCGACGCGGATAAAGCCGTAATCGCCAACCTTTCCGGTGGCGCAACCAACTTCCGCGATGGACGTGGGCGAGTGGGCGATGGGAAAGTTGAACTCGATGCCGCCGGAGATGAACCCCCAGATAGGCAGAATCCGCACCGGCTTGACCACCGGATTGCTGAAGAGAATTTCTTTTCCAATCCGCTTGTCGAACAGGCGGTAAACTCGCCCCCCCAACTCCGGTGCAACTTCCACCCGCAGCGCATCGTTCTCCAAAACCACCATGCGAAAGGCGCGTGGCACAGCCGTGGCCTCGGTGTCGCCGTAACTCCTGTAAGGAAACAGATGCTCGCGGTGGTAGATGAGCGGCAGGTTCGTCAGTGGCCCCGGTCGGTAGAACGGCAACGTGCGGGTGGTTTCGTGAATCTGAACCATCGGCGTGCGTTAGTTCGATGGCGATGCGTTGAGAATCAAAACCTCAAAGGGTTTTAGCGTGAGTCTCAAGGTCGCCCCAGCCTCGGCGTGGAGCGCCAATCGGTGTGCATCTTCCGCCCACGGACGTTGCAGGCTGAATTTTCTCCGCGCTCCCGGAGGCAACTCGAATGCGCTCCCAATCTCCAACTCGTATTCGTGCGGTTGGTTGTCCGGGTTGCGCAAGGTGACGATTCCCGCGCGCGGCGACCACGCGGCGTAACCATATACCTCCAGCTTCGCGGGATCGCCGCCGAGCCAGTGCGTGTCCACGAGCACGTCGGCATTTGCCCGCGACCACTTCGCGGCTTCGGCGAGCACTTGCCAATCTTGCGGGCTGAGCCGTTGGGGTTGGATGTATAATTCCTGCAAGCTCGTCCCGCCGCCGAAAAACATGCGGACATCGTCCTTGAAGCCGGCGGAATCAAACTCCGGATTCGCCGCCGAGCCATGCCGCGACCAGGCGACGCCCTGCGTCATGAGCGCATTCAACGGAAAGAGCGGCCCTTTGCCGACGATGTTCTTCCGGACTTCCTGGTCCCGGTAGGTCAGCCATTGTTGCTGCTTGTTGCCTTTACCGGCGAAGCCCATGTCATCGCCCTGGCGCCAGAGGGAATCCGCATACCGCAACCAAAACGGCGACGGCCACGAGCCAGTCGTGAAGTTGATGTAAACCGCTGGGTTGTCCTCGCGCAACTCCAGCATCAACCGGCGCAACGCCTCCGTATCCGGAACGTAGCCGGCGCCGGCGCCGTTCGCATACATCCCAGATGCGATGCCATCGAACTTGAAATGGTTCACGCCATACTTGCGCATCATTCGCAAACAGACTGTCCGGAAGGCATCATAGTATTTCGGTCCGGCCAGCGAGAAGCCGGTGGGGTTGGTTTCGTAACCCTGCTCCTGCCCAAAGCGCAACCGGTCGTCCTTGGCCTTGCCATATCCGCCAAACGGCGAAAGCCAGACGCCCAGATGCGTGTGCTCCCGCCGGCAGAGCTTGGCGTGCGGCGCGAATCCGCATGGGAAGCCGGCGTGAAATTGCCAGAGCGATTTCGGATCGTCCCAGCCATCGTCAAACACCACGCCGTCGAGTGTCACGTCGTGAGGTTTGATCAAGTTGTCCGCGAGCGCGCGAATGGCCGCGAGGCAATTCGTCTCGTTCATCGGAGTGCCCGGCCACGAGATGTCGTACCACGAGTTGTAATGCAGGTAGGGCCGAAACGGATGAGCGCGCTCCTGTTC